>DASPXM010000421.1:0-11878 GCA_035637295.1 Verrucomicrobiia bacterium
AAGCGGATCGCCGCCAACGTGTGCCGATGTGCCCAAGCAATCTCGCCGGGCTTGATCATCTGGATGCCCATCAAGAGCGTATGAGTGGTGGCATTGTCGTTCAAACCGGGATTGCCGAACAACACGCTGCGGCGCGCGGTGAAGCTTTCTTCGAGCACGTCGCATGCTTCGATTAACTTGTCGTAAACCATTTTCCACGGCCACAGATAAGCGTCACCTCTCGGCCGCGGCCCGCCGATGGCGCGGTTCAGTAGCTCTTCGTAGATCCACTGGCCGGTCATGTGAACCTGCGCGAGATCTTCGTTAAACTGCGCGAGCGTTTTCTTCATTTCCGGTTTCGCCATGGTTAATTCCTATAGAAAGATGATCACGTCGTAGTTCAAGCCGTTATTCGACAAGTAGCCCGTCGCCGTGAGGCGGCTCATAAACGTTTTGAACGGCTTGAACCATTTGAACGTTTTGAACCAAACCGCGGCGCTTCAGCCTTTCGCCGCGGTTCTTCTGAGCCCTTCATAATAAAACCCGTCAAAATAAATTTGCCAGGCCATCATCGATTCTTCCGCCGCGCGCAACGTCATGCGCTTTTCCTCCTCGGTCCTTAAATACTTCTCCAGTAATTTTAGCGAGCCGTCGCCGTGAATCTGATCGACGGAATCATGCATCCACCAAAACTCGGTATCTTCCTTGGTGAGATTGAGCTGGCGCATCCAGCGTTCTGCCTGATGATGTGAAAAATTGCCGCAGTTGCGATCGTTGGTTCGCTCCAGGACCGACTTTGCCGCCAATCCTTCATACCACGTTCGATTTTTCGTCAGCGTCTCCCAGGCGTGCATGGCGACGACGGTCGAAGGTAATGGCTTGGCATTGACGATTTCATCTCGGGTTAACCCCAACGCCATGCCCATACGCACAAGGATCTCGAAATGGGAGTGCCCCTCCTGCGCTTCCTCCTCGTACAGATTTTCCGTGACGATGAATTTGCGCACTTCGATGATTGGACAATTGCCAACGACATGAGCCCAACACTGCCGGCTATGGCGCGTGAAGCTCGACCACTGTTCGATGAGCACCCGCGCCGCTGCTTTGGTCAGGTGGTCGTTGGAAAAGCGCACCCACTCGAGCCGGTCATTGCAGTCCGCGACGATAGCATCGATCGCCGCAGCAAAACCGGACCGCTTTTCCCCCACGAAACTACCTCCGAAGAAATATGGAGTACTGGAGTGAAGGAGTGTTGGAGTATTGGGTTTCTCGGCCCATCATTCCAGTACTCCAGTATTCCAATACTCCAGTTTTCTCTCTAGAATCCCCTTAGACTCACTCCCAACCCCTCACCTTCAGGTACCGTGATCACGCCCTTCTCGACCGACAGTCCGAAGAACGGATCTCCGGTGATGACTTCGAATTCGCCTAGCTCGCAAAGTGGCGCAATTCCCGGCGTGCTCGCGGCGAGATGCATCGCCGCCGCGTCGCCGACCATGCTGCCCGCGGTATTCGAGAGCGCGCAACGAATGCCGTTCATTTCGCATAGCTCGGCAATCCGCCGCACTTCGCCGATGCTGCCGACTTTCGGAATCCCCGTGTTGATCGAGTCGACCATGCGACTTTTGATCACCAATTGAGCCTCCGCCGCATTGCGCACCGACTGGTCCGCTTCGATCTTGATCGGCGAATGCTTTTTGACTTCCCACAACGCGTCGAATTGATCGCGCGGCACCGGCTGCTCGAAAATTTCCACACCATGATCGGCCAGACCCTTGGCCAAACGAATGGCAGTCTTCGCGTCATAGGATTCGTTGGCGTCGACCTTGATAAAGACATCGTCGCCGACCGCTTTCCGCACTGCTGCGACACGAGGGAGATCCAGTTCGATTTTTCCGCCGACCTTTAGCTTTAACGCCAATCCGTCGCGCACCAGCTGCTTCGCCTCCTCGGCCATTGCGTCGGGCGCGCCGACACTTACCATTTTGATGACTTGGATCTCACTGCGGTATCGGCCGCCGAGCATGACGTAGAGTGGAATGTGATAACTGCGCGCCAGAGCGTCGCATAAAGCCATCTCCAGGGCTGCTTTGGCGCGCGGGTTGCCGGTTAGCACATGATCGACGTCGGCTCTGATGCGCGCGAGATCTTCCAGTTCCTTGCCGATGACCTGCGATTTGAGCACGGATTCGATAACCTGCTGCGCGGTTTCCGGGGTCTCGCCCGTGCGTGGAAACAGATCGGCATAGCCGTACCCCTCGGTGCCGCCGTCGCTGACAACTTTGACCAGCAAACCTCGCGCGACGGTAAAATTGTTCGTTGCTGTGACGAGCGGCTTGGTGTAAGGCATCTCAAGCTTGGTGGTTTCAATTTGGTCGATCTTCACGAATTGACTCCGCTTCGGATTTTCGCTTCATTTCGGCTTATGAATAGCACAATTTAGCTCGGGAGGCTGTTCCTACAATCTCTCGAGCAGCTTCATGAAGTTCCGCTTGGGCTTATGGGCCGTGCGGACTCTGTCGAGATAGTTTGTGAACTCGTCCTTCCGCTCAAGCCTAACCATTAGCTCTCGCACTTTTCGCAGGAGATTGATGGTTTCCGCGTACGCTTCGTTGTTCTTCCGGTCCAACGTGGGCTCGATCTGGCGCTGGTAGATCGGCAGCGCATCTTCGGGATGATCCTTATTCCGCTTAGCGGCAAGCTCCAGCCACAGATCATTTGAGCAGCCGCCCTCTTGGGCCTCACGCCAAGCGCCTTCCACGTCTTTCTCCCAGAGGAATATCCGAACGAGTTCTGAATGGTCCGCTTTGCGATACCACCGATTCTTTTGCGGCTCACTCTTTGCTATGGCGATCTGCTCGCGCAGATATCCAATCGCCTTCTCCCGCCATAGTTCCCACTGACTAATCCGTTCCGCATGAGCTTTCAATTTCTTGTATTGCTCCAGACTCGGAGATTCCGTGAACTCGGTCCAAATCAGAGCCATCGCATCGTCGTGACGTTTGCGGCGGTGATATTCCTCAGCGAGGAACTCGCGCAGCCGCGAGTCGGTTCGTTCCGGAAAGGTCTTAATACCGCGCTCCGCCCACTCCAGCGCCAAGTCACGCTGCCGGGCGCTCTTATAAGTTTCGGCGATCTGGAGATAGCGGTAAGCGGAAGAAAGATCACGTTTCTTTACAGCAACGATCATCTCTACATCTCCCGTCTGGCGGGCAAGCGTCTCCATAATATGCGTAATCCGAAATCGCTTCCCGTACTTCTCGGGGTCATCGCGGCCGGGGCCGATCGCCGGCACCTTGGTCCATTCCGCCTCCGCCAACTGCTGATAAACAGCCACCCCCTTTTTCCCGAGGAGATCCGCATAGGTTGCCGCAGCACCGTAGAACGTGTCGTAGTCTGTGCGCAGCTCCCATTCGAAGAGTCGCCGGGCCAGTGCTTCCGGATCGGGTTTGCCCTTCCTGCACGCCTTGTGATGAAGATCCTGGAGCCGCTCGAGAATGCCGCCCATGTACCCGTCCGAGTCGTCGACCGATCCCATGGCCTCTTCGACCGCTTTGAGAGCGTGTTCCGCAAGCTCGATGACCTCCACGGGATGTCCTTCTTTCAGCAACTCCTCCACGGAATCGATCGCCTCTTCGATCCCATGCGCATAGTCATAGGCGCTTCGGTAGTCAACGAATCCGTCCGGTTCCACGGCGTCATCGATGGCGCGGCGATAGGTGGCGAGGTCGAGCCCCTTGGAGCTTTTTTTCGCCGCCTTGATGAACAGGCTCTGGCGCAGGCGGTCGTCCTCTATCGCGCGGTTTACAAGCATATCCACCAACGCGTTCTTGTCTAGTCCTAGGAGATAGGCGCGAACATCGTCCATTGTTATACCCTGCTGCGCCTTACCTTGTCCCGGAGACTTCGACTGTCCAACCTCGAGCCATGCGAGTCCCACAGCCACACAATGTTTGCAAAAGTCACCATCCGCACCCACCGGGCAAGTACACGAGTATTCCAGGTCGTCCCCCTCATCAATCCAAAACTTGACCCGATACGGGCGAGTGCCTTGCACCTTTGCCGTGATCGTACCCTCGTGTTCGGCCAAAGCCTTGACCTGTCCATTGAGGAAATAGTCCTCGCCGCGTTCGAACGATACCGCGCCTGCCATGCGGCGCAGATTGCGCGGTTCAAGGAACGGCGCAAAAGACGAAGATGTTTTCATGTGACGATCTCTATTGGCCATTGTTCCGGACTTTCATTCTGCGCGTTCTTGTTTGGGCATGGAGCAGATCGTCGAAATACAGAGATGCCAGTCGAGCGCGGTCCTCGGGAGTGGCACCGTCGGGATCGAAGCCACGTCGGGCTTCAGCATCGGCCCGCGAGACGTAACCCCAGCCGATTTCTTGGGCGTAGGCGAGGATACGGGCCTGGACGGTTTTGTGTTCCCCGGGTGCGGGCATGAATTACGCGACGCGGTCGTCGAGATTCCACACGCGTACTTTTATACCTCGCGCGCGCAATACCGGAGCGGCCATTTGCTGGAGGCACACCACAGCTCGCACCTTGTCCGGGAAAGGCAGCGCCGCCAGCTTGTGGCGGCGCGCTTCCTTCGCGGCGAAAAGCCGGGCGATTTCCGGTTTCAGGGTGTCCATTGCTTCCATTTCCCTTCGAGGCCGTCGGCGCTGGAGCACGCACGCCAGCCAGATAATTCATATCCAGTTCCGCCTGCTCGCGAAAGATGCGCACTCGTTCCCGGTCTTTGTCCCGGCCGGTTTGCAAACAGATGACGATAAGATGTTCTGCCCGAACCACTCGTGTAGGTACTTCCTCATATAACGTCTCTCGGGCTTCCCTCAACGCCTCTTCCAGCAGTGCGTTGTAAGCAGGAAGAAACTGGATCGGCACGCCCTCGATGAGCACGCACTCGCCTTCCTCAATGTAACCCCGCGCCAGCAGCGCTTCATAAAGCGGAGCCAGCGAGAGTAAGCCGGCAGCACTCTGCGGCAGGACCACGTCCAGGTCGAACGTGAGCAGCGGTTCGACGTAAAAGGTCGCGCCCATCGCGCCGCCGATCGCGTAACGGTCAATCACGCCGCCGAGTTCCAGTTCGTTCAAAACCTGCAAGGTGCGTTTCATCGCCAGCTATGTAGAGTTTACCACAGCGTCACCGACAGCCTCCACCTCTGGCAGGTCGGGGTCTGAAGACTAAAGCTGCGCCGGGCAGGAAGAAGCGGACCAGCTTCTTATCGTGCTTCACCAGTTTGAACGCCTTGTCCGAGAGCCAACCTCCTTCGCGATACGATCCAGCTCGTCATCAAAAACGTCGCAAAGTCGCTTCGCAAAAATTAATGGAAGGATGAATTCCTTATACTTCGGTGCATCCTCCGCGCCGCGGATCGAACACGCCGCATCCCAGATCCAAGCTTCCAGAGATTTATTGTTGTTGCTATTCGTAGCCACTTGCAGTGATTTGATTTTCCGCGAATTCTACGCGATCTAGCAGTATGCGGGCAAGAACTAAAAGAAAGGAAGGTGAAGCCAGAGTCGGGAAATTCTTCCGCCCGCCCGTTTTAATGGCGGCTTGTTTATGACAGGTTCAAGTTTCCTCGGGCCATAGAATCGGATATACAGCTCGAAAGGTCGATGAAAGTTCTTCTTATTCAGCCGCCGGTCCGGGATTTCTACGATACCAATGTCCGCCTGCAGCCCATCGGCCTCGCTTATCTCAAAGCCGCGGTCAAAAAGCATCTTCCCGCTATCGATATCCTCATCAAAGACTACCACCACGGCTATGGACGTAGGACCATAGCCATTCCTGAACAGCTTCGTTACTTAACCGACTATTATTCTGCCGCCGACAAGTCGCCCTTTTCGACCTTCCATCAGTTCTACCACTTCGGTAAATCATTCGACGAGATCGAAGCTGAAATCGCCGATCTAAAACCCGACGTCGTGGGTATCTCTTCGCTCTTCACGCCTTACTACCGCGAAGCCCTCGAAATCGCCGCGCGCGTGAAACACCGGACAGCTGCCGTTGTCGTCGTGGGCGGCTCGCATGCTTCGGCGGCGCCGGAGTCGCTGCTTGCGTCGCCGCACGTGGATTTCGTCATCCGCGGCGAAGGCGAGAAGGGGTTCGTCGAATTCTTGCGTCATCTGCTAAATCAGAAACCCCTCGAACAGGTTCCGAATTTAGCCTGCAAGCGCGGTAGCAAAATCGTCTTGAATCAGATGGCCGACAACTTCCCGATCGACGATCTGCCGTTTCCCGATCTAAGCGATTTCGCGCCATCGGCCTATACACTCGTCGGCAAACCGATGATTTTCATGATCACGTCGCGGAGCTGCCCGCACAAGTGCTCATTCTGCTCTGTGCACACAACCTTTGGAGCAAACTATCGCCGCCGCTCATTGGAGAACGTTCTGGAAGAAATCGAATTACGTTATCGACAAGGCTACCGCGTCATCGACTTTGAAGATGACAACCTGACTTACTACAAGAACACGTTCAAGGAACTTTGCCGCCGTCTGATCGCGCGCTTTCCCAATCGCGAGATGGAATATGTCGCGATGAACGGCATCAGTTATTTAAGTCTCGATGATGAATTGCTCGAGCTGATGTTCGAAGCTGGTTTCTCACAGCTCAATCTCGCGCTCGTCAGCTCCGACAAGACCGTTCGTGAGACCACCAAACGACCCCACACGCTCGACGCCTACGTGAAGGTCGTTAACAAAGCCCACGCACTCGGCTTCAAAATCGTCTCCTATCAAATTCTTGGCCTTCCCAATGAAAGTTTGGCAAGCATGATCCAGACGATGGCTTTCAACGCGCGCCTTCCCGTGCTGCTCGGTGCATCCCCGTTCTATCGAATCCCGAATTCGCCCATCGCGCATGGACTTGAATTAAGCGAAACCGATTTTGTCAAGGCACGCTTGACGGCACTGGCAATCGAAACTGAAAGTTTTTCTCGCGACGATATTTATACATTGTTCGTGACTACACGCATCATCAATTTTCTCAAAGGCCTGCCGATCACCGAGACGGTTTCGCTCACGGATTTGATGACGCATTCATGGCCCGACTCACGAACCCGCGTTGGTTTTGAGTTACTTAAGCTTCTTGCAGATAGCGGCCACTTGCATTTTTGGGACAAATCAAAGTTTGTCGAGAACCGACGATTTCGCGCAGGACTTTTTCTTCAGCTGCTGTCGAACGCACAAACCATTGCGTGTCAAAACGGCCATCTTATTCATGTCGAAAAGTTTGACGGACTGGTCGCTGATCCTAGAGAAAATTCTTTGGGCCGGTGCGACAGTTTGTCTCACATGCGATCTGTTGGGGGTTGGGTCTAATCAGGGAATACTTCTATGCCCCTCCTCGAAGGCGTTCGCGTTCTCGACTTGACCAATGTGCTAGCCGGGCCGTTCTGCTGCTATCAGCTGGCGCAGCTCGGCGCCGATGTGATCAAAGTCGAAGTTCCAGGCTCCGGCGATCTGGCACGGCAGTTGGGAGCCGATCCCGAATTGAACAAGCGTTTGATGGGCGCGTCTTTTTTGGCGCAGAACGCCGGCAAACGCTCGGTGACGATCAATTTAAAGAACCCGGACGGCAAAGAAATTTTCCGCAGGCTGGTTGGAACGGCTGATGTTGTCGTAGAAAATTTCCGGCCGGGAGTGATGGACCGACTCGGACTTGGCTACGGCGAGCTCAAAAAGCTCAAGACCGATTTGATTTACTGCGCGATCTCAGGCTTCGGCCAAACAGGGCCGCTCAAAGACGACCCGGCTTATGATCAGATCATCCAAGGGTTGTCAGGCGTCATGAGCGTGACCGGCGACAAGAATTCAGCGCCGCTCCGGGTCGGCTTCCCCATCGCTGACACGATCGGCGGACTCACCGCCGCGTTCGCGCTAGCCGCGGCGCTTTTCCGGCGGCAAAAAAGCAAAGAAGGCGAATGGATCGATGTTTCCATGCTCGAGGCAACGCTGGTTACCATGGGTTGGGCGGTCTCCAACTGGCTGATCGCGGGCGTGCGGCCGGAACCTTTAGGCAACGAAAACATGACGGCGAGCCCGTCGGGAGCTTTCAAAACCGGCGACGGTCTTCTCAACATCGCGGCGAATCAGCAGGAACAATTCGAGAAACTGTGCGAGCTCATCGGGAGGAAGGAGCTTGCAACTGATCCGCGTTTCGCCGACCGCGAGGACCGAAAAAAACTCCGATACGAGCTGAAGGCCGAAATTGAGATGGCCCTCGTGGCCAAGTCCTCCAAAGAGTGGTCCGCGTCGCTTAATGCGCACGGGGTACCCGCGGGCGAAGTTCTCTCGATTCCTGAAATTCTAGAGCATGCGCAAATCACCAACCGCGACATGGTCAAAACTTTTCAGAGCGCGCCTGGTGTGGACCGCTCGATTGCGGTGGCGCGTGCAGGATTTCGTCTGGCTAGCGGCGATCCTCAACCCGCCACCCCACCGCCTGCATTGGGCGCCGATACTGAACAGATCCTCACCGAACTCGGCTACGATCACGACGCGGTCGCACGCCTAAGAAGAGACGGCGCGATTTGACTGCAACGATTGAAGCTTGTCAATTTATCCATCGTCTACTATACATCCCTGAACACGGGTCTGAATCGAACCCAAGCAATCAAAGGAGGCACTATGCGTAGATGGTTTCTTAGCTTTTTCGTCGCTGTTGCGTTCACAGCCGTAGCGGTGGCGGGGTATGCGCAGCCGAGTCTAAAAATGATGATCCCTGCCAACCCGGGCGGCGGTTGGGACCAGACCGGACGCAACCTCGCGTCGGCGATGCAGAGCGCTAAACTCGTTTCCTCCGTGCAGTTTGATAACAAGGGCGGCGCCGGCGGCACCATTGGTCTGGCGCAGTTTGTAAATTCTGCGAAGGGCGATCCTAACGCAGTGATGATCGGCGGCATGGTGATGGTCGGTGCCATCTATCTGGAAAATTCGCCCGTCAGTATCTCGATGGTCACGCCAGTCGCGCGTCTCACCGGCGAGTATGAGATCATCGTCGTGCCGGCGAGCTCGCCGCATAAAACGATGGCCGACTTAGTCAAAGCCTTCAAAGCTAATCCAGGCGGCGTCTCCTGGGGCGGCGGCTCTGCCGGCGGCACGGATCATATTTTGGTCGGTCTGATCGCCAAGGCCACAGGCGTTGATCCCGGCAAAATTAACTACGTGCCTTACAAAGGCGGCGGCGAAGCGATCGCGGCGATCGTCGGCGGCCACGTGACCGCCGGCGTTTCCGGCATCGGCGAGTTTGCCGAGCAGATTAAAGGCGGGCGCATGCGCGCTCTCGCGGTGTCGAGCCCGTCGCGAGTCGAAGGATTTCACACATTGAAAGAGCAAGGCATCGACGTCGAGCTCGCCAACTGGCGCGGTGTCTTCGGCGCGCCGGGAATCACCACCGCCCAACGCGATGCTCTGGTTAAAATCGTTCGCGCCGCGACTGAAACCGCGTTGTGGAAGACTACTTGCGAAAAGCTCGGCTGGTCGCAGATTTTCGTGAGCGGCGATGAATACAAAAAATTTATCGATGAAGACACCAAGCGCATCGCCGGCATCATCGACTCGCTTGGGATCAAGAGCAAATAGCAGACGAGTTCCTCATGAAGTACAAAGCCGCGGAGCTCATTCTATCACTGTCGGTCCTGATACTCGGCATCGCGGTTGCCGTGGGAACGTCACAGTTATCGAGCGCCGGCGGTTACGCGCGGATAGGCCCAAACGTCGCCCCTGCGGTGATCGCCGGCGGCCTCATTCTTTTAGGAATCTGGTTGTGCTACGAGGCTCTGTCAGGCGGTTGGCGCAACGCCATTCCGGACGATCCGGAAGCACGCGGTGAGCACCGTTTCTACCCCAGCGCTTTTGTTTGGGTCAGTATCGGACTGATCGCGCAGATTCTTTTAATCGATCGGGCTGGGTTCGTGCTGGCCCAAGCCGCTCTCTTCGCCTGCGTCGCGCGCGGCTTCGGTAGCATGAAATTGCCTCGAGATTTTGCCATCGGCTTTATTTTGGGCCTAGCAGTATTTCTTTTTTTCGTGAAATTCTTAAACGTCAATCTGCCGGCCGGCTGGCTCGGACCGCTGCTAGGCGGCGCCGGTATCTGACAAGGTCATGGGCGACACCTTCGGACTACTGCTGCACGGCTTCAGCATCGCACTCACACCGCTCAATCTATTGTGGGGATTTATCGGCGTAATGCTGGGTACGTTCATCGGCGTCCTACCCGGCGTCGGACCGGCGCTCACCGTGGCGATGCTGATGCCGCTGACGGTGAAACTCGATCCCACGGGCGCGCTGATCATGTTCGCAGGCATCTATTACGGCGCCATGTACGGCGGATCGACGACGACGATTCTGCTCAATACACCTGGAGAATCCGCGTCGATTGCCACTGCACTGGAAGGCAACCTGATGGCCAAAAACGGGCGCGCCGGACCGGCGCTCGCGACGTGCGCCATCGGCTCCTTCGTCGCCGGTACCATCGCGACGATATTGGTCACGCTGCTCGCGCCGATTGTTGTCGAGATCGCGCTTAAATTTGGACCTGCGGAATATTTTGCGCTGATGATCTTCGCCTTCACCACAGTGTCGGCGGTGATCGGCAGCTCGACCGTGCGCGGATTGACTAGTTTGTTCCTCGGACTCCTGCTTGGCGTTATCGGTATCGACAGCCAAACCGGCAAATCGCGCTTCGCTTTCGGCGTGCCCGAGTTACTCGACGGCATCGACGTCGTCGTGTTGGCAGTGGGACTATTCGCCGTCGGCGAAGCCTTATACGTTTCTGCCTACGCCAGCCGTCTTGAAGAAAAAATGGAAGAGCTCAAAGGTTCACTCTGGATGAACAAGAAAGATTGGCAGCGCTCTTGGCCCGCCTGGCTGCGCGCGACCGCGATTGGTTTTCCGTTCGGTTCGATACCGGCGGGCGGCGCCGAGATCCCAACTTTTCTGTCCTATGCGACCGAGAAGAGACTGACGAAGTATCCCGAGGAATTCGGCCACGGCGCGATCGAAGGCGTAGCCGGGCCGGAAGCGGCAAACAATGCTTCGGTCACCGGCGCGCTGGTGCCGCTTCTGACGCTCGGCATTCCGACGTCGGCGACAGCGGCGGTTTTACTCAGCGCCTTTCAGAACTATGGCATCCAGCCAGGTCCCCTACTGTTTCAAATGCAAGCCGATTTAGTCTGGGGTCTGCTCGCCAGCCTTTACATCGGCAACGTGCTGTTGCTCATTCTCAATTTGCCGTTGGTCGGGATGTGGGTGAAGGTTTTGGAAATCCCTCGACCGCTGCTTTATGCCGGAATTCTTGTCTTCGCCACGCTCGGCGCCTATAGCCTGCATCAATCCACGGTGGATCTTATTATCCTCTATATCTTTGGATTGCTCGGTTTCGTGATGCGCCGATGGGACATCCCGGTGGCGCCCGCTGTCATCGGGTTGATCCTCGGCCCGCTCGCCGAGACTCAAGCGCGCCGCGCCTTAGCCATCAGCCAGGGTAGCCCGGCGGTGTTCATCACGCAGCCGATTTCAGCGACAATCCTAGGAATCTCGCTGCTCTTACTCGTCGTCCCATTAATCGTCCGATTTCTGCGCCGAGGTAAGCCAGTCTTACTTTCTGAAATTTGACGTCATCTCGCAGTTCTCTGCCCTCATTTGTTATTTCGAGCCCTTTGACAATGCTAAGGACAAGCTGCGCGAGAAATCCAAGATCGCTCACATTCGTTCGGGATGACACCCGCGTGTTTTTCCAATGACGATAAAGGTGTTGTCATCTGTTGTCCGCAAACGATTTGAACCATTTGAACGGCTTGAACGTTTTGAACTGATCCGCGTGCGCAACCAGCTACGGTTTTTCCATGCCGATGGAAAACATCCGCTCCAGATCGTGCCGCGA
>DASPXM010000422.1:0-6356 GCA_035637295.1 Verrucomicrobiia bacterium
TGATTTACAGAGATGCGATTGGGTTTCAGTCGGTATATTTTGGCAGCTTCCATGTTGTCTCCTCCTACCACTGAAACCCCGTTCAGGTGGTTCAAGCAGTTCAATCGTTCAAGACGATAAAAGAAAAAGACGATTCAAGAGGTCAAGGTTCAACGGAACACGTGACTGTTCAAGCCGTTCAAAACGTTCCATAGTTCAAATTGTTTCGGAACGGTTTGACCATCTTGAACGACTTACTTCTCTAGAATTCCTCATGAGCCTCACCACGCGCCCACGACACCGAAGTTCCTTGTACTGAAACTCAACAGAGCGACAAAACAAAAAAAACGCCGCTAACTAAGCGCCCGGTGCACTCCTATTCTGCGAAATTGGGAAATTCTGTCAGGCTTGACAGTCCGGAAAGATATACGCGTTGTGGCACCGTCGCATGGTCCCCCAAAGACTGGGGGCAACGGCTTGGAAATCGCCAAAGGCGAGCAGCGAAGAAAAGCAGGGATCAGAGAAGTCGGTGCTCCATCTTGACAGGCATTTAAACCAAACTCGCACAACGGGGGCGACCCGTGCCAAGCGGCGAAGGCGCTAAACGTAGTGTTGAATTTTCTGCAAACTTGGTGGGAAGAACAGGTCTTCAGGGTTGGGCTTCTTTTTGATCATCCCCTGCTCATGCTCGTAGCGAATAACCGCCTCTAGAGCTTTGCGATTATCTTCTAGATTATAAGGCCAAGGATCGGGGCCGAAAATTTCTCGCTGTTCGCGGATGAGGTCTTGCACCCAGACGAGCGCGAAGCTGCGCGGGTCGCTGTTGCGCGCGTAACAGATTTCTTTCGCTTTCTGGAAAGCCTGCACTAAACCCATACCCACCCACGGATGCTTTTCCAGAATTTCATTCTTTACGACAACCGTGTGCATGATTGGGAAGAAGCCTCCGCTCTTGTAGTAGTCGATCTCGGCCTTCTTGGGATCAGGAAAGAGCAACGCCACTTTCGGGTTGCCGCTGCGGATCGACGGCAGCGTTTCCGGATAAAGCGCAGCTTCCAATTCACCATCCAAAAGCATCTGATCGACGTTCTTGCCTTGCGGCACCACTCGAACCTTCATCCATTTGGCCGGCTCGAACGGGATGTCCTCCTCTTCCTGACAGCACCAGTCGATGGTTTTTAGATCGACGCCATAATGATCTTGCAAGATGCCGCGCATCCACAGGCCGGCGGAATTCTGCAGCGTGTCCAGCCCGACGCGCTTGCCGTTGAGATCGGACGGTTTTTCGATGCCGCAACCGGTTCTTTTCACCATATACTGATGGCGAAAACGGCGGTGCGGAAATACCGGAATAGCGTTGTAGTTGCATCCCCTGTCCCGCGCCACAAGATAACCTACCAACGACAACTCGCACACGTCGAACTCTTCATGGCGCAGCATTCGTCCATGGCGCTCGGGCGAAGGCATCGTCAGCACGTTCAGATCGATCCCCTGCGGCTGGATTTCGCGGTTGATCAGCGGGCGCAGAAAATCGTAATCGCCGCAGGTGAGGGTCAGGTTCAATCTGGACATTCAATCTCCTTGCAGTCGTTCAAAGTTCAAGGTTCAAAGTTCAAGGTTGAAGATTCCGGGCAGTCATTGTGCTTTGACATGGTGGCGGTACTCATCCGGAGTGTCGATGTCGATCGTCACGCCTTCATCGTCGGCGACTATTTCCAGGGTCTCCTTCGCGTGCGCATTCACGACGGCCTTAGCTCCTTGCTCCATCGGCGCATCGAGCAATTCCCTAAATAGGCTGCGGGAAAAAATCACCGGATGGCCGCGCTTGCCCTGGTAACGCGGAACTATGATCAGCTTTCCTCGCTCGTAGAATCGCTGGATCATCAGATCCACCAATTTGCCGTCAATGTAGGGGTGGTCGACGAGATGAACGAGCATGCCGTCGCAATGCTCGTCCGATTGCAAGTGGCGCACGGCCGTTTGCAGCGACGACAACTGTCCCAGCTGGTAATCGGAATTGATCAGAACTTCGACGGGCAGATGTTTGATTTCCCGTGTCATGTTCTCCGCGTCATGACCGAGAACGACGATGATCTTTCCTACTTGGGTCTTTTTCAGCGCGGCGACGATTCTTTCGAGGAAGGTTTGGCCCTCGATCGGCAGCAGCGCTTTTGGCCGACCCATGCGGCTCGATTCACCTGCAGATAGAACGACGCCGACTATCATAGTTTAGTAACTTGATCCGGTAATTACTTGTAGACTTTGTCGATGAACCCGCTCTTTTCGAGCTCCCTCACGATGCTGTCGTCGACGATGTCTTCGACTTTGAGAGTCGCGCCCGGCTTGCGTGCCAGCGCCTCTTTGATTTGCACTTCGGTTCCCTCCCGCGTCACCAACGGCACACGGTCATGCAGTTTTACGTTCGCCATGTAGGATGCTTCTAAATATTGAGGATCGTTCTGATGGGTGTACTTGGCTATGTACTTCTTCGTTTCTTCTTTGCGGGTTTTTAGAAAATGCGTCGCTTCGATCAATGCCATCGTCAGTCTTCTCACCGTGTCCCGTTTCGTTGCCAAATACGGTTTCGTCGTGGTCGAGCAAATGTAGGGGAAATCGAAACGTTTCTGAAAGTCCGCCGTACTGATCATGATGCGGTGTGGCATACCCTTGGCCAAGTGAATCGTTCCCGGCGGTGAAGGAAACCCGACGATTCTCCCGGTACGAAATGCCGCCGCTCGCTCCGACGGGCCGCCCACCTGAATGATCGGCACGTCCTTCACCGGCTCCAACCCGAGTCCCTTGATGAGCACTCGCGCCGCGACATCCGAAGCGCTTCCCACACGGCTGATGCCGACACTCTTGCCTTTGAGATCCTCTACCGACTTCACCGACTCTTGGACAATCAATTCGTAGGGTAGCGTGTTGATATAGCAGGCGGTCATGATTAGATTGGCGCCGCCGACAACGGCGCTTGCCACCGCACCGCCCGAGGTGTTCGCCACTTGAATGTCGCCCGCAACCACGCTTGAAACGCTCGTGGTCGAGCTTTGAATAAAAACCAACTCGACGTCCAGCCCATGCTTTCGATACAAACCGGCATCGAGCGCGAGGAACCATACGGCGTTCGAAGCATCAGCCGAACTGTACGCAATCTTGACCCGCTCCTGAGCATCGACTTCCGCGCTACACCACAAAGCGCTAAAGAACAGCGAAAATAATACAAAACTCAGCCGCTTGTCCATCCTTCTCTGACCTCTCCGATCTGACCACGACACAGTTACGATCTCGGCGTGCAATGAACTACCGGCAGCAAGCTAAGGAGTATCGATAGACTGTTACGATAATGTTTTCCAAGGTTGTCACCCCCGAATGTTTTTATCGGGGGTCCAGTCAGTTTTTCGCCTGGATTCCCGCTAAAGGCATGCGGGAATGACGGACTTTGATAGGACTAGGAATCGCCATTACGCAGCAAGCTGCGGGAAATTAACCCGCGGATATTAAACTCGATGTTGATGAACGAATCAACATAAACGGTTAGAGCTAGATATAGAGTGGCACGTCGCGCCGTTTGGTTATCTTTCCGTCGGCAGCGCCATGCAGTCTCCCGGCGGTAGCTCAATCCAGACCGACTCGCCCCGGCGCACTACCAGGGTATGGCGCTGGTGTGTTTGCAGGACATTCGTTCCGAGTTCCACCGTACAGTCGACATATTCGCCCAAAAACATCGCGGCGCCGATCTTTCCTTCGATCAGATTGCCGGTGCTCGACGGCCTCTGCGTGTGAAGATTGATGCTCTCGGGCCGGATCACGACGACCGCGTTGCTGCCGACCGTCAGTCCCTCGAGGAGCTGACACGAGATTTCTCCGTCATCGGTTTGGACAGAGCCGATGCCGTCGTTATCGACCCTGGTGACGCGCCCGGCGAGCTGATTTGTCGAGCCGATAAAGTTCGCCACGAACTTGCTCTTTGGCTGCATGTACACTTCACGCGGACCGCCCTCTTGGACGATCACCCCCGCATTCATCACGGCGATCACGTTGGACATCGACAACGCTTCTATCTGATCGTGGGTCACATAGAGCGTGGTGATTCTCAGGCGCCGCTGCAGTTCGCGCAGCTCGAAGCGCATGCGTTCGCGCAGTTTGGCGTCTAGATTGCTCAAGGGTTCATCCAAGAGCAGCACTTGCGGCTCGCGCACCAGTGCCCGGGCAAGCGCCAGGCGCTGCTGCTGGCCACCGGAAAGTTGCGTTGCCATCCGTTCGCCGTAGCCGGTTAATTCTACTTGCTCGAGCGCTGCAGTGACTTTTTTCTTGATGTCAGCACCGCTGAAGCGCTGTTTGCCGACTCGTAGTGGAAAGGCGACATTTTCGAAAACCGTCAGATGGGGCCAGATGGCGTAGCTTTGAAAAACCATGCCGATAGGACGGCGATAGGCCGGCACGAAGGTGTGGTCCGCCGCCGAAAAAACTTTTATGCCGGCGACCAGGATCTCTCCTTCGTTGGCTTTTTCCAATCCGGCAATGCAACGAAGCGTCGTCGTCTTGCCACAACCTGAGGGGCCCAAAAGGGTATAAAAGCGTCCGTCCTCGACGGTAAACGAAACCTGGTTGACCGCGGTTACCCCGGCATTGTCCCCATCGGCGAAGATCTTAACTAACGACTTGACCTCGATCACAAAGAGTTCCTTTTAACCCTTCAAAACCAGACCAAACCATTGCCTGAATAGTGGAACAGTAGAAGCCTTCAATCCCAACACTCCCACACTCCAACTCCCTACTTCCCTCTACGTCTGGATTCCCACTCGGCCGCTAACTTTGTAAAACAGCGCTACGATCGCCAGCAAGGTAGCGATCATCAGTACACCAATCGCCGCGACGACCGTCACCTGCCCCTGTTCAAACATGGTAAAGAGCAGAATCGACAACACCCGGCTTTCGCCGGTGGCGAGCAAAACCGACGTGGAAAATTCGCGAAACGACACGATGCAGATATAGATCCAACCGGCGGCAAATCCCGGTCGCAAAAGCGGCAACGTGACGCGCCTGAACGTTTCCCACCAGGAAGCGCCGGACGCTGCCGCCGCCTCTTCCAGCTCGCTGTGAATTTGCAGGATCGATCCCGAAGCCGAGCGCATGCCATAGGGAATGAACCGGGTCACGTAGGCGATCAGCAACAACCAAATCGTCCCGTAAATCGGCAGTGGAAAAGCGACGTACAGCAAGATGAGCGACATTCCCATCACGATGCCCGGAATCGTAATCGGCACGAAGGCGAGAAAGTCGAGCAGCCATGCGCCGGGCAGGCGACTCTTGTAGACGATCCAGGCCACCAATGAAGTGAGAATCATCGCCACGGTCGCGGTCAGCGTCGCCAGAATAATGCTGTTCTTCATCGCCTCCCAAAATGGCCTGAAGCCGGCCAAATAACGATAATTATCGAGACCCAGCTTGTTTAATGCATCCCAGCTTGGCGCCGCGAAAAACGGCAGGAACGACGCCCAAAACAGCACCAAGAAGGGCAACAACACAACGAATAGAAAATAGGTCATCAGGAAGCCAAGACCGAGCCAACGCCACGGCCCCAGGTCAAATTGCCTCGGTCTGAACGCTTTTCCGGTTACGGTTTGAAACTTCTTCCCTTCTTTGGTTGCCCGCGTGTAGAGCCATACGCCTACGGCGCTCAACAAGAGCAGCCCGACCGCCAACGCACCGCCGCGGCCGTAGTCCGGCGGATACTCGTTGAATGCCAGAAAAATCTCGCTGGTGTAGACGTAAATCCGCGCCGGGATTCCGATCAACGCCGGCGTTTCAAAGGACTCGAGAGTACGGACGAAAAGGATCAACAGCACGGATCCCGCAGTAGGCATCAGCAAACGTAGAGTGATACGCTTAAAGGTTTGCCAGGTGCGGGCGCCTGACATCATCGCCGATTCTTCCAGAGAAGGGTCCATGGATTTGAAGGCCGCCACCATCATGAGAAATGCCAAAGGAACTTGGCCCACCGAATGAACCCAAATCATTCCGGGAAGTGAGAACACATTGAACGGCGGCGACTTTAGGCCGAAGAGATTCATCAGCCAAACATTGAGATAACCAAATTTCGGGCTGAGCAAAAATATCCACGCGATGGATTCCAAGACACCCGGTAAAATCAACGGGACGACGGCAACAGGAACAAAAAGCCCGCGCAGCGGCGTATTCGTGCGCTCGGTAAGCCAGGCGAGCAACGTGCCAAGAATAAAGCTGAGGCCGGCTGAGCCGGAAGCGAAAATCAGCGAGTTCATGAAAGTCGAGTAGGTGTACTCACTGGCATACGCCGCCCGGTAGTTCTTCAGCGTGTAAACAAACTCGCGCGGCGCTACCTCCGCTTGAAAGCT
>DASPXM010000423.1:0-4476 GCA_035637295.1 Verrucomicrobiia bacterium
GCTTTTCCAGTTCGTCGTAAATCGGCCAGAACGTCGGCGACCCAAGGTGTTCGGTTAGACCTAACGAAGCGACAACGATTCCCGATAGCCCCAATTCCGTCACCGCCCTGCGAACTTCTACGACCGCTGCAGCGACATCCTGAAAGGAAGCGATCCCTACCGCTTTCAGGCGCGGGCTTTCTGCGCATATGTTTGCCACATGATCATTGTATGCTCGACAGTAAGTGGCCGCGAGGTTCTTGTCCCGGATTTGGCGGGGAAATCCTGTTGGCAGTCCGGCTTTGGGAATCTGGCTCACGAGCAATGCTTGAGTCGGCATGACGATCGAGAGATCGATGCCTTCCCTATCCATTGCCGTAAGCTGGGCTTGCGTGTCCCATTCGCCTGCTCCGGCTTCTCCGCAAGAGGTCGCATCCCATCCGGTGCCGGGAAATACCGGATAGCTATCGTTGCTATACGGTTTTCCCATGAGAGCACGGATGTCGGAATCGTCGGCTCGCTGGATCAAGTGCACGTCGCTGTCAATTACGGACATTGCTTTCCCCTTCATAAAGCGCTGCGCAGGTCATTTTCGTATTCCGCCTTATCGATCTCTTCACCGAGCAAACGAATGCCGTTTTCGCGGAGAATTTTTGTCTTGGCGCGGTCGGACAGATCACTGCGCCCGAGCAAGTCACCGGTGAATGCGGATCCGCCGTGGGGATAGTCGCTGGCAAAAATAATCAGCTCCTCGCCGATGCGCTCCAGTACATAAGGAAGCGCCTTTTCATCCGGCTCGGCGGAATAGAAGAAGTTACCGCCCGTCATGTATTCGCTGGGTTTCCTGGTCAGCAAGGGAGCATCGGCGCGCCGCTTCTCCCATTTTCTGTCCATGTACTCCATCCAATACGGAACCCAGGCGACTCTGGCCTCGAGGAAGGACACCCGAAGTCTCGGAAATTTCTCCACCACCCCGCCGTAGATGAGCGCGGCGCAGTCGGTCATTGTCGCCGCCGGGCGGCCGACCGTATGCTGAAACATAAATGTATCCGCGCGCAGATCCCCAATCGGCCCTCCCTGGATGGAATTGTGAATACCGAGGTGGACGTTCAAACGTTGCATCTCTTCGTAAATCGGCCAGTACTTGACCGAACCTATATGTTCCTGGAGACCGTAGGAGGACATGACGACTCCGACCAAACCCAATTTGGTCACAGACCGAGTCAAATCCTCGACTGCGGCGGAGACATTGTCGAAAGGAAGCACTGCCATGGCCTTCAATGCCGATGCTTTTCGACATACATCGGCAATGAAGCTGTTATAAGCCCGACAATAGGCGGCGACGAAAGCCTTGTCGCGCATGGTATTGACATCCATCGCCCGGCTCGGGAAAAGCACAGAGCAGATAACTCCCTCTTCATCGAGCACCCGCAAGCGCTCGGTTAGATCCTGAGGCGCGCGCGGGCGCCGGATAAGCCCTCGGTGCCATTCATCGAGAGCAAGCAAGCTGCCCTTGCGTTGCTGATAACGCTCATCCAAAAAAGGCCGAATATCTTCATCGGTATCAATAATGTGAGCGTCCATATCGTAAATCCAACGTTGTGATCGGCGTTGTTGTACCGCTCTTTCATCCGTGCCGGCGATTTCAGATTTCATGATCGGTTTTTACCTCCTCGGAACTGGAACAATTGAGTGGACCGCATGCCTCTTCCCCGTGGTCGCTGGAATCACGTCAGCCCATAGAACTTGGCGGCATTGTCCCAAGTAAGCTTGCGCTTGATTTCATCCGAGACACCTTTGAATTGTTTTTCGATGATGCGCCTAGAATGGGGCCACGTCGAACCACCGTGGGGATAATCACTGGCCCAAAGGTAATTGCCCGTCATAGCGAAAACCTCGGCCCCGAGCACGCCGATGCGGTCCTCCTGAAAAGTGATATAAACCTGGCGCCTGATGCATTCGCTCGGCAGGGCATCCACCGTCGGCGCGTTTGGCGACTCCGAACGCGCTCTCTCGACCGAACCGTCCATCTTACTGATGAACGGGTGCAGCCACGATAAATCATACTCCGCAAAGACGAAGCGCAGCCGCGGGAAGCGCGCGAACACCTGCGCAAAAAAGAGATCCGTCATGAGCGTCAGGGGTTCCAAGATGGCGCGCCGGACATGGTTGCGCCCTCGCTGCACGTTCGATACCACGGCGAGCCTGGAGCGATCTCTGCCCTGGGGAATGTTCACGTGAAAGTGGATCGGGAAATCCATCTCTTGGGCCTCCGTCCACAAGCGGTCGTAAACCGCATCTGCGTAGCTCTGCCCGTCAGGCAAAGCCGAAGGCAGGAGAACGCCTTTAGCGCCAAGTCTGGCGCAGCGCTTGATTTCCTCGAGCGACCACTCGATATCTAGGGCCGATAAGAGTCCCAGGCTGATCAGCTTCTTGGGAGCTGTGCCGCAGTACTCGACAATCCAGTCGTTATAGGCTTTGAGACCCGCTTTCTGCAGCGGCACCTCGTCGCCCTTGAGAGTATAGAAGTTGCGCGCCATGCTCGGATAAAGAACTTCCGCTATCACTCCGTCGCGCTCCATGTCGCTCAGCCGTGCGACTGGATCCCAAGGTCCGCGCCAGTCTTCCCAGCGGAAATTTTCGATGACCCGGCGAATCCCGCCATGCTCTTTCTCCACTCCCGCGGTGAAGGTCATACCGACGGGATCCGGATCGTGGCCGTCAAACACCATGTAGAGACCTTTTAGCCCGGGCGGATCCTGGATAAAGTGCGGCCCCCGGTTGCGCAATCCCTTCGGAATGCGCTCCCAAGCCTCAGGCGGTTCATTGACGTGGGAATCCGCGGAAAAAAACTTTGCCTCTTCCATAGCCTGTTCCCTCGTTTCGATCGTTTAGAAACTCCGCTTGATTGTGAGTACTACGCCGTACAAAGGCAATCGAGATAAATTATTCCGTCGCGTCAGGCGGCTCGCCGAGTGGCAATGATCTGAGACAGCTCGCGATCCGAAGCTCCGAGAGTAATGAGGGAGCGGATCAGCAGGTCCAAGGAAACCGATGGGTCACCTGCTTCCATCTTGGCGACACGCGATTGACTCGAATGAAGTTTTGCGGCGAGGTCCAGCTGAGATAAGCCCTTTTGCTGCCGCCGTTGTCTCAAACCTGCTGCAAGCTTAATCTTCAATTCGATGTATGCCGACTCCTCGTCGGAAAGATCTAAAAATTCTTTGACGGTGCCGATCTTCCAACCCTTCGCTTCCAAACTTTTTTTCTTTTGCTTACGCATTGTCATAATCCTTTAATCGTTTTTTACATACGTCAATAACCGTTTTTGGCATCGCTCTGCTCTTTTTACTGAAGACCTCCAGAATTATGATCCCATCCGAATCGATCCGATAGACGATCCGCCAAGTCGCCCGCTCGTCGTTGATTCGCAACTCATGGCACCGCGGACCAACCGAAGGCAGTGGTCGAGAATGAGGCATCCCCAGCGTTTCGCCCCGTTGTAACCTTCGAAGCAAATATCCTGCTTCCAATCTGGCTGTCGAGGAGAACGGAGGAGTTTTTACTTCGCCTTTCAGCCAGACAAGCGGTTTATCTCCCGAGGTCACTATCTCAACTGTATGTCATATCTGACATATCGTCAACAGACGAGTCCGCTATTAGAACCCGATACTATATCCGATCTTAGCCGTTGGATTCGCGCGTCCGCGTCAAAAACGAAAGGTCGGCAAAATCCGCCAACTTTAGCGATTGATGAGCAGTGTTAAGCTCGAGCACCTCCGCGACATGAGCGATTGCGGTCTCACTGATGTCGCTGGAGTACCATTCCCGAAGCACCTCGTAATTGCCCTCAACGGCCTCCTGCCCGAGATAGCCAATATTTTTCATGGCGACAGTTATGGCTTCGTCCTTACGAGTTCTTGCATAATCCGTGGCCGTCACAACTGCGTTGACCACCTTTTGCACCAAATCGGGTTTTTCCTCGATCAGTCTTTGGCTCGTTGCGAGACAACCCTCGGGCCACGCATCGTCCTTGTCCGAATACGGCAAAAGATGAAAGCCGCCTTTCTTGAGCCAGGACAAGTACTGAGGCCGGCCGAACACTGCGGCAAAGCTTGGGTCCGAAAAGGCTTTCGCACGCTCTGACAGGTCGCCGGAGACAATTTTCAGGTCTTGATCGGGATTCCACCCATGGCGACGACACAACCACAAGACTTCGTTGCGTGATCGGCCCCCGCCCACCATTACCTTTTTGTTTTTCAGATCGGTAAACGACCGGACCTCCTCCCTCGCTGCGCAGGGATATCTCGAGTTGCTCGTCGCACATAATGCTTTTACCTTGGCGCCACGAGTCACAGCTTCCACGATAGCGCTGATCGAAGTGTAGAAATCGATTTCGCCCTCGACCAGTAGTTGGACGATCCTTCGCTTCGGATCGTGTGAATGAATGCAGCGGACCTTGACCCCTTGTTTTTCGAAGAAGCCCTTGTCCTCCGC
>DASPXM010000424.1:0-3730 GCA_035637295.1 Verrucomicrobiia bacterium
TCGACGATGCCGCGGAGCACGTTCTCGACGATTTCCGGTGACGAGTTGATGAAGCGCCGTGTCGTCATGACTCCCGTGCTTTGGAAGGGAATGGGAAGCTCCGCCAAGTCGGCGAGATTGGTAAAGCCCCGGCTTTTGAGCGGCGCGGCAAAGGTGTAGCCGAGATGGGTCGCGGCAATGGAATCGTTGAGCAGGGCCAGACTGCGCACCGCTTCATCGCCAAGGATGCGGAAGGTGATGCCGTCACGCTTGGCGTCCAGGCCCCAGTATTCGAGGGCCAGGGTCGTAAACATCCAACTGCCGCCGCTCGCGCTGGTGACGCCGATGACTTTGCCCTTGAGATCCGACGGGGTCTTGATTTTCGGCGATGCCATGATGTTGCCGATGAGTTTATTGATCATACCAGCGACGAATACCAGATCGGTTCCTTCGGCGGCGGAACCCAGGACGGCTCCGGTGACCGAGCCCTCATGCAGCTGCGTTTCACCGGACGCGAGAGCGGCCATGCCGATGGGGCCGCTACGGACATGAACGAAGGTTAGGTCGAGGCCGTAGCGTCGGAAGAAACCTTGATCCTGTGCAACATACATGGCCGCTTCCCGTTCGCTGAATGAGCCCGTGGTCATGACGACCTTGATCAAAGGTTGAGCCGCGCTTGAAACCGAGGCGCCGCCCGATAGCCCCAAGAGGACCAAAAAAAGAATTGCCGATTCGACTCGCATTCTTAACCTCCACGTGGCCGACACTAAAAAAATTCAATCACGGCGTCAAGCTGCAAGTGTCGTCGCGCCTGATCGACACGCTTGCGCCGTTGAAAAAAAACTCCTTCGATGACAATGTTAGTCGCCGAAGCTAACGCCCCTTATGATTCTTGACCCGGAGAAATTCCGTAACTTCGAACATGCCGGTTGGGAAAGCATTCCCGATGAATACCACCAGGCTTTTGGCAATTTGACCAGCCAAGCAATCGGTCCGCTGTTGGCTGCCGCGGGGCTCAAGAGCGGCATGACTTTTCTTGACGTTGCCAGCGGTCCGGGTTACGTGGCGGCTGCCGCAGCGAAACGAGGCGCGACGGTGCTCGGCGTCGATTTTTCCGCCGCTATGGTCGCGTACGCGCAGCAGCTTCATCCCAGCGTCGAGTTTCGCCAAGGCGACGCCGAACGGCTGCCGTTGGGGAGCGGCCTCTTCGACGCGGCGGCGATGAATTTCGGTATTCTTCATCTCGGCCAACCGGAAGCCGCGCTTGGGGAAGCGCACCGCGTTCTGCGCACTGGCGGTCGGTTTGCATTTTCCGTTTGGGCCAAGCCGGAGGAAACCCTTGGTTTCGGCATCGTGCTGCGCGCCGTTGAACTGTACGGCGAGCCGCGCATCGAGTTGCCCGAAGGGCCGCCATTTTTTCGCTATAGCGATCCGGAAGAGTGCACGCATGGTCTCATCGTAGCGGGTTTCGAAGCACCCACGGTAACGAAAGTTTCGCAAACATGGAGCTTGCCGGCGGGAGATGGGCTATTTAATGCGATGAAAGGCAGCACCGTGCGCACGGCGGGGTTGCTACGCGCGCAAAAGCCGACCGTGTTAGACAAAATCCGCGATGCAATGCGCGAAGAACTAGAAGAATATACCAAAGGAGACGTCGTTAAGTTACCGATGCCCGCGCTGATCGCATCGGGAGTGAAACCTTGAGAGCATTGGCCGCAAAGAACAAAGATTGCAAATGGGTTCAAACCGTTCAATTCGTTCAAACGGTTCAAACCGTTGAGGGAGCCCTGCGATTGCCCCGTCGCCTCACGGTCCGTGGTGCATTGCCAGCGGGCTCGAGTCGGCGAGCGCCATCATCTGCCGTGCCAGTCTTTCGATAAGCTCGTGACGATGATGGCGCGATTGCGGATCGTTCCACAAATTGTTCAGCTCATTCGGATCATTGGCCAAATCGTAAAGCTCGCCCCAGGCGACGCCTTCGTATAGAGTTAAGCGAAAATCCTTCGTAATCAAAGTGCGCGCCCGAAAGTTGTTTTTGAATCCCATGTAGCCGCGCCGTTGATGTTCCTCGATGATCAACGAGTCGTGGCCGGTCGCGCCACCGTCGATCGCCGCTAGGAGGTTAGCGCCCTGCATGCCATTGTGACCTTGCAGAGCGGCACGGGCCAAAATGGTGTTGGCAATGTCCAAGGTGCCGCAGAGTCCCGCATTCACTAGCCCCTTTGATTCGACTGCTCGATCGCTCCAAATGAACGGCACGCGCACCAGGCTGCGGTAATGCAGCGCCCCCTTGAGGAGCAGCTGATGATCGCCCATAAAGTCGCCGTGGTCGCTGGTAAAGACGACCACGGTATCTTCGTCGAGACGCAGCATTTTCAGCCAACCCAAGATAGTGCCGATGGCGTCGTCGACCATGGAAATCATTCCATAGGTAAGGGCGATGGCTTCCCGTGCTTCGCGTTCAGTCACGGCAAATGTCCGTTGGCCGTCTTTGTTGCTCATGTGCCGCGCCCGCTCGTCGTAAAGCAATTGCAGATGCGGCGGGATCGGATGCTCGCCGGAATTAAACGAGGGTGGCAGCTCGATCGAGCGCGGATCGTACATTTCCCAGTATCGCCCGGGCGGCGTAAACGGATGGTGCGGATCCGGGAAAGAACATTGAATGAAGAAAGGCTTCGACCGGTTGGTTCTTGAATAATTTTCCAGGTACTTGATCGTGCGCTCGGCGACGTACGCCGTGGGATAGAGTTCTTCGGGAATTCTCGTTCGCCAGGCCTGCGGCGCCGTGTATTCATTGCCGGGAAGTTGGTTTTTGGGGCCGCGCAATGAATCAGGATCGGAGTGACGTTGCTTGAGCCATCGTTCGTAATGTCCCACGGTTTTGTCGCCGTGACCGATGGCGAGCTCGACATGATCGAAACCGTAATAAGGAAGCGCCGGCTCGAAGTCGGGTTCGCATTCCCAAGTAGATGGCAGTTCTTGATCGTAGCGGCCATGCTTGGTCAACGTGTTGTCGGCTTCGCGCAAGGTCTCGGGTGGTAACGTGCGGTTGGGATCGGGCTCGGGCATACCCACGACGGGAAGATTGCCATTAATGCTTTGCAGATGGCATTTTCCGATTAACGCGGTGTCATAACCGGCGGCAAGCATGATCTCGACGAACGTCGTCGCCGTGAGCGACAGCGGAATGCCGTTGTGACGCGCGCCATGGAGCGACGGCATGCGCCCGGTCATCAGCGTTGCCCGGTTGGGCATGCAGATCGGCGTGGCGACGTAGAAATTTTCGAAGCGCGTGCCGGAGGCGGCCAGGCGATCAATGTTGGGTGTCTTTACAATCGGATTGCCGTAGCAACCGAGGTGGTCGGCCCGATGCTGGTCCGTGATGATCATGAGAAAATTAGGTCTATTATCCATAATTTTGCCTTGTGTGGGTCCCGTTTATCACACTGGGGTGTCGGTGCAATGCATTTGTGAAATTCAAGGATGATCTTTGCCCGGGATAGTGCTGTTGTAGTAGAAGCGGATTAGGGAAGCTCAAGTGATCGATGCCGCAGTGCTCATTCCTATTTATCGGTCGCAAGACGGCGAGCTACACATCGTCATGATTCTGCGCAATCCGGGTGGTGTGCACGGCGGGCAGATCGCTTTTCCGGGCGGCAAGAGAGATCCGGAAGACGAGACGATGCTCGATACGGCACTTCGTGAAGTTCGCGAGGAGCTCGGGCTGATCGTCGAGCAAAGTGATGTGCTT
>DASPXM010000425.1:0-16347 GCA_035637295.1 Verrucomicrobiia bacterium
TTTTAGAATCGGATTTTCGTTCTGCGCCTTCGATCGCGGCGCAAGTAATAATTGCCGCCGCAAATCCATCCGATGAAAAAAAACGCCGCGGCAATGGCCGCGGCGATCATCAATTCTCTTTCGTGGCCTTCTAACATTTGCAGAATCGATGGCGACTTTTGATTTTGTTCTTCCTCAGGTTTGTCGACGGGTGGAATTGAATTTGCCGGCGATGGAGCTTTCGATGATGGACCCGTCACTTTAGGCTTACCAGTGGGTGGCGCCGGGATCTTGGCCGATGTTGAGTCGGCCTTCTTTGTCGGTTCTTTTGACTCCGTGGCGGGAGTTTTCGAAGAGCCGGAGCCAGGATCTGAAGTTTGTGCGACCGCTTCGTTGACGAAGGTCCAAAATTTTGTATGAACGGGCTCGTTTCTGCCGTCGGCAGCGACGCCGAAATACCGCTTCCGCGCCAACTCTTCGACGGCAATCCGATCTGCATCTTTAAACGTCGGTTTGAGCGGGTGCTCAATACCGGGATCGGCATGCAAGTTGGTTTTTTCACTAGTTGGAACGATCGCGTTCTTCTTCGCCGACTCCGGGTGCAAATTTACGATCAAAAGGAAAATCAATAGGAGAAATATTGACGGGGCATACCGCGCGGCTCCCAACATCGACTCAACTTATCATAACGCTTTAAGAACTCTCAATGAATTTCCACGGCACCGGCACCTGGGAGGGATCAAAAAAAAGCCCCACGCGGTAATAGTTCGCGCGGGGCTTTCGGTGCCAGGAAACTGATTTTCTCTATGCCGGTTTTCGATAAAAATCCGGATTCATCCGGCTGTAGGTTCCCGACTTGGCGAGTTCCTCTTCAAACATCTTGCGGATATTCGGGTCCTCATCGAAATACTCGATCTGATTGCCGCCCGCCTTAACGTCCTTGTCAACTTTGGTGATATCGCCAAAGCCCTCGCCCAGACTGTATTTGATCCCGCCCAAACGCGGCGGCAGATAACGCGCCCCTGTAGCACCCGTGTTAAAGTGCTGGTGCCACATCATCGCCGGTGGGGTAAAAACGCTGCCGTCCTGCCAATCATAGCGTTTGGGCTGCTCTCCCTGTCTCCAGAACATCGAGAAGCCTTTGCCTTTGATTATGATGACGTTGAAGCCTGGACCATGGCGGTGGGCTTTCTTGTACGTGCCAATGGGAAATTCCGAGATATGCGCGGCCATCGAGCCATTGGCCATCTCCAACATCACGTTCTTCCCCCCTCCACCGCGCTCCTTCCAATCTTCCAGCGCGAAATTGCGCGCATCGGCGATAAAATTGGTGTCCCAAACGCGGCCCGGATAGGCTTTGCCTTTACCGCTGAAATACTCCGGATCGCCATCGAAGCGGTCGGTGAAATCGCGCGGCGTGTTGAAAATGAAATCTGCGTCGTGAAACAAGTTAAAGACGATCGGCATGCTATTGACGGAGAAAAATCGCGCAGGCTCGTCGCCGGAGCCGTTGAAGTGTTGGTACCAAGCATTGAGCGGCAACGCAAAAAGACTACCCTCTTGCCACTCGAAGGTTTGCTTTACTCCTTTATCATTCCAGATAGTGGTCGCGCCTCGTCCCTTGAGAACAAAATGCAAATCTTCGTATAAATGTCTTATCGGGTTAAGCTTTTTTCCCGGCGCGATCTCGTTTACGTACGCGCCGGTGGCTCCTTCCGCCCCCTCCATGTTGATGAATGCGCCGTTGCCACCGATTCTATCCCAGGGTTTTAGGTCAACTTTTTTCAAGTCCTGGACGAAAAAAGTCTTGATAATGGGAATCCCTTCGCCGAGCTGCCACTTGTCGTAGTACGGGATGTTGTCCATGACATTTTCAACTTGAGTTGCCGGCTTGGCCATTGATCTTCCTCCGAAAAAGCTATGCAGGATTCATATCTTATAACATTGGTGAAAGCAAGATAAGTCGGGCGGTTAGACACTATAGCGCGCCGCGTGTACACACATCGCGACGCAAGATCAAATTTGCCCAGATCATTGACAACTAACTGGAAAGTCTACTAAATGGCACCTTAACGCAGCAAAGACGCCCGTCGCGAGAATAGCGCCGCTCGGAACTGATTTTTCACGCAAACCAAAAAAGGAGAGTTGTCTTGGCCACAACCGTCGAAGCACCTATGGTAGGTAAGATCTTGAAGATCGAAAAAAATGTTGGAGATCATGTCGACGAAGACGAAGTCATGATTGTCATGGAAGCAATGAAGATGGAGATTCCCATCGTTGCGCCGGTAACTGGAACGGTGAAAGAGGTAAAAGTCGCAGCAGGCCAAGCTGTCGAAGCGGAGCAAGCGCTCGCCGTCATCGAGTAAACCTCGAAGCCAAGCTCACGGCATTATTTTTAGGAGAACTAACCAATGGATAGCTGGACGTTTGGCTGGACGTTGGCGCTGATCGGCATGACCGGCACGATGCTGGTGCTGTGGATCTTGAGCCTGCTCATCCTGCTGCTCAAAAAAATCTTCCCTTACCAACCCGAAGAATCGGCAGCCAAGAAAGGCTAACTTCATCTCATGGAGTCTGCGCTCGTTTCCGGCCTCCAAGGCCTCTTCCTCGGAGTTTTGAGTCTCCGCCCGGAACATGTGATCATGATTCTGATCGGCTCGGTGCTCCTCTATCTCGGCATCAAAAAAGGCTATGAGCCGCTACTCTTGGTGCCCATTGGTTTCGGCGCCATTCTGGTGAATATTCCCTTGGCGGAAATGATGGGCAAGGGCGGCTTTTTGCGTTTCTTCTACGACACCGGAGTCCTTACCGAAGTGTTTCCCCTACTGATCTTTATTGGCATCGGCGCTATGACCGATTTTCAGCCCCTGTTGGAGAATCCGAAGATTATTTTATTGGGCGCGGCCGGGCAATTTGGAATCTTTCTTACTTTGCTGCTCGCCTTGGCTTTGGGCTTCGATAAGCTCGACGCCGTCGCGGTTGCGGTGATCGGCGCCTGCGATGGACCGACCGCCATTTACGTTAGCTCGAAGTTCGCCCCGCATATGCTCGGTGCCGTGTCCGTCGCCGCATACTCGTACATGTCACTAGTGCCGCTTATCCAACCGCCAATCATGCGTGTTCTCACTACCGAAAAGGAAAGACAAATCGTCATGGGAGTGGCAAAGAGGCAGCCGATATCGAAAACCACCAAAATCGTTTTCCCAATCGCCGTGACGATCTTCGCTTCGATCCTCGCGCCCAAAGGCGCTCCTTTAATCGGCACCGTCATGCTCGGCAATTTGCTGCGAGAAAGCGGTTGCGTCGATCGCTTGAAAAGCGCTTCGGAGAACGAAATTACCAATATGGTGACGCTGCTTCTCGGATTGTGTATCGGCGCGACCATGGAGGCCGACAAATTTTTAAAGGGTCAGACGTTGCTAGTTCTGGCTCTCGGTTTTGTCGCGATCAGTCTCGACACCGCTGTTGGCATTCTCTTCGGCAAAGTCATGTGCGTTTTGACCGGCGGCAAGATCAATCCGCTGATCGGCGCCGCGGGAATCTCGGCATTTCCGATGTCAGCCCGCGTCGTCCAAGCCGAGGGTCAAAAATATAACAAGAAAAGTTACTTGCTGATGCATGCGATGAGCGCTAACGCCGGCGGGCAGATCGGTTCCGTCATTGCCGCAGCCGTGATGCTGTCCGTACTGCAAGGCATGGGAATCGTCGGCGGATAAGCGAGCGAAGGTATGGCGCAGTCGAGAGCGGACCTGGAAAAGAAGCTTGCGGCACTCGAAAACGTCGCTCGCGATGCCGACCCCAAAGTGGCTGCTAAGCAGCACGCTGAAGGCAAACTCACCGCTCGCGAGCGCATCCACCAACTGCTCGATCCTGGCAGCTTTGTCGAAGAGTTTATGCTCGCGGAAACCCAATGCACCGACTTCGGCATGGCGGAGAAGCGATCGCCCTCGGACGGTGTCGTTACCGGCTTCGGCAAGATCGACGGCCGGCCGGTTTACATTTATTCTCAAGACCGTGCCGTCCTTGCCGGCAGTGTTGGCAGCGCCCACGCGGAAAAGATTGCCTACGTGATTCAGACCGCGCGCAAGCTCGGCGTTCCGGTCATCGGCTTGAACGACTCCGCCGGCGCGCGCATCCAAGAGGGGCTTTCGGTCACCTCGGCCATCGGCAAGATTTTTTTTGAAAACAGCATTGCGTCCGGCTGCATCCCGCAGATTTCGGCAATCATGGGACCCTGTATCGGCGTCGGCTCTTATTCGCCCGCGCTCACCGACTTCATACTCCAGGTGCAGAACACGAGCCAAATGTTCATTACCGGACCGGCAGTCATCAAGGAAGTCCTCGGCGAGACGGTGACGATGGAGGAGCTTGGCGGCGCGAAAATTCATTCGGAAGTATCGGGCGTGACCGATTTGGTCGCAAAAAACGATGAAGAATGTCTCGCGATGATTCGACGACTGATAAGCTTCTTGCCGCTGAATTTCGATTGTTTGCCGCCGCGCCAACAAACCGGCGAAGATTCGGCGCGCCCCGTCGACTCGCTCGAAAAGATCGTGCCGGAAGACACCAAGCGCGCCTATAACATCCTTCAGGTCATCAAAGCGATCGTCGACGGTGGCGACTTCCTCGAGCTCAAAGCGAAATTCGCGCGGAACTTAGTAATCGGCTTCGGCCGCCTCGACGGTTATCCGGTTGGCTTCGTCGCCAATCAGCCGATGTTTCTCGCCGGCAGTCTAGACGTCGACGCGTCGGACAAAGCGGCGCGCTTCATCCGTTTTTGCGACGCGTTCAATATCCCAATCATCACGTTGATGGACGTTCCCGGTTTTTTCCCCGGCAAGCAGCAAGAAGAGAAAGGTATCATCCGCCACGGCGCGAAAATGCTTTACGCGTACGCCGAAGCGACCGTGCCCAAGATTACCATCGTGCTCAGAAAAGGTTATGGCGGCGCCAAGCAGGCGCTTTGCACGCGCGAAATGGGCGCCGATCAACTGCTCGTTTGGCCCGGAGTCGAGCTGGCGGTGATGGGTGGCGGCGGCGCGGTCAATGTTTTATACAGGCGCGAGATCGAGCAGTCCGCCGATCCGGCCAAAACCCGCGCGGAAAAAATCGCCGAGTACCAGGACCGCTTTAATGGCCCGTTCGAAGCTCTTTCGAAGCAATTCGCTCAGGCGGCGATCCGGCCGCAAGAGACACGCAAGCGGCTCGTGCAATCTTTGGAAGTTTTGCGCCACAAGAGAGAGGAGCGACCGAGAAAAAAACACGGCGTTATGCCGGTATAACACAGCTCCGGTTGTGGCCGTTGACCGGCAACGATAAAAAGAAAGTACTGCCCTTCCCTACTTCGCTCTCGACCCAGATACATCCGCCATGAGCTTCAATGATCATCTTACAGATGACCAGACCCAGACCGGTTCCTTTGTCACTCGAGTGCTTGACATTGCCGCCTTGGCGATACTTTTCAAAAATCTGGCCAATCTCATCGGCCGGTATGCCTTCGCCGTTGTCTCGGACCCGCACGTTGACCGTAGTTGCGTCGGTCACCGCCGCTTCGACCTCGACCTGACCACCCGCGCCTGTGAATTTTATCGCATTACTGATTAAATTATTTAGCACCTGATCCAAACGGCGGAGATCGGCATGAATGGAAGGAAGAGCCGGGTCCACGGTTGCTTTGAGCGAAATTTTTTTATCCTGGGCCAGGAGCCGGAAAGTTTCGATGTTTTTTTCAATCATCCCCGCGAGACTGACCACTTCTCTGTTTACATCGACATAGCCGGACTCCAGTTTGGAAACATCGAGAAAGTCGCTGACCAGATTCACTAGGTCGCGGCTGTTGGCCTGCAGGCGCAGGAGCCATTTTTTTTGTTCCTCAGTCACGTCGCCGAACATCCCTGCTATCATGACGTCAACCACTCCCATGATGTTCACGAGCGGAGAGCGTAAATCATGGGCAATCATCGCGGCAAAGTCAGCCTGCAACTTATTGGCTTTTTCGAGTTCCACGGCCTGCCTTCTCGTTTCTTCGTAGAGTTTGGCCTTCTGGAGCGCGACACCCATTTGGTTGCCGATCGTCTCGAGAAGATTTACTTCCTCAGGTCTAAATTGGCGCCGCGCGCGGCTTGCTAGTTGAATAATTCCCAACATGTCACCATTCGCTCGAACGGGAACGTTGATAAACGATTCGACGTCCTCCTTTTTCAACGTCCTGAACCGTCCAGATTCTTGCACATGCTCTTCGATACAGGACTCGTTAAAAAGGCGGTCGCCAAAATGTGATTGTCGGCTTGCCATCGCCCGGCTAAGCCGGCGATGGCCGAGCGCATTTTGTGGATCTCGATAGCCCCGGTTGGCCGCAACTTCAAGGGTCTCACCGCTACGGTCCAGCAATCGGATATTGCCAAGATCGAACGAACCGCTCAGCATCGCCTCCTCTAAAATGCTCTCGGTAACCGAGCGCAAATCCAAAAAACCTAAAATGGTCTCGCTGATTTTTTTGAGCACCAGCAGCTCCCGGTTGCGCTCCTTCAGCCGCTCCTCGCTCCGATGCCGCTGAATCGCATAGCGCAAAGAGCGCGCTAACAAATGGCCGTCCGCTTGCCCTTTGATCAGATAATCCTGGGCTCCCTGCTCGACGGCCTTAACTGCCGCTTCCTCATCGTTGAGACCGGTCAGAACGACGATTGGAACGCCGGGAGCTTGGCCGAGCACACGGCCGATGGTATTCAGGCCTTGCGCATCTGGAAGCGAGAGGTCTAGCAAGATCGCATCGAACCTCCCGGTTGCCAGCTGTTCCAACGCCGTGGAAAGCCTCCCGGCGCACTTGATTTCCAAAGTCGTCTCAGACAGCGTTTCCCGAATTAATAGGGCGTCGTCTTCATTGTCTTCGACGAGCAGAACTCGCATTTCTTTCACCTAACTCGAGCAGGCACCCTAGCGACCAGCGCCCAATAAAGAGTAAATTGCTTTACTACGTCTCTGAATTTATCAAAGTCCATCGGTTTGGTGATGTATGAGCAGGCGCCCTTAGCGTAGGACTTGACAACGTCCGCTTCACTTTCGCTGGTGGTAAGCATCACGACCGGGATGTGCATCAGAGCGGGGTCGGCTTTTATTTCATTGAGCACCTCGAAGCCATTCTTCTTAGGCATGTTGATGTCGAGAAGAATGAGACCCGGAGCTTCGGCCTTCTGATACTTACCCTGTCGGCGTAGATAAGCCATGGCCTCTTCGCCGTCACGCACCACGCACATCAAATTAACGAGATTGGCATCGGCGAGAGCCTCTTGCTCGAGTACGATGTCGTCCTCGTTATCCTCCACCAGAAGGATCTCCATGGGTTCAGCATTCATTACGACTCCCTTCCTTGCACACCTTTGCTTTGACTGAATGTGATGACAAACTGCGAACCGCCGCCCTCGCGCGGCTCTACCCAAGCATTTCCGCCATGGCGCTCAGCGATCTGCCTGACGATAGCAAGGCCAGCGCCGGTCCCCTCGACTTCTCGCCCGACGGCTCGTTGGAAAAGCTGGAAGATGCGTTCGGCGTGTTCCGGCGCCACTCCGGGACCACGGTCGCGGACGGCGATACCGACGACACCAGCGCCTGACCCCTCAGGTGAATAGGGCGCGATCTCGACATCAGGCGCTTCGCCATCACGGGTAAACTTAAGAGCGTTTACGAGCAAATTGTAAATCGCTTGGGTCGCCCAGGTTTTGTCCACCCGCAGTCCCTCAAAGTTATCCGCTACGCGAACCCAAGCATTGGTCGCGCTGATTTTCCCCTCGAGTCGGCGCAATGCCTCGAGCACGATGGTCTCTCCATCGACTTCCTCTGTGGGCACCCCTATCCGCTGCGAGCGGGAGAGTGTTAGGATATCGTCGAGAAGTCGATTTAACCTCTGCGCTCCTAGAATGACCCGGCGTAAGAAGTCCTGGCCCTTCTCATCGAGGTGATCCTTGTAACGATCATTGACGATACGGGAGAAGTTCTCGATCGCCCGCAGCGGCTCCCGAAGATCGTGAGAAATGACGTAAAGAAGCGTCTCGAGATCACGGTTCTTTGCCGCGAGTTCTGCCCTGGCCCGTCCTCGCTCGGCGATTTCACTTTGTAAACCCCCATTCAGTCGAGCTAATTCCTCCTTCTGCCTCGCCATGACTTCCATCAATTCATCTTTGGCTTCATTTGATCGCTCCAACGCCACTGTCTGGCACTTGATCTCGTCTAGAAGCTTCGCGTTTTCTAACGCCACCCCGCTGCCGCTGGCCAAGAGTTGAAGCAGCTCGACTTCTGCTTGAGTAAACTCCCTCGGCTGATAGCTTAAGCCCCTCAATACCCCTATGACCTCGCCGCCCCTCGAGAAAAGCGGAACGCCGACGTAACCGTGTATACCCAAACTCTTCATGGTCGAGCCGACAGGAACTTCGGTATGGGACAAATCCGCTATTACAAGAGGCTGACGATGCTGCTGGATCCATCCCGCTGGACCTCGGCCTGTCCCAGAACGGCCTGACATGAGAAGGTTGGGATCTATCCCCGTGATCCCGGTAAGTGTCCACTGCCCTTCGACCATAATCCTAACGTCTGATATGTCGACTCTCAGTATCTCGCGGACTTTCTCAGTCAAGTTCCTAAGCAGGCTATCGATATCCAGTCGCGTGATGTCCTGGTTCAGATCTTTGAGGAGCGCTTGAATTTCTTCTTTGTTCTTTAGCTCTTGATAGGCTCGCTCCAGCTCAGCCGCTTGCTTCGTCGTTTGCTCATAAAGCTGGGAATTATGAATGCCTATGGCCGCTTGTCCGGCCAGCGTTGAGAGGAACTCGATCTCTGCCGGAGAAAACTGATACTCTTGTCGAGTGAGCGTGACCAAGACCCCTAAGACTTCGTCCTTAACGACTAATGGTAGACCGAGATACGAAACGATGCCCTGGTTGCGGTAAAATGCCGGGTCCAGGGTGCGCGCGTCCGTCTGAACATTGCGCACGACGACCGGCGCTCTGCTGACCATGGCTTCCTTGACTAGAGCCGGAGTATTCTTCAATTGACGGCGCTTCCATTCCGCCTCATCGAGATTCCGGCACGCCGCACGTTCCAGTACTCTGGACTCTGTATTCATCAGCCAGACCTGGATCGCACTGTAGGGCAAAAAGATATCCATCTTCTCCATCAGGATTTTCAACACGGCATGAAGATCCAGCGTCGATGTAACCGCCGTAGTTATTTGATGGAGGGCCGCGACACGAGCTTCCGTCGCTGCCTCCTCACCCACCTGCCGTGCTAATTCTGCCGAGGTCAAATGCATCCTCCCGATGAGGCTGGCCGGTCCGCTAAATCATCGACACCGAAAAGGGATTGGCTCAGCTGATCTCTCAACGCAAGTCCCAGTTTAAAGAAGCTTCTGATGCCATTGAAAACCTCTCACCACTTCGCGTTTGGTTTGGTCCCAGAGGAAGGAACAGCGACCGAGAAAAACACGGCGTTATGCCGGTGTAGCATAACCCGGGTCGGTTGCGTTTAGCGGCAGCGAGACGAAAAAAGTACTCCCCTTCCCCGGCTCACTCTCTACCCAGATTCGCCCGCCGTGGGCTTCGACAATTTTCTTGCAGATCGCCAGTCCAAGCCCCGTGCCTTTGCGATCGGCTTGTTGCCCACTGATGACTTGGCGATATTTATCAAAAATAAGATCCGTTTCGTCGCCAGCTATGCCGATTCCGGAATCTTTGACCCACATGACGACGTCACGATCGCCATAGATCTGCGCTGCCACCTCGACGACGCCACCGGCAGCGGTGAATTTAAACGCATTGCTCAAAAGATTATCCAAGACCTGGTTGAAACGCCGGCCATCGAGAAAAAGTGGCGGAAAAGAATCGCTGATCGAGGCCTTAAGCGCGATCTTTCGTTTATCCGCTTCTACCGAATATTCCAGTAATCTGTCGCGCAGCAACGTGGCGAGGTCGACCGGCGCTTTGAGGAGTTGCAGTTTGCCGGCATCGATCTTCGACATATCGAGAAAATCGCTCACGTGACCAATTAAGCTTCTGCAGCTCTCCTCCACTTTCCAAAGCCACTTCCTTTGCAGTTCCGTAACCGGACCGAACAACCCATCCCTGATCGAATCCGTGATCGAGACCACATTTGATAGCGGCGAGCGTAGATCATGGGCTACCATAGCGGTAAAATCGGCCAAGGTTTGCTCCGCCCGTTTGCGCTCTTCGATCTCTCGGCGCAACTCTTGGTTTGCCCGCAGCGTAGCGCTGTAGAGTCTCGCGTTTTCCACCGCTAGGGCGATCTGCCGTGACATCGCCTGGAGAAATTGTTTTTCGTCCGTGCCGAACGGAAGCTCATGTGTGCTCATCAGCGCGGCCGCCGCCCGGAGTGGCTCGCCATGAGTCAGCGGCAATACCGCAAGGGCTTTGATCTCATTGGTCTCAGCGGCAAGAGCAAGCTCCGGTGCCGCGGCAACGTCTTCAACAAACCACGCGTTTCTGCACTCCCAAAAGCATTGCTCGAACTCGTTGCCCAGTTGCGACCAAATCTGCTCGAGATCTTTGAGTGAATGGGATTTTGCAGAAACGCCGTAAAATGTGCGATCCGGGGTTCCCTGAAAGAAGCGCACGAATGCAAAATCAAACCCGCTTGCTGCCAACAAGCGGCTCAAGCCGCGCTCGACCACTTCGTCTACGGAGAGCGTGCCGGCAATTTCCTGCGACACACCGTTGAGCATCTCCAGATGATCGGTATAGGCGAGCAGTTGCTCTTCGCCTTTACGCAGCAACGTGATGTCCCTGGTAATCGTGGCGGCCCCCATGACTTTACCGCGCAAATCGCGGGTCGGTGATAGCGAAGCGGACACATCAAAAGCCTGGCCATCCTTGCGCATGCGCCGACTCTCGTATCGGTTAATGCCGCGGCCGTTTTTGACGATCTCCAGGAGCTCGGAGACCTCGCCATGGAGTTCCGGCGGGATCAGTCGCTCCACCGGTTGGCCGACCATCTCATGAGATCTGAATCCGTACATCGATTCCGCGCCGGCATTCCAACTTGTGACAATGCCGTCCAGCCTCATACCGATGATCGCGTCTTCAGAAGACTCGACAATCGCCGCGAGCCGAGCTCGCGCTTCTTCGGCCTCGGCACGTACCTTCACGTATCCCACGACGAACTTGCTGCCGATCAGCCAAGCTATGCTGGTTGCCGAGAAGGAAACCAGCGCAAGCCAGCTCAAGTTGCGCGCCAACGAACGGTTGACTTGGCCGAACGCGACGTCCTTGGGAATTCCGACCATCACGTAAATTTGTCCTGCCGCGGCGTTTAACGACAGCGGCTTGAGTGCGTAGAGCCGGTCTACGCCGTCTAAACCAACCAGTTCTTTAGTGACCTGGCTGCGCAGCTGCAGCATCTCGAACAGCGAGGCGTCGGGAATATGTCTACCGACCCACTTCTGTGGTTCGGGGAATCTCGCCAAGAGGATACCTTTGCTATCGACCACTGACAGGGATACTCCGTCAGGCAAGTTGTTTTCCGCCGCCAGCTCGTTGATCCAGCTGATATCCAACGCGACGAAGATTATCGCGCTAACATGGCTGTCATGAGTGAGAATAGGATAGGCAAAATTGACGCTCCTTCGCTCGGCTTTGCTGTGAAGCTGATAATCGCCGATGGCAAAAGTGCGGGCGGTCATTGCGCCGCGAAAGTGGCTGGTGCGCGCTAAATTTTCGCCGGCATCGCCAGACTGCTCGGCACGACAGACTATATCGCCGTTGGAGTCGGCGACGCCTAGATCGACATAAAGTTTGTTGCGTTCGGCAAATCGCCGTAGAAAGTCGCTGCAACCTGCGAAGTCGTTATCTGTCACATCCGGCGTTTCGGCCAAGAGAGTTAACAACTGCTTGGCCGAATCGATGAATCGCGCTTCCCGAAGCGCAACTTTTTCGACGATCTGCCAGGCATTCTCTTGAGCCTCGGCGATCTGGAGATCGCGCGCTAGTTTGGCCTGATAAAGAATCAATGCCAGAATTGGCAGGACCGCGACCAGTATAATGATCAGCAATCTTTGCCGCAGCTCTCGCAGAAACGAGCCCGTGGCCTGAAGTAGGATCTCGTCAAGCTTCCACATGCCTGCTAGGTCCCAGTCGTGCCCACGGATCATTCTGGTTGGCCCAAAAACGCCTTCGCTCGGTGTGAAAACAACGTTGATAGTTTCTCGAAGTCCGAGGCAGGGTTGTTACTTCTTAAGCCACCGTCCGGTTTATTCCAAACCCCTTTCACACTACGACGGGTATCTGTCCGAGGTTCGATTCTTCAGCAAAGCCGACAGATCGCGATATCTGCGCTGACAATCTATCCGGCCTTTCGTAAGAGTCATAGGGAATCGCCGCCGTTTTCTGTCGTACCGCTTGAGCCCTCGCGAAATCGAATCCACTGTGCTAGTTGGCTCTCGCGCACGCGCCACTGGCCGCCGACTTTGAATGCAGGCAGATCGTTTTTTCGGATCATTCGCTGCAGGGTACGCGTGGAGACATGGAGCATTTGCGCAGCTTCGGGGAGAGTGAGCAGTCGGAGACTTTCCAATTCTTTTTCCATAAATTATTCCCAAGCACTTCTTCAGCAATGCCGGTGCCATCGACCCGACATACTTAAGGGCCTGTTTTTGCGGGAGAAGAATAAAATCTACTCCGGGGGAAGCGGTACAGAAATGGACAAACGGTGACGGCCAAGGGCACTGCCGGACCGCGACCCCGGAGGAGATATGCGCCGCCCAAAGTTTGCTCGTTGCCGAGGCAAGCTGACGGCCTGGCTGAAAATGGCGAGGATTGACGGACCGATAGTTGCTCAGCACGCCGGCGCCGGATCTCGCTTCGGCGTATCGATAACGCAGGATCTATTGACGATAAAGGATTTCGCCGCAATGAGTCGTATCGTAACCGCCGAGCGCAGCCACCGCCGATTTGAATCCATCAGAACGAATTGTTTGGACCAGCTTTGCGCCGCGCTGGGAATCGAAAAAGGGACGGGAAACGAGCAAGTCATACTCCTCACTGGCGACTGGAATGAAATCGAGCGCCAAGGCCGTGGCTGCTGCGCGTACGCCGAGAGCAGCATCGGCTAGGCCGCTCGCCACCGCCACGCCGACGGCCATATGGGTAAATTCTTCGCGTTCGTAGCCAGCGATCGCCGCCGGGTCAATGCCGATTTTCTTGAGCCCATGGTCTAACAAAACTCGCGTACCGGAGCCGGGTTGGCGGTTGACGAAGCGGATGCCGCGCTTGGCCACGTCTCTGAGACTGTTAATGGATTTTGGATTGCCGCGCGCGACGAGAATGCCCTGTTCCCTTTGCGCCAGGTGAATCAGCTCGAGGGGCGCTTTAGAAATTGTTTTTTTTATGTCGGGAATGTTGTACACGCCGCTTTCGGGATCAAGCAAATGGGTGCCGGCGATATGGGTTTCGCCGCGCGCCAAGGCCAGTAACCCGCCAAGACTACCGACATTGCTCGCTGCGATCTTGAGTTCCGGATGGCGCTGCTTGAGTTGATCCTCGAGCACTGCGATCGCCAGGTCATGGCTGCCGGTGCAGAGAATCGTGTTCTCGACATCTTCGATCGGCCGAAGAAGCTCAACGTCGGCCTCCTCGCCGGCATTCAATCCCTCGACCAAACTTGGGATGCGCAACAAACCGTCGGCGCGCACCATCGTGGTAATCACTCCAGCGCCGCGCGCGAGCGGTACGGCAACCAGCGTTTCACCGACTCGCCCGAGCGTTACGCGAATGAATTCTTCGAGCCCGAGGTGCGAGGCGATTTTTTTAGGCACGACCGCGCGCACAGTTGGATAAGCAGGCGCAACCGCGCCGAGAAACTTTTCGATCGCCGGGCGCAGGATCTCCCGCGCAATGACGATTGCCGACACCGGATAACCGGGCACGCCGATTACGGGCTTACCCACGATCTGTCCCAACACCGCCGGTTTGCCCGGCATGACATCGATACCGTGCGCCAATAATTCGCCGGTCCCGGCGACAACGTCGGAAGTCAAGTCGTGCTCGCCGGCCGAAGAACCGGCGATGATAGTCACTAGGTCACAGTCTTCAGTAGCCTGCTGTACGGCTTGCTTGAGCAACGCGAAGTCATCTCTTGCTCTCGGATACTTTATCGGCGTGCCGCCCCACTCGCGGATGAACGCGGCCAAAACGGTTGAGTTAAATTCAATGACCGCGCCCGGCGTGGCTTCTTCGCCGGGCTGAATCAGTTCATCGCCGGTGGGAATGATGCCGATCTTTGGATTGGCTTTGACGCGCACGCAGGTGTGTCCCGCCGCGAGCAGAGCGCCCAAGTCGTAAGGCCGCAAACGATGCGAGCGCGCCAGGAGCAATTCCGTAGCCACCACATCTTCGCCGACCAGACGGACGTGGTTCCACGGTGGCACGGATTCAAAGATTTCCACCGTGTCGTTTTCGAGTTGATGAACCTTCTCGATCATGATGACGGCGTTGGCCCACGGTGGCAGCGCGTTACCGGTGTCGACGTATTTGAAAACGCAAAATCCCGGTGAATCGAGATCTGTCAATTTGAGTTTTTTGCCGACAAACTCCGAGGCGCCGAACGTGTCCTCAGCGCGCACGCAAATCCCATCCATGGCGGAGGCGTGATAATGCGGCGAGGAGATTCTTGCAAAAATCGGCTCTGCGGTGACGCGATCGAGAGCCTCCTCAACGGGAATTTCTTCACTGCCGAGGCGCAGCGGATCGACTGTTGATAAGAACAGTTCGCGCGCCTCGGTGAGAGGCGTCTTTTTGAGATAACGCTTGCGGGCCATGGCCTTTGTTAAATTTGTCGTTGCCGAAAAAAATGGTCTTCCTGCTTCGAGAACCTCATGCTTGGTCCGGCTCAGCAGAACGGAAAAATCGCCAATGATGTCAACCGTTCGCCCTGAAGGCTCTCGGAGGGGTGAACGGCCTGCTAATTTGACTCGAGCACGGGATCAATGATCACTTTGATGGCATCCTGACCGCTCGTTGCGAGTCGGAACCCAAGCCCTGCATCGGCCAAGGGCAGGCGATGCGTCACCATTTTCGCGACGGCTACTTGGTGATCGCGAATCAATGCCAACGACTCCGCCAGGTCTTCTCCGGTCCCCGCGTAGGATGTGACCAGCGAAATTTCGTCGCGCCAAAAATCAAAAAGCGGGATTGGCACATCGACGCCGGCAGCGGTCGTGGCAAAAAACAGCAGCGTACCGCCGCGATCGATTGATTGCACAGCCTGCCGAATCGCCGGCATCGCGCCAACGCAAACGATCACCAAATCCGCCAAGCGGCCGTCATTCAAATCGCGCAGCCGCGCCGGCACGTCTTCCGATCCGTGAATCGTCGCGTCAGCGCCAAATTGCCTTGCCGCGTTAAGCCGAAACTCGTTGAGATCCGTCGCAATAATGCGCGCCGCTCCGCGCGCGCGCGCCATTTGGATGTGCAGCAAACCGGAAATACCGCTGCCGATTACCAGGACGGTTTGTCCGCCAGTTAGACGGGCGAAACGCTGCGCGCGCACGACGCAGGCCAAGGGCTCGATGAATGATCCCTCGTCAAACGTCATCGAGTCAGGAATGCGCAGCGTGCCCAACGCGACGTTGATTTTGGGCACGCGAATATACTCGGCGAAACCGCCGGGATCGAAGTGCGTCATGCGCAAGAGGTCGCAAACCGATTGATGGCCGGCTAAACAGTAACGACAGTTACCGCACGGCACATGATGCGAAGAAAAGACGCGATCCCCCACGCAGAAGTCTTCGACCCCCTCGCCGGCTTGCACCACCTCACCGGTAACTTCGTGGCCCAAGACCAGCGGCGCTTTTTGGATGCGATACCATTCCATCAGGTCGCTGCCGCAGATCCCGCTCGCCCGCGTCCTGATCAATAACTCACCCGGACCGAGTCTCGGCACGGGCAGTTCTTCGAGACGAACATCCTGGTTGTTGTAGTACATCGCGACGTGCATGTTTGAGGCTCAGCGGTAATCGGCAAGCTTAAATTGAATTGAAATGTCGGGAATAGTCGCGGCCATTCCCGACATTCAGTCAGAGAACATTCCATTTACGATGCTTTTCGCGCCATGCCGGCCTTTTCACTTTCGTAGATCTTGTAGGCTTCCTTCACCGAGACGTTTTCGTGAACGATCGCCCGTACGGCTTTGATCATGCCGACCGGCGAATCGGACTGGAAAATATTGCGGCCCATGTCGACGCCGACGGCGCCGTGTTTGACGGCGTTGTGCGCTAGTTCCAGCGCTTCCATTTCCGGCGTCTTCTTGCCGCCGGCGATGATTACGGGAATCGGGCAACTTTGGATCAACTCCTCGAAGTCATCGCAATAG
>DASPXM010000426.1:0-5316 GCA_035637295.1 Verrucomicrobiia bacterium
ATCAGGTGGCGAAGCGCAGCGGATCAAGATCGCGACGGAACTTAGCAAGCTGCAGCGGGCGAAGCATACGGTCTACATCCTCGACGAGCCGACGACGGGATTGCACCTCGCGGACGTCGAGCGGCTGCTGGCTTCTTTGAATCGGCTGGTGGACGCCGGGCATACGGTGATCGTAATCGAGCACCACCTGGACGTGATCAAGACCGCCGACCACGTGATCGATCTCGGGCCTGAAGGCGGACACGCGGGAGGCGAAGTAGTGGCGACCGGCGCGCCGGAAGAGATCGCCGCTTGCAAGCGATCGCATACGGGGCGGTTCCTCAAGGGACGCCTGCCGACGTGACCACGTTACCCGTCATAATTGCCTGCCCCGTTTAAAGCCGGAGCTATCTATTTGAAGTGTGTGCATAGATAAGATCGGCGGAGCCTTTGGAGTGCGGGCGCTCGGGACTGCTTTGGTAGTCATCTGCGGATTCTACAGGCTAATGGGGCAAGCGATGCAGTGGGCTTCCTTTCCATCATTGCCAGAGTATCGAAGTGGACTACCAAAGCGGTCCCGAGCGCCCGCACTCCAAAGGCTGCCGCCATTTCATGTAGCTGACCGTATTCAACCTTAATTTGCAGACGCTTCATCTATTTGGGCGCCGGCGGAAAAATCGAGATAACGTTTATGTGTAGGAACATCAAGACGCTCTTCAACTTCGAACCGCCTGTGACGGACGAAGAGATACGCGCGGCCTCATTACAATTCGTGAGAAAGTTGAGCGGCTTCAACAAACCATCAAAAGCCAATGAAGTCGCATTCCTGACAGCCGTTGATGAGATCGAGGCAGTCTCCAGAAAACTGCTGAACGCGCTTGAGACGAACGCGCCTCCGAGAAACCGTGAAGAAGAGGCTGCCAAAGCTCGAGCGCGTTCCGCTCGGAGGTTCCCATCTGGGGAGGTCGAATGAACACAAAATTGCTCCCACTGATTTTTGCGCTGACCACGGGGCTATTGTTCACAACCACTGGAGGCGCCGGCGTCCAGCTTTTGCAGCCCGGTTATGTGGATGAATTTGTCGGAAAGCCGCGCGTCGTGGCGCTGAGCGATATGGGCTACGAACCTGACGACCAGATGTCTTTCGTCCGCCTGCTGCTGTATTCCAACGAGCTAGACCTGGAAGCTTTGATCGGCGCCACTTCTACGTGGCAGAAAAACAAAGTTCAACCCGACATCATGCGAAAGCTGATCGCGGCCTATGGCGAGGCGCGGTCAAACCTGCTCAAGCATGCTTCGGGTTGGCCTGAAGCGTCCGAGCTGGATGCTCTGGTGTGGTCTGGGCAGCCTGCTTACGGCATGGCGGCCGTCGGTCCCGACAAGATGTCGCCCGGCGCCGAAGCCATCATCCGCGCTGTAGACCGTCCCGATCCGCGCCCGCTTTAGATCACCGTTTGGGGAGGCGCCAACACGCTGGCGCAGGCGCTGCTGCATGTGCGCGCGACTCGGTCGCCGGCCGAACTGGACAAGTTCCTGCTTAGCGCAATGAGCAGGGCGCGGAGCCGAATACAGGGTGTTGCAGGAGCAAAGCGCTTTGCCGGTCAAGAATCTGCCCCCGGGTCCTGCGGCGGATCGGCGTTTCGAGCGCGTAGTCGCGCTACCCAAAAAAAATGTTCGACGTGTCGATTTCCCCCAACATCATTCGACGTACAGATAGAGCAAGGGATTAGCCGGTCAATTCCGTCCGGAAGCCCAGCTCCTAAACTTGTAAACCATAAGGAGAAATTACGATGCGAGTCATTGTTCTAATAAAAGCAAACGACAAAACAGAGGCTGGCGAGATGCCAAGCGAAAAGATGCTAGCCGAAATGGGGAAATACAACGAAGAATTGGTGAAGGCCGGTGTAATGCTTGCCGGAGAGGGACTTCATCCAAGCTCGAAGGGCGCGCGCGTCAGGTTTTCCAAAGGCAAGCTTACAGTGACCGACGGGCCTTTTACGGAATCGAAAGAATTGATCTGTGGTTTCTGGATATGGCAGGTGAAGACCATGGAAGAGGCGATCGAATGGGCCAAGCGCATCCCCAATCCGGATAACGAGGAAGAAGGCGAGGTCGAAATTCGTCAGGTATTCGAGATGGAGGACTTCGGCGCCGAATTCACTCCCGAACTCCGAGAGCAGGAGGAGCGCCTGCGCAGGCAGTTGGACGCCAAGAAGTAGCCGCGCGCTAACTCAGAATCGCAAACCGGAAGGAGAACATATGCAAAAGATCACCCCATTCCTATGGTTCGATAACCAGGCCGAGGAAGCGGCGAATTTTTACGTCTCGATTTTTAAAAACTCGAAGATCCTGTCAATCAGCCGCTATGGAGAAGCGGGGCCTGGGCCTAAAGGCAGCGCGATGACCGTGGTGTTTCAGCTCGACGGGGAAGAATTCATCGCGTTAAACGGCGGGCCACAATTCAAATTCACCGAGGCCGTATCATTCTCCGTGGATTGCAAAACGCAGCAAGAAGTGGACGAGTTTTGGGAGAAGCTTTCGGAAGGCGGGGAAGAAGGGCCGTGTGGCTGGCTGAAAGACAAATATGGCCTGTCGTGGCAGATCAATCCCACCGTCCTGGGTGAGATGCTAGGCGACCCCGACCCTCAAAAATCGAAAAGAGTCATGGAAGCCATGCTCAAAATGAAGAAGATAGTCATCGACGATTTGAAGCGAGCCTATGGGGGGAAATAGCTGAAGCCTGTGCGAATAAAAACCATTTGCAATCAACACTGTGTGGCGCGACTCCCGATTTATGTGCCGGGGCCTCAAATTATTGAGGTCTGCACATAAATCAGATCGGCGGAGCCTTTGGAGTGCGGGCGCTCGGGACCGCTTTGGTAGTCCACTTCGATACTCTGGCGATGATGGAAAGGAAGCCCACCGCGTCTCTTGTCACGGGAGTCTGTAGAATCCGCAAATGACTACCAAAGCGGTCCCGAGCGCCCGCACTCCAAAGGCTGTCGCCATTTCATATAGTTGTGCGTATTCAACTTTTATTTGCACACGCTTCAAAAAATTAGGCCAGGCGTTGTCGGCAAAAAAGGAGACCGTTATGAAGAACATGGCAAAAAGCAGCGGCGCCATCCTGGGGGGACTAATCATGGCTGGCGTATTGGCTCTCGTGGCAAATTCTCAACCGGAGGGAAAAAAGTTCGTGACACAAAATAATCAGAAGAGCGAAACCAAAGACCTGGTCGTCACCCGGACCTTCGACGCTCCGGTCGCCGAGGTGTGGAAATTTTGGGCGGAGTCTGAAGGCGTTAAAAAGTGGTGGGGGCCGACTGGCTTTACATCTCCGCTCGCCAGGATCATCCTTTGAAGAAGGATATAGAGACTGTTCGGCAGATCATCCTCAATGTCGATCCCGGGATCAGCGAAGCGATCAAATGGAACGCGCCGAGCTTTCGCACGACGGACTTCTTTGCGACCGTCAACCTTCGCTCCAGGGACTGCGTCCAGCTCATCTTCCATACGGGCGCAAGGGTGAAGGCTACCGCGACGACGGGTATCAGTATCGCCGATCCCGCGGGCCTGTTAGAGTGGCTCGCCAAGGATCGCTGTCTCGTGACACTCGGCGTCGGAAAAGACATCCAAACCAGGCGGGCGGCGTTTGAGGCCATCGTCCGCGAGTGGATCCGATGGGTCTGATTCTCCGGGCGCATGCCATGGAAAGGAAGTAATATGCCGGCAGCTATGACCGCCGTGGAGTTTATCAAGAAGCTGAAAACTTACCGTTCGCCGGAAGAACTGAAGAAGATTCAGCGCTACTTCAAAACCGGCGCCGGCGAGTATGGCGAGGGTGATGAATTCCTGGGAGTGCGCATGGGACAGGTCTTCACCCTCGCCAAAGAGTTCATTGAAATGCCGCCCGGCGAAATCGAGAAATTGATCGAGAGCCCGATTCATGAGGTAAGGGTGGGCGCGGTTAGTATTATGGATTGGCAAGCCCGCAGCAAAAAAATACGCGAGGAGCGCAGAAAAGAGCTGTTCGATCTTTATATCAGGCGCCACGATAGAATCAACAATTGGGATTTAGTTGATCGTAGCGCTCCATATGTCGTTGGCGGCTACTTGTTTGATAAGCCGCGCGATGTTTTGTACAAGCTGGCGCGCTCTAAAAATGTGTGGGAACGCCGCACTGCCATTGTCAGCACCTACTATTTTATTAGAGCAGGCGCCGTCGCTGATACTTTTAAAATCGCCGAAATGTTGCTTAACGACGACCACGACTTAATCCACAAGGCCACTGGAGGGTGGCTGCGCGAGGCCGGCAAAAAAGATCCCCAGAAACTGTTGGGCTTTTTGGATAAATATGCCGGCGCTATGCCACGCACGGCTCTGCGCTACGCCATAGAACACCTTGATAAAAAACAGCGGGATTATTACATGGGCTTGAAGAAGGAAGGGTAGCGCAAGGGAAGCCTTGCGCTACAATTATATCGGTTTGCGATTGAGTCTACGGGGAAGCGGCGCGTTTGCCATTACCCACAATTTTGCGGAAATGAGTGTTCACATTCTCAGCCCGCGGATGCGGGCGGCAGCATAAAGCCTGAGGTGGAGCGTAGCGGAACCCCAGGTACGATCAGGATTTATCGCACAAGCCTGCGAAGCGGGCGACAGCCATTGGCCCAATCTCAATGACGATGAAATGGCGCATGACAAAAAGCTGCCGCCCACTTCGCGGGCTTGATGCGTACTTACGCCATATTCCTGGGGTTCCGCTGACGCTCCACCCCAGGCTCTATTCTGCCGCCTGCTCCGCAGGCTGAGAATGTGAACACTCATTTCGCGCAAAATTGTGGTAATGACAAGGCTCTATGCTGCCGCCCGCGTTCGCGGGCTGGGATTGCGGCGCCGATTGTTACATTTATTTTTCAAAGCCCATAAAAGCCGGGCTAAAGTCAGTCGCCGTTGACGAGGCAAAAACCAAAACCGCATTTCAAAAGGGTCCAGACATTAGCCTCCGGCTCTTAAAACAATAGTTTCAACCCGAACTGGATGCGTCGCGGGCTGTCGGCTGAAACGAGTCTGCCGAACGAAGGCGAGCCGACGAAGTTGTCCGGCAGTCCGAAGTTCGGATGGTTGAAGAGATTGAAGAATTCGGTACGGAATTGAATTATCGTGAATTCGCGGACCCTGGTGTTCTTGACCAGCGAGAAGTTGACGTTCTTGTAACTCGGCCCATCCAGGATGTTACGGCCCGAATTGCCGAAGCTGCCGAACGGCGGGATGGCGAAGGCCGCCGTGTTGAACCAGCGCTCCGGCGTCGGGTTATCCAACTTGGCCTGCCCCGTC
>DASPXM010000427.1:0-8733 GCA_035637295.1 Verrucomicrobiia bacterium
GAAGTATTTGCCCTCTCGGGCTACGGCAAGCGGGCGGGCTTCGGCCAACGGCCGGCTATTCTTGTCATTGACGTGAATTACAACTTTGTCGGCGACAAGTCGGAGCCGATTCTCGAATCGGTCAAACGCTTTCGCAACAGCTGCGGGGCCGAAGGATGGCAAGGCGTACATCACATTGGCAAATTGCTCGCCGAAGCGAGGAAAAAACATTTGCCGACATTTTACACCACCGGCCACGACGACCGCTCCAACAGCGTCGCCTTCGGCCGCTGGCAAGCAAAAAATAGCCGGTCCACTGAAGATATGAGCGAAACCTGGGATAAGGGCAATGAGATCGTCTCTGAAATCGCGCCGCAGCCAGGAGACATCGTCGTGCGCAAGCAGAAACCCAGCGCATTTTTCGGCACGCCGCTCATGAGTATGCTCAACGAGGTTCACGCCGACAGCGTCTTAGTCGCAGGCACGACCACCAGCGGCTGCGTGCGTGCCAGCGTGATCGACGCGTTTTCCTACAACATGAAAGTTTCCGTGGTCGAAGAATGCGTCTTCGACCGAGGGCAAGCATCGCACAAGATCAATCTCTTCGACATGGCGATGAAGTACGCCGATGTAATTTCGTTGAAGGAAACCATCGACTACATCCGCGGCTTACCGGATCACCTCTATGCGCCAGCCCTGTGATGGATAGCAGGAGTAAGATATGCCGAAATCAGAAACCAATCCCCATTTGCAAGCCGCGATCATGGAGGTGGTAGATAACCAGCTGCGCAGCAACGATCCTCCCCAGACACAACAGAGCTTCAAACGTCTCGTTGAAGCCGGTCACGCTGAAAACGAGGCGAAGCGACTGATCGCTTGTGTGGTCTCTGCCGAAATCTTCGACGTGCTGAAACGGCAGCAGCCCTTCAATCTCGACCACTTCGTTAAAGGTCTCGACAAACTTCCCGCGATGCCTTGGGATGAAGAGAAATAAGCTGCGGCCAACGGGTTCATAAAATACAATTCCAAGCTGTTTCATCATTCAGATGAACTTAGATTAGCGAAAGTTGCGCAGACGCTGGCTGTGAAAGGAATCTCTGTAATAGTCAGCAATGCGGCGCATCCCCTGATCAAACAGCAATACGACGGCCTCTTTTACAAGACCGAATTAGAACGGAACAGCCTGATAGCCGCAAATCCTTCTCGGCGAACGAAATCTGAACTACTTATTAGCAGTTTTCCTGTTCGTCTGTAGTTCAATATTGAACCTGCCTTCAATTTGCGCCGAATTTTTCTGCGCCAGCACCCGCATCAGTGGCGTAACCGGCCTAATGGACGAACTGCCGATCGGCTTAGTCTCTCTGTACATGAAGGGAAATACAGTGGACCCCTCAATGTTCAGCCCATCTTAGGTTTAGCGAGATTCAATGTCTCGACAGAAAGACTTGCTTTCATTTCGGCGCCTACTTAAGTTGAGTTAGTGACTCAACTCACCTTGCCAATGAAGCGATGGCAAGCCAGGATAAGAGAGCATGATCACCGTTCACGCCGACATCGTCGGAAGCCTTCTTCGACCGCCCGGGCTACTTGATGCACAAAAGCAACTCCCCGGCGGAGCGATCACTGCTGCTCAATTCAAAGACATCGAAGATCGCGCTGTCGATGAGGCAATCGCTCTGCAGGAGACTGTCGGTTTGCGGGTTGTCACGGACGGCGAGATGCGCCGCCAGTCGTTTCAAAGTCAAATGCCCGCTGCCGTCAGCGGCTTCGGCGACTTCAATCTCGATGCTTTTCTTTGGGGAGAGTGGTACGACGAGCATGGCGTACAGAAGAAACGTCGACCTCGCCGCCTCGGCGCAATCGCCAAGCTCAAGCGTCTTCGTTATCTTTCGGCGGATGAATTTGCATACCTTAAGAGCAAAACCAGTCGAGTTCCCAAGATAACCCTTCCCAGCCCGGGGCTGTGGGCGAATTTCTGGTCGCCAACATATTCGCGAGACGCCTATCCGACGCTCGACGCTTTTCTCGCCGACGTCGTTAAAGTCCTGCGCGAGGAAGTGGTCGAGCTTATTCGACTGGGAGCTCTGTACATTCAAATTGACGCGCCGCACTACGGTCTGCTGCTTGATCCCGCTACTCGCAGATTTTACGAAGGACTCGGATGGAGTTTCGACCAGTGGTTGTCCCTTGGTATCGAGCTCGACAATGCCATGATGAAGGGCTTTCGCGATGTTACGTTTGGTTTTCACGTTTGACGCGGCAACCAGGGCAGCCGGTGGCTGTCCCAAGGGGGTTACGAAGCGATCAGCCGCGAGTTGTTTCGCCGGCTTGATGCGCAACGGTTGCTATTGGAATTTGACGATGCCCGATCCGGCTCGTTCGAGCCCTTACGAGACATCCCGAACGACAAATTCGTCGTCTTAGGGCTGGTGACCACGAAGAAACCGGATCTCGAATCCATTGAATTATTGACGCGGCGGATCGTCGAAGCCAGCCGCTATATTTCAAAGGACCGCCTGGGACTGAGCCCTCAGTGCGGTTTTGCTTCATCAATTATAGGCAACCGCATTTCTCCGGATAATCAAAGACGAAAACTGGAGCTCGTGGTGAATACCGCGAACACGGTCTGGCGATAAGGTTGATTTCACGCATCCTGGGTAATCGCGCGTACGATCAATATCACGCCGACCAAAGCCAACAGCACCAGCAGTCCACGATTAAAATTCCTTTGGTTGACCCTATCCTGAGCTTTCATGCCCGCGTAAAAACCTGCGAGGCTAAACGAGAGTACCACCAGCGATAGCTTTATCGTATACCAGTTGAACAAATTCCACGTCGAGATCGCCACCAACTGGCTGAGTTTCGTCGTCACGAAGATCGTTGCGAGCGATTTTACGAAGGTACGCTTATCCAACTTAAGACTATAAAAATAGATCGCCAGAGCAGGGCCGGCAGCGTTGGTCACGCCGTTTAGAAAACCGCTGAGCAAGCCGAAGATGGGCGAAAAAAATTTTCCTGTTGTGGTGAGACCGTGAAATCCAACCTAAGCAAGTTCGAGATCACGAAGACCAGCACCATCACACCGAGACCAAGATTGAGTACCCACAAGGGGGTCTTGACCAAGACCATGGTGCCCAAAAAAACGCCGATGATAGTCGGCACTATAAAACCTTTTAAGCGCCGCAAGATATCGCAAGGCAAACCGTCACGGATAATTTGTGCAGAGTCCATGAACAGATTGGGCAGAATCAGCACCGTCACGGCGGTTCGGATATCGAGCAGGAGCGCGACCGTGGGCGTCGCGATCAGCGGAAATCCGAGACCCGTGGCGCCCTTGACGAAAGCGGCAAGGAGCAGGGTAATACCCACGACTAGATAGGCAAAATCAAATGACATCTGTAGCGCGCTCTGTTGTATTTCTGAGTTGCGTTATTCAAATTGGCAGGGAATTTGTCCACCATGCAACATCGAGTTTTGTAAGCTTCGAGCGATAAGCGATGACGCGATTCTTAAGCCGCACGCCGATTAGAACTTTCGTCCTCTACCCGATCGTGACGCTCCTGTGGGAGGTAGTTATCCGCGGCCCGCACTTCGCGCCCAATCTCTGGTTTTTGCCGCTGATGATCTGGGGCTATCTTCAGTACCTTCTGTGCGGCCATTATCGGCTCAAACTTGGCGGCGGCGGCCCTGGATTGGAAGCACCGCCGGATAAACTCGTCTCCAGCGGGCCGTACGGTTACAGTCGCAATCCGATGTATCTCGGTCACATTATTTTTCTAATCGGCCTAACTCTGACCTTGAAATCATGGATCGCTGGTTTCATCACCGCAGCTGTCGCGGTCTGGTTCCATCGTCGCGTAATCGGCGACGAGAAGAAACTGATTAAACTACTCGGTCGGCCTTACGAGAATTATCTAGCAAACGTGAAACGCTGGATACCTGGACTTTTCTAAACGTTGTCGTGCGTCTTCTTATGCTTTTCTTATGCCTTTTTCCTCTGAGTCGTTTGCTTCTCGCCGGTTTTGAAATAATCGCCTTTGACTGCCAGCTCCGCCTCTTCCTCGTCCTCTTTAGCCCATGCCCCGAGACTGTAACCGTACCAGGGCATGCGCGGCTTGAGCGGCGGTAGTTCCAGCTCTTCCCAAATTTGTTTGGATCGTTCCATGAACTCTTTCTTCGGCAGCGACACAGGCGTGTAGGGCCAGGGACGAACGGCGTTAATGAGCAGCGCCGAAGTCGAGCTCAGCCGCTTTTCTTCACTCTCCATTCCCGGCGGGTACGTCGACGGATCGAGCCCGGGTGATTTTCCCTTGACGATAGCCACATCTTCATCCGGTCTCATGCTGTAACAGATCGCCCAATTGATCATCGCGGGATCGTGAATATCGACGTCTTCATCCACGGCGATGCAGACTTTCGCGTAGCTGCCGGTAAAACCCGCAGACGCATTTAATGCGCGCCAGGCGTCGGCCTTGCTCGCGTTACGCATCTTGATGACACAGTACGCCTGGCCGCTGCCGCTGACTTCGTCATGTAAGGCCACATCGATCACCGCCGCGTTGCCGCTGTCGTGCCGCAGGAATTTGTAAATGATTTTTTCCGTGCCCGTGTGTTTGATCTTGCTCGACTCGCTTGGGGGAAACTGGCTCATGAGCGCCGTGTAGATCGGCTCACGGCGGTGCGTAATACAGGTCACCTCCAAGAACGGCGAAATCGTCCGGTGACCCATATAGCCTGGATATTCACCGAACGGCCCCTCAGGCTCGACAACATCCGTCGGAATTGTACCTTCGATAATAATCTCGGCCGTTGCCGGCACCAGCAGGTCAACGGTTTTAGCTTGAACCAGCTCTACAGGCGCGCCGGCCAGACCGCCGGCGAGTCGGTATTCGTCGAAGTCGTAGGGAATCTTGGCTGTCGCCGCATAGGCGATACTCGGGATCACGCCGATGGCGATGCACGCCTCGAGTCGCTTGTCTTTGGCTTTACATTTACGCCAGTGCTGTCCCATATGCTGCGATGTGAATAGTCCGCCGGTACGGTTCGGCGCTTTGATCTGGCTACGATAGTTACCGATGTTGTAAATACCCGTTTCAATATCTTTAGTGATCCAGTTGGCTGAGGTGAGATACGGCGCGTTGTCGAAGCCGGGAGTAGAAATCGGCACCGGAATCATGTCGAGCCCGTGACCGGCTAATAAATCCTGTTCCTGCCAGACAACCTCTTGGGCCGGCGCGCGGGTAACTTCAATGGGTTCAATCGGGTTGAGTTGCGCCTGTGCCCAGCGTTCATGGATCTCTTCGGGGCCACACATCAGGCCGATGGCGTAAATTTCGCTGGTTGCCGCCAATGTTCCAACCGTCACCGGCATCGCATAGCGTCTACCTTTGCTGTCGACGACGTTCTCGAATATGAACGCCTTGCGCTCGCGCTCATCCAAGCCGCGAAATTGCCAGCGCACGAGCGGCATCAATTCCGTGTCCTTGTTGATGGCGCGTTTAATGCGCACCAGCTTGCCGCGTTCCTCCAGCGCTGTTAGATGCTCGCGAAAATCCCGATAGTAGTATTGTCTCGTGCTCGCCATACGCGACTCCCTTTTAACCGTGCTGCTGCCATCTATCGTCTGCGCAGCATGGGTTGTCAAGGAGTCAGAGCCAGGATAGAACATCTGGAGACATCACTAAATTTTACGGAAATCGGTACCAAGGCAGGCAGGGTCCCTATTGAGCATTTTGCCACCATATTGCGTGACGATTATGCGCTTTGCCCGCTGCAGGAAGGTGCTGCTGGCGTCTCGAAAAGCAACTTGTTCTTGTATGGCAATGAGATGGTTTGCTACACTTAGTCCTTATTTCGTAAAAAGATGAAGCGACTGCACGAGTAGATGGTAATGCCAATCCACCGATCGCAAACTTCCCGACACAGTGGTCAAACAACTTCGGTGAAGCCCCTTTTCTCGGCAATCGTGACCCACGGTTGGCTGATTTGGCTATTGGTACCGCTGCTTTTGGTCTTTATGTTTGTCACTGATATCTGGACGCCCATCGGTCCGGCTCTTCCGGTCAGTTATATCGCCGGATTGCTGCTCGTCGTTGCCCTGCCCGGAACCCGCGAAAAAATCTTGGCGGCGTCGACTTGCACAATACTGACGATCTTCAACTATTTTTTATCGCCGCCGATGCCAGACGTCCCCAGTTGGATTTACATTGTCAATCACGGCCTTGCGGTGCTGATGATCTGGACTGTCACGATTCTGGGCCTACGCCACCGACAAGTGCAAGAGGTCATGCGCGAGAATGAACGAGTTGCCAATGAAAGACTGGCGCAACTGAATACGATTTACGCGTCGGCCCCGGTCGGGCTGTGCTTTGTCGACCGCGACCTGCGCTACATCTCCATTAACGACGCTCTGGCCGAGATGAACGGGCGTTCACCCGACTATTTTCTTGGCAAAACGGTCCGCGACGCCATGCCGGAATTGGCAGACACTGTCGAAGCCCATTACCGGCGCGTGATTGATACCGGTCACCCCGTCATTGATGAGGAAGTTCAGGGTGTTATTCCGGGCCGTCTGAAAGAACGCCGGCATTCCCTCTGTAGCTACTATCCGGTGCACAACGAGAGCGGCGAGTTGCTTGGCGTGAACGTAGCGGTTCAAGATATTACTCGGCGCAAGGAGGCAGAGGCGGACACGCTTTTCCTGCTTGATCTTGGCGAATGCATCCGCTTTGCCGCCAATACAGACGAGCTGCTCTGGGCGGTCGCGGTTGCGCTTGGCGAGCATTTGAAAGTAAGCCGGTGCGGATTCATCGAGGTGGACGCCGAGCATGATCGCTTTACCGTCCAGCGCGACTATCACCCCCATGTACCGTCGCTAGTGGGTAGTTATCCTCTTAGCGCGCTCAGTCCGTCCGTGATCAGCGCGGCAAGATCAGGCCAAACAACCGCGATCGCCGACGTCGACGGTGATGAGCGTACTGTGGAATATGTCAAAACCTACCGCCAGCTGGGCGTCAGTGCTTTTGTCGTCGCGCCAATGCTGCGCGACGGCAAATTGGTTTCGGCGTTCATCGTCGCCGCCACCGACCGGTACCAATGGAGTGAGCGGGAAATCGCTTTGATCAATGTGGTGGCCGAACGCACCTGGTTGGCCGTCGAAAAATTACGGCTCGACAACGCGCTGCGCGAAAGCGACGCCGCGCTGCGCGACGCCGACCGGCGCAAGGATGAGTTCTTGGCCACCCTCGCGCACGAACTGCGTAACCCGTTGTCCCTCATTCGCAATGTCGTTACGCTCGAACGAACACCCGGCATCCCCGAATCCGATCCCCACTGGGGGCACGATATCATCGACAGGCAGGTCAATTATCTGACCCGGTTGACCGACGACCTTTTCGATGTGAGTCGCATCACCCGTGAGAAGCTCGTTTTGCAACGAGAGCCGCTCAATTTAGCAGAGGTGATTGGGGGGGCGGTAGAATCGAGCCGGCCGTTGATTGACCAACGGCATCACGAACTAACGGTCACTATGTCGCAGGATTCGGTTTACGTTGAAGCCGACCGGGTAAGGCTAACGCAGGTTTTTATGAACCTGCTGAATAACGCCGCAAAATACACACCGAGCCCCGGCCATATTTGGCTAAACGTCGAGCAGGCCGGTGATACCGTCGTCGTCCGCGTCAAAGACACGGGTATTGGCATCGCCCCGGAGAACTTACCGCATGTGTTTGACTTATTTTACCAAGTCGACCGCTCTTTCACTCGTTCTGAAGGAGGTCTGGGGCTGGGCCTTACCCTGGTGCATCGGTTGGCCGGAATGCACGGCGGCAATGTCGAAGTCCGCAGCGACGGCGTGAACCGTGGCAGCGAGTTTATCGTTCACCTTCCCGTGCTCCCGTATGAATCGCTGCAAGAGCGCTTCGAAGAGGATAGCGGCAATGGCTACACCACTGGCAATCGTTGCCGGCGCATTCTGGTCGCCGATGATTTCCCGCAGTCCGCCGAGATTCTCGCGCGGCTGCTACGGCAGGACGGTAACGAGGTTCAAGTCGCCCAAGATGGCATTGAAGCCGTTGAAACCGCCGCGCAATTCCGTCCCGATGTGGCGGTGCTTGACCTCGCGATGCCCAAACTCAACGGTTACGAGGCCGCGCGTATGATACGCGAACAGCCGTGGGGCAAACGTATGTTACTGATCGCATTGTCCGGCTGGGGGCATCAGCTGGACCGCCAGCGAACTAAAGAGGCCGGCTTCGACGCGCATCTTACGAAACCAGCGAAGTATGAGACGCTGATGGAACTGCTCGCTCATCTACCCGAAGACGGGCAATTAGCCGCGGCTCGCAGCCACGAACTCTGACGCAGGTTGACCGGCGCACGGCGCACGGGAAATTGAAGCCCTTGAGCATTTACTCCGCCACACTTATCTAGATCGAGCCTTGCCTCCGTCATAGCTTATGTCACTCTAGGACGCCATTACGGAAGTGGACAAAACCGGACGCGGCGGTGGGGTCGATAGTGCGTGATGGGAAACTGTATTCCATCTCATTGGCGAATCGGCCTTAACGATTACTGCGCCTCCTTGTGCCCGGGGTTTGGGATGTCCGCGTCCTTCAAGTCGCCCCTCACATAATCGTCGGCGTACTCTTTGGGAAACCAACCGTCGCGGATCAATTCCATCAGACGCTGATTGACTTGGCTCACGTATACGCCGGGATTTTTGTACACCGATCGGAGCACGTCTTCCGGGAGCGG
>DASPXM010000428.1:0-23963 GCA_035637295.1 Verrucomicrobiia bacterium
TCGGCAGTTCGATTCTGTCCCTGGCCACATTTCTCCCTCGGAAATCAACCAGTTACATCCGCTGCGCTCTCGGTGCTACTGTAAAGCAACGTTTGTTATTCTGTCGCGTGAATTGAGTGAAGTGGAGAGAACCATGGACCGATGCCCAGCGTGCGGTGGATATCTGACCTGGGAGCCAGAGTTCTTAGAGACGCCAGCGCGGGTTAGATGCATCGCGTGCGGGTGGATGCTCTACGATCCGAAGTTTCGGAAAGAGGAGCCGAGATATTTTCCGCCGGACAGAACGGACCGGCGGGTAGAATGGCGACAGGAGAATCCGGGCTATGATTTATACGAGCCGAAGAGCGCGGCTTGCCAGCTCGGAATCAGTGTGAGTTACCTAAACGATTCCGTCAGAAACGACCATCGGCGCCGGTCATCATGGGGCGGGGAGTGATAGCAATACGCCTTCATTGCAATCGTGGTGGGGTAGCAAAAAACACCAACGCAGGTAGAGACTGGGGGAAAGCGGTTAGCTATCTTTTCTTGCGCTTTTGTCGTTTGAGGTGGAGAGGCCCGCTTACGGCTTCCTCTACGGCTTCTTTCGCTAAGAGATTAATAATGGGATTCCTCTTTGGAGGGAAGGCTAGTGGCTGGCCTATATTCCAATCGGTGCTCTTTCTCTTCGACCCTGCAGCTCTTTTCTTTGCTTTGTTTGCCATGTCATTAGAATGGCATAGTTAAAAACTTTTTACATCCCCCGCCTCCTCGCTCGATTTCTGACAGAATCAGGCGGCCTATTCCAGCACGATGTACATTGCGGCAGCGAGGGAAACCGAGATCCCCGCTATCCAGGTTAACGAGAGTATCCATTTCTCGACCCGCAGTTTTCTTTTCACCTGCGTCAGCGTTAATTCCGCATCCCCCCAGCGTACGATAGAAAAATAGCGTGGCTTCGCGCCGCCGATGACTCCAACGGCCATGGGATCGTCTGTGCGACTCCAGATCTCTATTTGGTCAAATAAATGTGGGGCTTTTTGGGCTCTCTCTACCTCTGCACTCACGATGTCAGGAACAGGCACGCCATTAAACGAGTGGTGGAGACTTTCTACCTGTCTGTTAAACGGTAAGTATTTCCGCCACACGGTCAGTTCCTCTCCCGCCAATTCAGGATATGGTATCCCTGTTTCACTTATGTTTCCGGCAACCGCAGCCCTGTCGTTGTAATAAGTTTCTATAAACATAAAAACCTCCTTGCTACAGATACAAAGCGCTCGCATCGATTGTGCCATAACTATTGCGATAATCGACAATGACATTTTGGAAAATTTCACTCTCATTTGTCCTAGCCATGAGAATTTCGCTGGTGGCGCAGTTTCAAGAATAGAACAAGCAAAGTTATTTTCACGGACACGTAACCGCCGATAGCATTCTAAGTTTCATCCTGTGTACCGTTTCGGAGGCTAGTCTCCCCAGCGACTTTGCAGGCATCCATTACGCCCGGCTTTTTCCGGTTCAATGCGTGCCGGTGAGGATTCAATTTCAAAAATCCGGGCGGAGATCAGAAATGAGCTGTCCGAGGCGGTGCTCGATGCTCGATGCCCTGGAGGGGTAACTAAACGAGCTACAGGGAAGGGATGATCGATACTGAGATTTCTGGATTATCTGGATTAGCGGTAGTGCAATTCCCGGCCCGCCAAGCTGCTCTTGACTTCGGGTGAACGGAATTCTTGGGTGTGCGCGCCATATTGTCGACTACGTCAAACGTTCGATGTCGGGCCCCGCGGCACGCGCACAGTTTGCAAGACTCGCGTCGGACTATTGGTACTTGGGGTCTCCGTAGGTTATCAGCTCGATCAGATTGCCGTCGGGGTCACGCACGTACAGACTGGTCCCGGGGCCCTGGGCGCCTGAGCGAGCCGCAGGCTCTTGGAGCACCGGAACTCCGGCCTGCTTGAGGAAGTCCTGCGCCTCCTGCACAGTTCCTTCCCACCGCAGGCAGAAGTCCGCCGACCCCGTTGCGTAGCGAGGTGCGAAAGTGGGACTCTCGATCTCATATCGATCAACCACGTAGAGGTTCAGCTTCTGCGTCTCACTGATGCGGATGATCGGACGGGTCCCCCGTCCACCCGGACGCTCTTGCCAACCCGCTTGAAGACCGAGCTTTCGGTAGAAAGCGAAGGTCTCTTCTAAGTCCGTGACCACAAGAACCCAGTGATCAATTGCGTCAATGCCCATGGTCCCTCCTCGTCGAAAATTATTGGAGCGTCGATGCTAAATGTTCACGGTAATGGAAGTACACCTAGAGCTGTGACGTATGCTTGGGAATCTGCTCGTTTTCCTAGGCCTCACTGACACTAGGGACAGCTAAATGGAATTTCAACGTAAAAACCTCCGCTCAGTCGCCAAATGCCAAGGGGCGACCCGCATGACCATGTCGATGCCTACGCCAGTCGTCTACTCAAGCTCCTGCGCATGCGCGGGTCCATCCGGTCGCGCAGGGCGTCACCCACCAAGGTAAAGGCCAAGATGACCCCTGCCAAGGCCAGTCCAGGGAAAATCGCCAACCAAGGTGCCACCTCTAGAAAGTCTTGGGCGTCCCTGATCATCGTGCCCCAACTAATGTAGGGCATCGACAATCCGAGTCCGAGGTAGCTGAGGGACGCTTCCACGCTGATGGCCCGAGCAAAGTCGAGCGTCAATTGTACCGCGATGGGTGCCATGATGTTCGGTAGAATCTGCTTTAGCAAGATGCGCATCGGGCTTTGTCCCATGGCCCGCGCCGCATCCACATACTCCCGTTCTTTCTGCGTCAGCACCCCGCTTCTGACCAAGCGCGCGTAGCGGGGAATGGAGCTGAAGGCAATGGCGAACCAAAGCATGGTGACACTGGGTCCGGCCAGAGCCACTAGCGCCAGCGCAAGTACCAGAGACGGGAAGGCCATGATCCCTTCCATCACACGCTGCACCAGAGCATCAATGGCTCCGCCCACGTAGCTGCCCAAGGCTCCCAGCGGCGCGCCCAGGATCAACGCCATCACGACTGCCCCCACCGCTACCTGAAGACTAACCTGAGACCCGGCGATGATACGGGTCAGGACGTCTCTGCCGATGCGGTCCGTTCCCAACCAGTGCGCCCAGCTCGGGGCTTGCATCCGCACGCCAAGGTCGGGCGCGTTCAAATCGTAAAGAGAGATGGCTGGCCCCACCAGGGCAACGAGAATGTAGAGAACGAGTAGAATGCCGCCCACCATGCCACGCCGGTCGCTGCCAGCGAACGCGATGATGCTGCGCGTGACGCTTGATGCCTGCGAAGCTGGACGTTCGAAGATTGAGGAGTCATCGGTGGCTCGAGCTTCCATTGCGATCCGTCCTCCATTAACGATACCGGATTCGCGGGTCCAGCACCGTGTAAAGCATATCGACCATCAGGTTGACTACGATCACGAGAAAGACCATGAACAAGACCACACCTTGGACGACAACGAAGTCCCGGGTGCGTATCGAATTCAACAGCAGATAGCCTATGCCGGGATAGTTGAAAACGGACTCAACGATGGTGATCAGTCCACTGAGATATGCCATCTGCAAACCCACCACTGTGAACGTCGTCATTAACGAGTTGCGCAGCACATGCTTCCACAGGACCAACCTCTCGCTCAGGCCTTTCGCCCTGGCGGTCCGAACGTAATCCTGCTGCATTTGTTCAAGGAAGTCTTGCCGCTGGAATCGTAGGACCGTGGCGGCAATGTTCAAGGCCACCACGCTCATCGGTAAGGCGATATGTTTCAAGAAATCTACGAAGTCTTCTTGCGGGCGCGTATAGCCAATCGATGGGAGCCAGCCCAGGTACACCGCGAAAATCAAAATGACTACCAGAGCCAACCAAAAGGTCGGCACCGAGATGCCGGCGACGACAAAAGCAGTGGCCAGGTGGTCCCATTTGGTGTTGTTGTGAATCGCTGCCAGCACGCCCGCGGGCACGGCGATGATGACTGCCACTATCAGGCCCCCAACCATCAGGTACATGGTGGGGACCAGGCGCAGAAGAATTACTTCCAACACCGACGTCCGGTGGGTAATCGAGGTGCCCAGGTCTCCCTGAAGCAGGTTCGACAGCCAGTTGAGATATTGGATGATGAGAGGCTGGTCCAATCCCAACCGCAGGCGCATCGCGTCATAAACTTCTCGTGAAACTTGCGCGCCATCCACGGCGCCCAGCATCACCATGACCGGGTCCCCTGGGACGATCATCATGACGAAAAACACGACCAAGGTGACAACCAGGGCCATCGGAATCAATTGCACGAGACGCATCGCGGCGTATCGCATGAGCATCGCCGAATCCTCCTGACCCATACCGGCTAGCACCCGCATGGGGCGACAGAAAAAAATCACTGTCGCCCATGTGACCCCAGCGGATGGGACCGTTCCGGGGAAAGATTAGGGCTTTCTGAATCGGCCCACTTGAAGCGGCCGGATCGTACAACGAGACCCGAAGCATGACAAGCTGCCAAATGATTAGTCGATTTGTTTCTCACTTTGTTTTTGTGATTCATCGATGAATCAAATTCTTTTTGTCCAGATCGTCGCTGTAGCTGAGAGATAAACACACACCGAGGACCAACCTTGACACTCGTCTCGCTGCGGTGTTAACGTTCCGCCACTTCGCGACAGTGAAAATCTAGCCAAAGATATTTGAAATTTTATCTATTTGCCTTACGGAACCCGAAAAAGATGACTCGCGCAAAGACGCAAAGGCGCCAAGGTTCGGAGAAATAAGTAATACTCTTTCTTTGCGGGCTTGGCGTCTTGGCGCGATAACAATTTTTGTCAGTTCAGTTAAGAGCATAATTTGTGAGACGAGTTCTCAAACTTCGGCGTGTAAGAAACTAAAACCTATTCGTTGCGTCTGGATGGTCCTCCTGCAATGGAAGCTTCGGCCTGCCGCCGCAACGAATCTCGATCAGCCACATTGGCTCGAGGTCAGCGCTAATCAAGTGACCGCCACGTCCAGATACCAACCGGACGCAATTCATTAACGAACAAGGAGGACGTAGGACGATGAATGACTGGACCTGGCAAAGTATTGTTCGCCGGTCATGGATTGGCGCGGCGCTTTTGTTGTTGGGCCTCGTCGTTGCTTTCGAAGGTGGCAACACGCTGACCTCGCGTTCTGCGAACGCACAGTCGGCCGCTGCTCCGGCGATGCGCCTTGCGGCTGCCGCGACGAATCGGTCGCCCGCAGCAAGTCAACCCCGCATCGGTGGAACGCTCAAGTTTGGTATCGTGAAAGATATTGGGACGCCGATCCCTTTCGTCGCCTACACCTCCATAGGCCAATACGTGAAAGACAATGTCTACGAACCCCTGGTCATGTTCGACCAGAAGGGCGAGATTCACCCCTGGCTCGCGGAAAGCTGGACGTCGAACGCAAATTCGAGCGAGTGGACGTTCAAGATTCGCCGGGGAGTAAAGTTCCACGACGGTAAGGAGCTGACCGCAAACGATGTGGTCTGGTCCGCCAAGCACATTATCGACCCAGCCAATGGCGCGGCTGGCCACGGACAGTTATCGAGCAATGTCCGCGACGCCGTTGCCCTCGACAATTACACTGTAAAGTTCATATCACCCGGTCCGCGCGGCCTGCTGCCCGAGATTCTTGCCGACACATCAACCTTGCACATCGCCCCCAAGGAATCGCTGGCGCCCGCCCAGCAAAAGATGATTGGCGGCGCCCCGCCGCCGGGCACCGGACCTTTCAAGTTTAAGGCGTGGATACCCGGGCAGGAATATGAGGTTGTGCGCAATGAAAACTACTGGGGCGGCGCTCCATACCTCGACGGTATTCGCTTCCGCGTGATCATCGAATCGACGTCGCGAGCCGCAGCCGTTCAGGCAGGCGACCTCGATGTAACCGAGCGGTTGGGCCCATCCTTCGTTCAGCGCATTAAGAGCGGCCAGTTGAAGGGGCTGCAATATGTTTCGATCGGGATGGCGGGAATTAAACAGTTGGTGTTGAATACCCAGTTGGCGCCCACCTCCGACGTTCGAGTGCGCAAGGCTCTCGCCCTGTCCTTGGACAAAGACGCAATCATGAAGGAAGCCACCTTTGGGTTTGGTATCCCCATGCTGACCTGGGCTCCGCCCAACACCGATTGGGAGACCCGCAACAGCTTCAAGTGGAAACGCAACATTGAAGAAGCAAAGCGCCTGCTTAAGGAAGCCGGCTACTCAGGCAAGCCAATCAGTTTCGGATCAACGCAAGGTCAAGACGACCCATGGGCGGAGGCGGTCGTCCGCCAAGCGGCTGAGGCGGGCATTAAGCTCTCGGTCCAGAACCTGGCCGGAGCCGAGCTCATTCAGAAGACTGTCGCCGGTGAGCTCAACGTTTCCGTGTACGGCGCCGGCGGTGTTGGCGAGCCGCTGGTCGCCAACGAGCAGTACATCGGTTGCATCGGGGGCAAACCCGCGGTCGGCAACGTCGCCAGGATTTGCACGCCTGAATTTGAAAAGTTGATAAACCAGTACATGGAGGAGCCGAACCGCGCCAAGCGCCTGGCGATCTGGAACAAACTTGCGCAGAAGTATTTTGTCGATGACGTGGCCTATTACGTGATCGGTTGGGCCAATGATCGCAACTTCGTCTGGCGCGATAAAGTAAAGAACTGGGAGCGAGGTCCGGGGCAGGAATACTCTCACGCCAAGGGCGGCCTCTGGCGCACCTGGCTGGAGCAGTAGCGTCACAGAAACGAGGCCCCGCCGTTAAGCCGGGCCTCTGCAATTTCGTCTCCTCTGACACGGGGATCCCTGACAACTTGGGCCCAACTAAACCGCAAGGAGGTCCTATGGCAACCCTGAAGATGAAGTATGGCGTCATCTCCGCTGATGATCACGTTCAAGAAGCACCCGATGTTTGGACGAAGAGAATGTCCAAGGCCAAATTTGGCGATGACATCCCTCACATCGTCGACCTGCCAGACGGCAGCCAAACATGGGCCTTGGGCGGGACCTCGAAAGGATTCGGCGGTCTGGCCCGCATCGCTGGCGTGAAAGCAAAAGTGCGAACCTGGGACGAAGTTCCCCGTTCCACCTACGTCGCTGCCGAGCGTCTGAAGATACTGGACCAAGAGGAGGTGGACGCTTCGGTGCTTTTCCCGAACATCATCGGGATTACCAATCAGAATTTCCAGAAAGAGGGCAGTGAAGAGTTCCGTCTGGCTTGCATTCAAGCTTACAACGACTGGCTGATAGAAGAGTGGCAAGACTACTCGCCCAGGTTCATCGCTCAGTGCGTGACCCCCATGTGGGACGTGGAGTTGTGCGTTGCCGAGATCTATCGCGCGGTGACGCGCGGCCACAAAGCGTTGACCTGGCACGGCGCCCCGCACATCCTGGGGCTGAAATACTTCAACGATCCCTACTGGCACCCCGTCTTCCAGGCGTGCTGTGACCTGGATGTGCCCCTGTGTCTGCACTCGACCGCCGTGCCAAGCTTGCCGGCCTGGGAGTCCTTGCAGGGAGGTGCCAGAACCGCTCTGAGTGTTTCCATGACCTTTGTCAGCCACATGGAGATCGTCTCCAATATCCTGTATTCGGGCGTGTTCGAACAGTTTCCCAAGCTCAAGGCGATCATTGTGGAGAGCGGAGTGGGCTGGCTGCCATACCTGCTGGAAGAGCTGGATCATGAGTTTGAGGAACGTGAGGTGGCCAAAAATACTACTCTCACCAAGAAACCCAGTGAAATTTTCCGGTCCAACATGTGGAGTACTTTCTGGCATGAGCGCCACGGCATCCGAAGCCGCGATGAGATTGGTGTCGACAAGATCATGTACTCCACCGATTACCCCCACGGTACTACCACCTGGCCCAAGTCGGTATGGTGCAGGACTCGCTCGCTACAGGACGTGGTATCGGTGGATGACCGAAGAAAGATCCTGATGGACAACGCCATCGGGCTTTACAAGCTCGATGTGGACAAATCGCAGATCGCCCAGCCTCTGTACCAGCCAGGCCCTATCACCGTTGGCCCGCGGCCCGAGGCTGCAAAGCCTGCGTCTGGCGCCAGCGTGTAATTTTTTAATACGAGTGGGGTTAAAATTCGTCAAAACTCTAAAAGTTGACGCGAATTCGTCCTCCGAGTGGGATACTGAAAAAGTTCCCCTCCGGTGTAAATCGTATTTGCAAAGTGCCTCGAGCAGCCTCTATGAATTCCTTTTGGAGCAGCTAGTACCAGTTTCGTAGCCAACCTTGCTCTTGGCCCCATAATCTCGAATTGATGCTATAACAATGTCCGCCTTTTGTCCGTGGACGTAAAGCAACAAGCCCCCAAGAACTACCGTGTATGGCAGCGCTCGGAGCTTGTTTTTATTGGGCGTTGAAGGCGCGTCTAGGTTCTAGTCACGATTGGATTTCGAATGGCATTCAAGAGGTCTTCGACTCCCCACTTCACGCTGTCACTTTGCGACAACTTTGCCAGAACTATTTGCTCCAATGTGTTCTGAACGGAAAATCGACCGAGAGCAGAGCGGCATTAGACGCTTGGATTCATTCAGTTGACGACCAATAGTGACACATAGTCCCGGTACCATCTCGGGACTGAAAATCCTCGTGTCGGCAATTCGATTCTGTCCCTGGCAACATTCCCCCCTCTTTGGAATTCAACCAGTTTACAGTCTGCGCTCTCGACTGAGTTCCCACTTTGACGTTACTTTGAAGTTTGCAATTGCTGCTGGTCGAAGGCGTGGAATTGCGCCAACTTATCGGCTGTCTCGATCAACATCTGTGATCGACCCAAATTTGTATTTTGTTCGTCATAAGTGGTCCAAACCGGAAGTGAAGAATAAGACATAGCTGCCAAGTTTAGTTGACACTTCTTGTCGCCACCATATAAAATTAGCCGTAAAAGTCATCGTAGCACAGTGCCATTCTGCTCCGGTTTGATCGCTGAATTGTAAACATGACATTGTCTAAAAAGCGTATCTTCGTTGCCCTCAAATGGCTCCTTCTGTTTTTGTTTGTTGGCGGTTTGGCATTGGCGATTCTGGATGAAGCACTGAGAGCTTTTCGCGCTCTGCAGAACAAAGAGGGTACCATGGTTAATGGGTTTGCCCTTTATGAAAAGGCCCTACATTCTCCCCCTAATGTGAAAAACGGGTCATTCCAAAAAAAGGAACTCGGTTGGGAGTTTGTTGAGTTCTATCGACACAACCCCGAGTGTGAATTTTGGCGTTTTCGGAAGCAACGCAATTGGGAAAATGAGCTGGGGCGAAAATTGAGAGAACGACCGGAAGAAAAATCGCTCTTGCAACTGCCGCTGGTTCGTTATGAGTGTGGACCATACCGTATGCTGTATCCTGCGGGCCAGGGGTGGGGGTTATTTTAGAACCTAGTTGTTGCAATGTGTTCTGAACGGAAAATGGACTGACAGCGCGGTCGACTTTAGATGCTTGAATTCATTCAATTGACGACCGTTGGTAGCACATAGTTCTGGAACCATATCGGGACTGAAAATCGTCCTGTCGGCAGCTCGATTCCGTCCCTGACCACATTCCCTCTCTTTGCTACCATTGACTGACGAAGGGGACTAGGAACTCCCACGTCGCTGCCGATAATCTCGGCCCGCGCTGCTGTGTGTCAGTCTGGGCGCTTCGAATTCTAAGACCGCCCTCATCTGGACCTTCTCGTTTCAAATTAAACATCGCGAGACAGGGTGCCAGGCGTCCCCTCCCCTATAGTAGAGGGTTCGCCCGTGGCGTACGTTTTTGTAAAGAAGACTTCGCCAAAATGTTAAGTTCACATTTATGCTTCGTCGCAAAAACAAATAATTACCTCATGGCATATGCTTTGCTCCAGAGACTGCGCCGGAATGGGTTGCTCGATACTGTGAACCAGAATCCGGCCGGCCCTAACAGAATACGAGGAGCTATTAAGGATTAATTAAGACGAGCCCTATGATTACTACTTACAAGCGTGCCAGAAAAAAGGTTTCGATTACCATAATCTCACTAGCGATAGTCGTTTTATTATTGCCATCGACGGTGTTGCATAGTTACGGCGCTGACAAATTGGGTGTCAGTGGTGATGAGGCGGAACTCTGGGGCGAGATTGCTGATGTTCGTTTCCAGGCTGCGCGAGGGCACGATTTACAGAGCGATATTAGGAAAGAGGCCGCATTCAGGCCGAGAGGGCCATACGATCCGGCCGCGCCGGGTGATGAACTCGATATTGCTGGTGATGAAAAGTATTTGGCCGCCGAAGACTACGAGGCTGCAACAAGACACTGGGAAAAAGCGGCAAAGAGTTTTAAGACATCAGTCGAATCGGACAAGGCAAGGAACGCCAAGGAGAATGCCGCGGCAGCATGGGAAGCGGCCAAGCGGTCACTTCGCGAAGCAATTCAAATTCATCGAATGGCCCAGGATTATTACGAAGCTACAAATAACTTAGAGAAAAAAACTGCAGTGCTCGGAAAAATAGCTAGAAATCTCGAACGGCTCGTCGAGATGAAGACGAAGAACCCTTGGAGCTCTGTCTAGGGTCCTACCCCGACCGGGTCGATAAGCGAAACCCCAAGGGCAAGGGCGACTTTTGACTCGTCGCATCGCCTCCCGACAATCCGCAAATTTATCGCCACTATATTTCTACGAAGTCTGATTGTTCCGTCATGATGCGGCGTTCATGCGTTCGCGAATCCCGGCTTTGATCCGAAAGAAGAAATAGCGCTTACAACAATTTGGTCCGAGTCAATTGTTCGGCCCGGAGAATGAGCTAAACTAATGGATTATGAGCAACAAGCAGAATTTTCTGCTTGATCGGGATCTCTCGTGGCTTGAGTTCAATCGCCGCGTCCTGGAAGAGGCCAAGGACTCCACTGTTCCGCTTCTCGAGCGGGTAAAATTTCTCGCCATCTTCAGTTCCAATCTTGATGAATTTTTCATGGTCCGACTGGCTGGTCTGAAGCGCCAGGTCAATAACCGTGAGCAAAGTGCCGATTCTGACGGAACCTCAGCGGCGGCAGTGTTGACGGCGATCTCTCGAAGAGTTCATGAGCTTGCGGAGGAGCAACATGTTTGTTTTCTCGAGACGGTTTTGCCGCAGCTTACAGCCGAGGGCATACACTTGCTTCGTCCCGAAGAAATGAACGCCGAGCAAGCGAGATTTTTGGAAGAGTTCTTTCGCCGGACGCTTTATCCTATCGTGACTCCTTTGGCCATTGATCCCGGCCATCCGTTTCCGTATCTGGCCAACCGTTCTCTTTGTTTGGTCGCATCGCTGCGGGCCAAGATCGCTTCACCCCTGCCTCACACCGAGCTCTCCATCGTTAATATTCCGGCTCAAGTGGTGCCGAGGTTTATTCAGCTTCCAGCTAAGGAGGGGCAATACGCATTCGTGCTGCTGGAAGATGTACTCGATCATTATCTGCCGGGCTTCTATCACGGCTTCGAGATTCTCTCTACGCATGCCGTCCGCGTTACGCGCGACGCTGAATTCGGTCTTGTGCGGCGACGTGATGAGGATCTGTTGATGACCATCGAAAAGGGAATCCGGGAACGCCGGATGGGCGATGCCGTCCGTCTTCAATATGATCCGGATCTTCCCAAAGAGCTGTTGACGCAACTTGTTGAAGAGCTCGAGTTGAACGGAGAGGATTTGTATCCCGGCAAGGGGTTCACCGCTTTCACGGATCTGTTTCAGCTTTATACCACCGTGAATATTCCTAGACTCAAAGACCGCGTTCAGATCCCGTTGTCGGTTCCGTCGTTTGATCGAACACCTGATATTTGGAATGCGATCCGCACCGGGGACGTCATGGTCTTTCATCCCTATCAGTCATTCGACCCGGTCACGCGTTTCGTCGAAGAAGCGGCCGCGGACCCGAAAGTCCTGGCGATCAAAATGACCCTTTATCGGATCAGTCCGAACTCGCCCATTGCTCATTCGCTCGCGCGCGCCGCTGAAGCCGGCAAAGAGGTCTCAGTCCTGGTAGAGCTTCAGGCGCGGTTCGACGAAGAGGCGAATATCACGTGGGCTCGGGCGCTGGAAGAGGTGGGCGCTCACGTGGTCTACGGATTGGTCGGCTACAAGACGCACTGCAAGGTTTGCCTTGTCGTGCGACAGGAAGCCGACGGGATCCGGCGCTACTGTCATCTGTCGACGGGCAACTACAATGTCCGGACGAGCACAGTGTATAGCGACATTGGACTTTTTACTTCTCGAGAAAGCTTCGGCGAAGATCTAACGGAGCTCTTTAATCTTCTCACGGGCTATACCCGGCCGCAAACATTTCATCACTTGGTCTTGGCTCCGATGGATCTACGGGAGCACTTTATCGGTCTCATTCGTAAAGAAGCCGAGCAAGCGAGCGACGGGCAACCCGCTCGCATTATTGCGAAGCTGAATAGTCTCATCGACGCCGCCGTCATCGAACAGCTCTACCTCGCCAGCCAGGCCGGCGTGCAGATCGATCTTATCGTACGCGGTATGTGCAGTTTGCGGCCCGGGCTCGAGAAAGTCTCAGAACGCATTCGCGTGGTTTCGATCGTCGATCGCTACCTCGAACACGCGCGAATCTTCTATTTCCACAATGGCGGTAGCCCGATCTTCTTGCTCGCATCGGCAGACTGGATGCCGCGAAATTTCAATCGCCGCATCGAAATTGCTTTCCCTGTCATGGAACCCCAAATCCAAACAACGTTAAAAGAGATTTTGGAGCTTCAACTCGCGGACACAGTAAAAGCCTGGTGGATGAAACCGGATGGAAGTTATGTCCGAAGGCGAAACAAGGACATGTCCACTTTGCGGTTTCAGGAGCGGTTCTACGAAATCCTGCAAGCCGAGAACAGGAGCTCAGCTTCTAAAGGCGCTGCCGTCGACTGATCCGAACGCAATTTGCCCAAAAATTCCACCGCGAAGTGTCGCGTCGCGCCTGATTGAAGTCCGCCGACGAGGGATCACGGTTTGGATTGCTATCACGCAAGTTCTTTGGGTCCGGGGTGAATGTTATTTTCGTCGCTCGAGAGTACTGCCATGATCGGTCCATCGCCGGGCAGCCACCGGCTACAGTTCGGACATTTGGCCAGCATCGCCTCGAGCTCGCAGATCTCGCCGTCCGTCGGATCGACAACCACGGCGAGCGGGTGATTGCATCGCCGTTTCGATGAGTTTTCGGTTGGAGTATTGAGCTGAAGCAGTTTCATGCTCGTCGCGCGTGATTCTGTGTTGTTCGTCAAGATGAGCCGCTGATTTTCACCGAACAACGCGATCGCGGCGGCCTCGGCGCACTTCGGCAATTAATTGGTGATGAGCATTTGCTGATCGGCGACAATCACGCCTTCGTTAGTAAACAGCCATCGACGCAACCAAAGTTCCAGCGTGCTGGGTTGCTGTTTCTTCAACGCATCGAGGAATACGTTCCAGGGAATTAATGGGATATCCATTGTTCTGCTCCTTTTTTGTGTTCTACCGTCAGTGAGTTTTTTTGTCGTGAGCTTCGAGATGAGCTTTCAAAAAGCTCAGTGAATAAATTCGTGTGCCGCAGCGCTTGCAAAGCGTGGCTCGCTGTCGTGTTTTTCTCACGGGCACTTTTCTGAACATGGTTGCGAGTAATAGTTTCATCTGTTGCTCCTTCAATGGATTTGATGTTTCAAAGACAGAGCAACCGTGGTGCCATGTAACCAGCGTTGCTCCTGACGGAAAAAGTGACCATTTTTCAGATAGTTCGAAATCAGCGAAACTTCCTCGAAGAGTGGTTTTGGACCAGGTTTGTCCAGCATTGAGCAAGTTTGTACACGATACTGCGGAGTTGTTACTTTGATTCCTCAGCGGGCATATTGAATCTTCGGATCAGCTCTCTTTTGGCGACTTCAGTGAACCCCCAGCGGCCGGGAAATCAAAAAGAAACCGTGCACTTATCGGCTATCGGCGAGCGACATGGACTTAACCGGCCTGCCCGAGGTCAGATTGATAAGTCTTTTCCGGGGCAGTGCCTTCTGGTATAAGCGTTCGTATGGATAGAGCGATCGACTACATAATGCGCAATTTTTTCGAGCCGGGACTCCAGTGGACTTTGAACCACCCGGTGATTTCGGTCGTCGTCGTGGGCGTGCTCATCTACTGGGCCGTTCGCGGATACCGCATGCTCTGACATCAGGTTTGCTGCGCCCGGTTATTCTTTTCCTTCCTAGATCGCTTCATTCGAAGTTCGTATGACTCGCGGGTATATGCGAGATTGATCCTCACGAACTCCCCATTGCTTTTTTCATAGGCGGGTAATAGGCTTTCTCAAACTTCACAGAGGAGCTAAGTCATGCCTTTGGTTTCTGCGCTGGCGGCTAGTCACGCGCCGAATATTCTCCTCGAGCCCGGTCGCGAGTGGGAAGATTTCATGGATCTTCACTACAGTATGGCGCCACAGGGCTCGGCAAACCGGCCGACACTCGATCAACAAAAGAAACTCAGGCGGGATGCTGAAGCTGCATTCGCCGTATTGCGCGATGATTTAGAGCGAGCCAAGCCGGATGTTTTGATCGTCGTCGCCAATGACCAATTCGTCAATTTTTTCTGGAACAATATTCCAACCTTCTTTGTCACTGTCGCAGACGAGGTGAAGGGGCAGTTTACCCGGCACAGTTTTCATTATCGAAATCACAAAGAGCTCGGCAAAAACATTGTTCGCGCAGGTATGGAGAAGGGAATCGATTTTTCCTATGGCGAACACGTCGAGTTGCAGCACACGCAAAACGTGCCGCTGCATTTTCTGTTGCCCGAACCAAAAATTCCGATCCTGCCGGTATACGTGAATACTTGGGTCGACCCGGCACCATCGCCGCGACGCTGCTATATGGTGGGCGAGCTGATTCGCGCCGTCGCTGACGATTCGAAGGAGCGTGTGGCGATCCTGGCGACGGGCGGATTGTCGCATTTTCCGGGTTCGCCGCGCATCGGCGAAATCGATGAAACTTTCGATCACAAGCTCCTCGAAGTAATGCGCGACGGGAAGGGGAAGAGCCTCGTCGATTATTCCGTGCAGGATCTTTTGCAGGCAGGAGACACAGAGTTTCTCAATTGGATGGTCGTGATCGGGGCGATCGGCGATGCCAAGGCGAGGTACACCGCGTATATGCCGGATTTCGTCGCGACGGGTTGGGGATTTGTCAGCTGGAAACTCTAAAGGAGTCGATGTGAGCTGCTATCATTTGAGCCGATTGCTCTTCGATTTAAAAATGAACGAGTCGATTTATCAACGATCGTTGCAGGATTTTGAAAAGGTGATGAGCGACTATGATCTCACGGCCGAAGAGAAAGACGCGCTGCGCGCCGGCGATCCGCGCAAGCTGCGCCAGCTTGGCGTCCACGGTATGCTCTGCTTGTACATCAAACGCCTCCAACCACAATTTCGTGAGAATATTTACTGGATGCAAAAATAGAGCTGTGTCACCGCGGAGGCGCGGAGTACGCAGAGAAGAAAGCGTAGCAAAAACTTTGGGAGCTTCGGGTCTTTGCCGCGAAAAGAATCGGGAAAGATTAACTGCCAGGGTGGCGTAGGACAGAAAAAATTTACTCTGTGTACTCTGCGTTTCTGCGGTGAAGTCGTATTCGGCTATCTCATGCATTCGTCCGCTTGATCCGCATCTAGCTAATTACGTATTTCACAACTGAGCCACCAGTCTTTTTGACCCGCTATATTGGGTTTGCTAGTATCCGCCAGACGCGAAGCTACTAGGGGGGATTATCTGAAATGGATTTAGGATTGAAAGGGAAAGTTGCCTTGGTGGCCGGCGCCAGCCAGGGCATGGGGCGTGCGACGGCGTTAGGATTCGCGCGCGAAGGCGCGAGAGTCGCGATCTGCGCGCGCGGGGAAGCGGCGCTCAACGAGGCTGCCGAGACGATTCGCAAACAAGCCGGCGGTGACGTCTTGGCGATGGTTGCCGATATGGCTAAGCCGGACGATATCAAAAAATTCGTCAACAAAAGTGCCGAGCACTTCGGCCGGCTCGACATTATAGTCAACAACGCCGGCGGTCCACCTCCCGGCGAATTTATGAAATTTACTGACGATGATTGGAGCAACGCCTACAACTTGAGCTTCATGAGTACCATGCGCATGACTCGTGAGGCGGTGGCGCATATGCGTAAAGTCGGCGGCGGGCGGGTCATCAACATTACTTCCTACTCAGTCAAAGAACCAATCACGGGATTGGTTTTGTCCAATGCGGTGCGCAGCGCCGTGATCGGACTGGCCAAAACGCTGTCACGTGAGCTGGCACGCGACAACATTCTCATCAACAACATCTGCCCGGGCCGTATCGATACCGAGCGGGCTCAGAAGTTGAACAAAGCGCGCGCCGATCGAGTCGGACGGCCTGTCGAAGAAATCAACAAAGAGATGGCCGCGGAAGTTCCCCTCGGGCGCTACGGCACTGCGGAAGAGACGGCCGACCTAATCGTTTTTCTCGGCTCGGATCGGGCAAGCTATATTACCGGCACCACCATTCAAATCGATGGAGGTTTGATAAGGGGGATACAATAATGGTGCACTTCGTGATTCAGTGGGACCTGCCGGACCAAAAAGCGAATCTAACCATATACGCCAACAAGGCCAAGAATGACTGGCTGCCCGCCACATTGGCGCACACAGGTGTGATCGAGATCCGTAACTACCGAAATCCGCTCGAGGTGACACCCCACGTCGCGATTACGATCGATTTCGAAACGCTGGATAACTGGCGCGACTTCGTCGATTCGCAGGACTATATCCGCATCATGCGCGAGCTGCGCATTCTCGGCTGCCGCAACTTCACCGTTAACGTCTGGGCGCCCTCAAAGTATTTTCCCGAATCGATGAAGCCGTAACGGAACCAGCAATTCCCCCCTTAGAGCATCTCAGTCGCCCCCTTTGATAGAGAGTCACTTCCCCTCTTTGGAAAAGAGGGGCCAGGGGAGATTCGGCCAAGTCCGCTTGACGTCCACCCGTTTAAAGTCATTTCGCCGCTGTCGCGTCCAGAGGAAAGCATTCTTACGATCCATACGGCCAGATTTTCTCCAAGCGCAGAACATGTATCCCATGGTTCTTGTCGCTCACGTAGATAAATCCGCGTCGGTCGACGATCACGTCCTCCGATTGCGCGACCAGCTTGGTCGGTTTGAGGCCGTTTCTCGTTTTCGGATCCGCCGGCACAAAGTAGGCGATCTCCTTAGGCTGGCGCGCGTCGCGGATGTCGTAGACGCGCAGGCCAGCGTTGAAGTAGGTCAAATAGGCGATGTCGTCGCGGTCTTCGAGGCATGCCTGATGGTTTGGATGATGGTGATTGTGCGGACCAAAGCGGCCGGCTTTCTCGTAGAAATTTTTTAGCTCACTTTGCGGCGGCGGTTCAGGCAGCGGAAATAGCGACAACATGCGCGGTCGTTTTTCGTCACTGATATCGACGATACCGGCCATGTTCAAATTCTCGTCGCCGTTTTCCCGGATCGCTTCGTCGTTGATCAAAGCGATTTTCCGGCGCGGCAGCGGCAAATAAGTATGGATTCCCTGAGTCGCGGTTATGCCGCGAAAGGCGAGTTGGCTGATCACTTTCGGTTCAGATAGATCACTGACGTCGAGAATAATGCCGCCGCCGTCGCCGTAAGAAAGGTACGCGCGATCGCCTTCGATATGGGCCGGACCGTGGCAAGAGAATTTTAAACCGCCGCTCGCCGCGCCATTGGCTTGCTCCGGCAAAGCGAAACGACCGACTTCGCGCGGCTTCGCTGGATCGGCAATGTCGACGATGCGATAAATTTTCCCGGTTAGACCCGGTGCGCCTGCCGCGGCGTGGACAAGGTTTCCACCGTCGTAAAAGTTCCGGTGTGTGCCGATACCGCCGGTTTGAAAGTGGCCGAGTTGCCGCGGTTTAGTCGGCGCGCTTACGTCAAAGATGAAAAAACCTTCGGCAAACGGTTGACCATCCGTGCCGCCCCAGCTGGGAGCAATGCGCTCGAGCCCGGTAATCATTTTGCCATCGGCGACCTGGATCTGAATCGTCCAGGTATTCTCTGGTCCGGCGACAAAGGTACAAAATTCCGGAGTGCTGGGATCGGTGACGTCGAGTATGCTCCAACCGCGGTGCCAGAGGTGGGCAACGTAAAGATACCAGCGACTGTTCACTTCTTGCATAGCCAGCTTGAATGCCGGCTTGTTGTTCAAGTCGTGATAGCCGACGGCTTCGATATTCTGGGCGAAATATCCTTTGGGAGTTTCTTGCGCCATATCATCGCCTCACCGTTACATCAATTTGAGGACAATACTTTACCACCGGACACTGGCTGCAAAGGGGCGAGATCGGACGGCAAAGATGCTGTCCGAAGCTTACCAGAAGATCGTTGTACTCGATCCAATACTGTTTAGGAAGCTTCTCGCGAAGGGCGACCTCGGTCTTTTCGGGCGTCTTGGTCTGGATGTAGCCCCATCGATTGGAGATCCGGTGGACATGCGTGTCGACGCAGATGCCGGGTTTTTTATAGCCCAACGTCACGACCAGATTTGCCGTCTTTCTGCCGACGCCTTTGAACTTCAAAAGCTCGTCAATTTCATCGGGGACTTTTCCCGCGTAATCGTTAACCAGACTTCGGCAAATCTCCAAAATATTTTTTGCCTTAGTTTTGTAAAAGCCGACGGGATAGATCAGCTTCTCAATCTTCTTAGCCGTGAGCTTGAGCATGGCTTGCGGCGAATCGGCAAGCGCGAACAAACGATGCGACGCCTTCGCCGTGGTGGAATCCTGAGTGCGCAAACTGAGAATGCAAGATATGAGAACCCGGAACGGGCTCTCGTAAGTCTCAGCCATCAATGTCACGATGGGAGTCTCCCATTTAGGCACTTCGCGGCGCAAAATCCGTATGACCGAGTGAATCTCGCGGTTGGTCACTGTGCTGGTCTTTTTCCTGCTGATTGGCTAGATTGAATTTGTTCATATCACAGATCCCGAGCTGGTCAAAATTTTTGCGTGCCATGGTCGCTGAAAAAATTGCCGCTGTTCTCAAGACGCGCGAAGCGCGAATGATTGCTGGAAACGGTTACAAGCCGGCGGCGGTATTGGTGCCGATTCAAGAGCGCCGCGACGGCGATTTTCTGGTGCTGACCAAGCGCGCCGATGGTTTGCCCACACACAAGGGGCAGATTGCATTTCCCGGCGGGAGCGTCGACGCAAGCGACGTCGGCGCAGTGGAAGCCGCGCTGCGCGAAAGCTACGAAGAAATCGGCATTCCTCCCGATTGTGTGCAGATACTCGGGCAGTTGGATCAGGTGACGGCGGGCTATGGTTTTGTCGTAACTCCCGTGGTCGCTGTGATTCCAGCGCATTGTGAGTTTCGCATCGATCTAGCAGAGACCGCGGCCGTCGCTTCGGTTCCGATCAAAGCTTTAATGGCGCCGGCCAACTTCATTATGAACGATCATCTCTCGCCAGGCGGCCATCCGAGCTACCACTTTTACGTCAACGGCTGGGATGTGTGGGGCGTGACGGCGCGGATCATCGTGCAGTTTTTGGAGCTTGTCTATGATTTTGAAGTCGGCAAATTTTAGCGTGATATTTTTGCTCATCGTTTCATTGGCGTTATTGTTCGCTTGCGTCTCGGGACCGCATTTGTATCTGCAATACGGAGACGAATATCAGGAGCTCAATCTCGATAAGATTCTCGCCGACAATCCGCTGCCTGCCGGTGAAAATATTAAAGTCGTCAATTTAGGCCGCTCGCAAAGCGCCAGTCAGCACATCGTGCAAATTCGCGATCGCGAAGTTCCCCATATGCACAACGTCCACGATGCCACCGTGACCATGTTGACAGGACAAGGTTATTTAATTCTGGGTAAAAACCGGATCAATCTCAAAGCCGGCGATGTCGTCCACATTCCGCGTGCCGCGCCGCATTACTACGTTAACACGGCGAGCGAACCGACGGTTGTCCTGGCGGTTTACTCACCTGCCTTCGACGGCAAGGATATTCACGCCGTGAATCTGCCGTAGACTCGCCGACTGCGACTGGCTTCTGTGACTTGGCCAAAATTATTCCTTCCCGTGTTGTCAGCCGCTCTGCTGGCGGCGCCATTTCTTGAACCGCGCCTTTTTCCGCTGGCATGGATCGCTTTTCTGCCGCTGTTCTGGGTTCTGAACAAAGCGGAGACTTTGGGCAGGGCCTTTTTTTACGGCTGGTTGATGGGCTTTGTCGCGCATCTGACGGGCTTTCACTGGCTGGTGTACACGATCAGCGCGTTCGGTGAGTTTCCCTATGCAATTAGCGTGGTCGTATTTATCATCTATGCGGCGTTGCAAGCCGTTCAAATGGCGATCTTTTCGCTGCTCGTGTGGCGCATCGGTTTCGGCCCGCTACAAATTTTTCCCGCGGTATTCTGGATTCCACTCGAGTTTTTATTTCCGCTGTTGTTTCCCTGGCATGTTGCCAACTCACAAGTGTTCTTTTCGTGGTTCGTTCAAACCGCCGATCTCGTCGGTCCGTACGGCGCCAGCTTCATAATTCTTTGGGTCAATGCCGCGCTCTACAAGGCTGCGCTCGCAGAAAGACAAGAGCGATCCGCGCGGTTATTGCCGAGCGCGTGTGCCGGACTCGCCGTTGTCGTTTCTGTGGTTTACGGCATCCAGCGCCTCGATAGCGTGACTGAAGAAATGGCCGGAGCGCGCAAGTTGTCGGTGGCTGCGGTTCAAGGAAACATCGACATCGACCTCAAGTGGAATCCGCTGCGAGCGAAGAGCAATCTGGAAAAGCATCTCAAGCTTACCAACGAGCTCGACGCCGCGCCGCTAGTGATCTGGCCGGAGTCTGCCATCGAGGAATGGGTTCCCGAAGAATTGCCGCAGTTGCCGAATGAGATTATGCCGCGGTTCAAGTCGGAACAAACGTTTTTTATTTTTGGCGCCAAAAGCTTTCGCGGCAAACTCGGTGCTCCGGGAATGAAAGCATTCAATACTGCCTTTTTTACCGACGCCAATGGAAAGATATTGGGTCGTTATAATAAGCAAGTGCTGCTCGCGTTCGGGGAGTACTTGCCCTTCTCACGAATTCTATCATTATTGCCGGCGATGCCATTTGCCGACGGCTTTACGGCCGGACCCGGGCCGGTGGTATTTCATCTTCCGCGCGGCATTCGAATCGCGCCGTTGATTTGTTACGAAGATCTGATGCCTGAACTGTCGCGCAAGTTCGTCGGTGAAACAAGAGCAAATCTTCTGGTGAACTTAACCAATGACGCCTGGTACGGCAAATCCGTCGGACCGTGGCAGCATCTGCGGCTCGCGCAATCGCGCGCCATCGAAACCCGGCGCAGCCTGCTCCGGGTAACCAACACCGGCGTAACCTCATTGGTCAATGCCAAAGGAGAGTTGGTTAAATCATTGCCGCTGTTCACCGCCGCGGTCATGCAGACGGACGTAGAGATTTTAAACGACGAAACGTACTACGTCCGCTTCGGCGACTGGTTTGCCTGGGGGCTGACGGCGATAGCGATCGGCGTGCTGCTGTTTCATTTGAAGCGAGCGTTGAGAAAAGAATGATGGGTATCAAGGGTGACCCGCCGGTCGCTCCTACACAAGACGAATAGAAATTTGTAGGGCAACACCGCGCATTTGCCCGCGTGCGATTCATCAGCACTGATATGGGGACACGCAGCTTTTTGAAATACCAAAAAGCAGCCAGTCCCCGAGAAAGAAAGCGCTACCCATCGCTTTTGAAAATTTGCAGATCAGCCGCCGGACACCGCAAGATCATGAGGCCGTTTGCCGAGTCTTTTGCCGCCGTTGGGCGTGATGACGATCGTGTCGCCCCAGGTGCAGAGCGATTCGCCGTCGGCGGAAATCGCCGAGGGCTTGCAAATAAAGGCCATGTTTTCTTGCAACGTGACGGCAAGCTGGCGCGGGCTCTTGGCATGAGCGGTGATGATCGGCCCGTCGTCACCGGCGCCGCGGCCGTGCATATTCAAATCCCCGCGCGCGCCGGCGGCGGGACCGGATTTCGGCGCGGCGGCCGCGCCGGCCTTCAAGGTAAGCTCGGCCAATTCTCTGACCGTGACACCGGGTTTCAAGTTTTCCATGACTCGATTGAAAATCTCGCGCTGCATCTTGATCAGCTCCTGATGCACCGGACTCGCTTCGCCGACGAAGACCGGTTGCACTCCCTGCGACCGGTAACCGATCCACGATGCTTCCACTTCGTTGATAATCAGATCGCCCAATTCCAGCAGCCGCATGCTCGGTCTTGTCAGCGTGCGCCTAGCATTCTTGCCTGACACCCAGTTGCAGTGGACCGGCATTTCGGAACCGTTGCGCATGAGTGCATATTGCGTCGCGGCCCAAACATCCCAGTCCTTGACACCCGGTCGCGCCGCTTCGATCTCGGCTTGGTAGGCAAGCTCGATGATTTCCATCGATTTGGTGAGGACGTCGATCTCTTCTTGACTCTTGACGTAACGAACTTCCGTCAAGATCGGCGTGGCATCGACTAATTCCGCGTTGGGAAATGCATCGCGAATCCTCTGCCACGTGCCGTGTAGGATGGTTCCTTCCGGCGTGCGTGTGCCTTCGACTTCACCGAGGCCGGTAATGCCGATGCGCCCGCGCTCGAGGTTCAGTTCTTTCAAACGTTCGACGATAATTCTGCCGTATTCGCGTCGCGCTTCGCGGACATCTTTGGTCCAATCCTGTGTGGTGGTCCAGCGAGGATTCGCCGAAGTCGCAATCGCGGTGACGTCGCCGTTAAGTGGGAACACCGCGGCTATGTCGGCGTCGCCACCGCCGCCGCAGTGCGTGAGATAGCGGGTGTTGGCCTGGAAATCCATCGAGTGGCCGGTGTTTTGCGGTGTGACGATGACGTCGATGTTTTGCTCGGCCATTTTCGCGCGCACAGCCTTCCAGCGACGGTCGCGCTCAGCGAGAGAGAATCGCGGATAAGGGTAGAGTTCAGGCATGATTTACTCCGTTCAAGTCGTTTCAACCGTCGGCAGCGTTGAAGCAACAAGATTTCTCGCTTCGCTCGAAATGACAAGATTGATAGTTTGTCATCCCGAATGAAATGAGGGATCTCGCATCCGCTTTAGTTCACGCCGCCGGTTTTCTCCGCTCGCGCATGCGCGCCAGTGATGCCTGGAACAGCCGCTCAGATTCTTCAGCCAATTCCGTGGGCGGCCATTCCTCTTTATGGACGCAGTGACTTTTGTCGTACGGACCGACGGGAAATTTCTCGCGTTGCTGTTGCGGCACGTCGGAGCAATGAATCTCCAGATGATTGCCATCCGGGTCGTTAAAATAAATTTCGGCGCCCTTCGTTCCTGCGCGCGTCATCGGACCGACAAAGGGGACATGCCATCTCTTGAAATGCTCGGTCCATCTGGCCAGGTCTTCAGCGGATGTATCGAGGGCCAAATGCGGATGGGACTGGTCCCAATGCGGCTGGCCGAAGCTTTGCTCGAAAAGATCGACTTCGAAGCCAGGCGCAAGGCGGACGCCGACCTGGAGCGAACGAGCAAGGCCTTTAGCAGCGCGATCCGGCGCCGATTCATGATGAGCTTCGCCGCCGAGAACAACGATGTAGAAGCGCGCGGCGCGATAACGTTCTTTGACAGGCATGGTCAAATGGTTCAAGCCGCGAATGTGCAGCGGTGCGTCGGGATTAAAATTTTCATCGCTCATGATAAACCTCCATGCTGATGTTTTGCTCGATCGAACGAATATTCCCTCGCCCTTTGGGAGAGGGCAAGGGTGAGGGTAGTGCAAATGATCAGCGGCCTACCCTCACCTCAGTCCTCTCCCAGCGGGAGAGGAGGTAAGAACGAGCCAATACAAAGATCTAAACAGCCACAAAAGCCAATTCCCGTTTTCCTAGCCTTCTCGCACCACTGGCCTCAATCGCCACGGTATCACCAGCGCGGATGGAGTCGCGCATAAAACCTTTTTTGGCGGCGGGCTTGAGGATGAAGACATGGCCTTCTTTGAGCTTGG
>DASPXM010000429.1:0-10090 GCA_035637295.1 Verrucomicrobiia bacterium
GGGCAACATCATCATCTTCGTCACGAAAGAAGGGAAACTGTTTGAGAAGTACGGACTCGACGCCGAGGTCATCACGGTCATGGGGTCGGGGATCGGATCGAAAGCGTTGATCAGCGGCAACTTGGACATTATTCCCATCGCCACGCCGACGGTCATCGCGGCCAATCTCGCCGGCGCCGACATGGCGATCCTCGCGCACACGATGCCTGCGGTGGTCCACGCTTTGATGGTGCGGCCTGACATTAAAAGGCCGGAAGACTTGAAAGGCAAAAAGATCGGCGTTTCTAGCTTGGGGTCGCTCACGGATTTCTTGGTGCGATCGATCGCCAAGAAGAAAGGCCTCAATCCCGATCGCGACATCACTCTTATCACCACCGGCGGCAGTGACACCGAGCGTGTCATGTCGCTCAAGGCCGGAGCTGTCGAAGCGGCGGCGGTGTCTCATCCCGGCTACGGCTTGGCGCGAAGAATGGGATTCAGCATGCTCTGGGATTCCGCCAAGGAACTGGACTATCCGTGGATGGAAATCACGACGCGCCGGGCGGCGATTAAAAACGATCGGGAACTGATCACGAACTACATGAAAGCACACCTGGAGGGCATTGCGCTGTTTAAGCGCGATCGCGATTTCGGCATCAAAGTGATCAAGAAAACCTTGAAGGTGACCGATGACGAGCTGGTGAATGAGTCCTATGACATTTTCTCGAAGATGTTCATCCCGGCGCCGTATCCCAATCATCCGGGGATGAAAATCAGCTTCGAGTACGTGGCGATGACGCGTAGCGACGTCTGGAATCACAAGCCCGAAGAGTTCACCGACCCAAGCTTCGTGACCGAGCTCGACAAGAGCGGTTTCATCAAGTCACTGTATCCGAAGTAACTTCTGCTCGTGATTTTTGCCGATGACCTATTTCATTGGAGTTGGGAGTGAGCAGAACTATCAGTGGATCAAGTATGAACGCTCGGTGCAGAAAATCCTGAATTCTGCCCGCGCGTGCGCTAAGAAAAATCGCTTCAACCAATTCCACAAGATTCTTAAACCGCTGATCAGGCAGGAAAATTCAGAAGCGCTCTTCCTTGCTGCGGGGTTCTCGCGGCCGCGCGAGACCTGGGAGAAGCACGAGCGGCGCTATATTGAATACATCCAGCGAGCGGCAGAAAAGGAGTATCCACCGGCGCTGTATGTGCTTGGTTTCTACTACGACATGGGCGACGCGGCGCCCGTGATTCCGCATGATCAAATAAAAGCGGCGCAGATATTCAAGCGGGCAGCGGAATTGAAACACGCCCACTGCCAATCCCTCCATGCAACGGCTTTGCTCTACGGCGCGCATGGGATCGAAAAGGATGTAGATGCTGGGATGGCGTATCTGAGAGAATCGGCGGAGGCGAAGTTCGAAGGTTCGCTGAAACTGCTGGCAGAGTACTACGAAAAAGGTGAATTCGGCCTTCCTGTCGATCCGCAGAAGGCCGCGTCGCTTCGTGCTGAAGCAGAGGGAGACGATGTAATCGGATATTGATGCTCGGAGAAATTACAGGATTCCAGGTTTCAAACGGGTACCGTTAGTACATCGTGTCCTCAAAAACCCAACGGTCAAGATTATCGAAGTAGGCACGTCTCAGAACTAAACTCATTGCGACTGCGCGCGCGGCTTTTTCCTGCTTCTCCGCAGTAGTCGCGTATTTCACCAAGATCTCAAAGGGATAGTTGCCGTGCGCGGCTTCGTCTTCGTGGATTCGTTTGTAGGGTTCAGTGACCCAGCTCGGAACCGTTCCGGCATTGAGACTTTTCGCGATTAAGTAATCAGCCACGCCTTCGCCAGCCATTGGAAACGCAGCAATGCGCTCGACCGTATCGGTTAATCCTTCAAAGGCATTGAACATCGCCATCTGTGCAGGCAGCGGCTTGTAGTCATAGGGCACCGCGCCTTTTCGGCGTAGCGCTTCCTCGAGAAAATCCGCATGCTCGTATTCTTCGTGCACTGCTTCGGCCAGTATTTTCTTTACATCGAGCTCGGGTGTGCTCTTGAGCCAGCCGCCGAAAATTTCACCGGCGCGAATTTCATTGAACAGTCGGCTCTGCATCACTTTGATGCGAGTCTCGTCCGTCGTGAGAGGGATGTAGCTGTAGGCTGGAAGTTTTGCGTCTAGCGATTTGCAGAAGTCCGCAACCTGTTTCTCAATCGTCTTGGCGAACTCACGGCTATCCATGACGGCTGCCCTTGCCCGAAAGCGTTTCTGTACTCGCTATCAATAGAACGACCTCGGCGTCAAGCCGTTGCGTTGTGACCGTGCCGGCTGCGTCAAAAGCTATGCTCAGCCCTCTTAGTTACAGTCCGTCATTCCCGAATGCTCTTATCCCTCGATTTCTCTCGGGACGGTGAGGTTCTCAAACCGTCGCGAATTGAGGCGATGCCGGAGCTGGACCCCGATTGACATTCCGAGGTGACGCATCGCTGTATGTTTTGGTCCCGTCAGCTCACTACGGGCAGTTCGAATTTTCGGACGGCGTTTCAGATCAGGAAGTGACCAGCTCTCGGGGCTTCGCTGCAATTTTAGGGCGGGAAATCGCCAGGGCGACTCCACCCAGAATCACTACGGCCGATATTATTAGACGTAGACTAATCGCTTCGGACAAAACGACAACTCCGCCAAGCGCTGCTAGCGGTGCCGGTGCTAGCTGGACCGTCGCGGCCCGTGTCGCTGTCAGGTGAGGCAGCACCGCGTACCAGAGGACATAGCCGACTCCCGATGTGATCGATCCAGACAAGGCTGCCCAGAGAAACCCCATAGGAGTTATGGTCAATGTTGGGAGCCACGCCAAACCGATGCCGACGGCCAACGGCACGGTTCGCAAGAAATTAGCAGTTGTAGCGCTGACAGGATCGAAGGCGCCCCGGCCTCTGATAGAGTATATGCCCCAGGCGATTCCGGCGGTGGCCATGAGAACCGATCCGAGAATGGACGGGGCGGTGATCCCGGGAGACACTAAATAAATTAAACCACAAATGGCGATGAATAATCCTAACCACTCCAGTATCTCCGGTCTTTCGCCCGTATAGAGGCCAACCGCGATCATCGTGATTTGCACCGCGGCGAAGAGAATCAACGCCCCGGTTCCGGCGCTCAAGCTTATGTAAGCGAAAGAAAAGGTTGTGGCATATAGAAAAAGCATCGCCGCAGAAATCCAGCTGCCGCCGAATTTTCCGAAAGATCCGTCCGAACGGAAAGCGGCAATTATCCACAGAGTGACTGCGCCAGTGATCAGCCTTACCGCCGTGTAGCTCGCCGGGTCGATGATCGGCTCGGCCAATGCCAAACGACAGAGCACGGAATTGGCGGCAAAGGCGATGAGAGCGAGAACTGTGAGAGCCGCCGTGACGGTTCCTTTCGCAGATGATCCTCGCATGCAGTCACATTGACCAGGCCGACGACCGCCGATCGTTGGTCTCTTTCGCATCCGGGGGTTTGCAGCAAAAGAAATTGACGCCCTGAACGAAAAGGTCTTTGGACAATTTGGCTTTGGCAGAAGTCCCTTCGTAACAATCGAAGCGCTCGACGATCTTGCCGTCTACAAAACCGATAGAAGCCGTTAGTTCGAAAAGCTCTGCTTCCGGCAGAGCGCCGCCAACTCAGGCCGCCCAGAGATCGAGATCACTTCGTGTCTCCAGTGAAAGCTCCCTCTGCACGACGACATCGGCGAGATATGATCGTCCTCCCGGACGCAGCACTCTATAGACCTCGCGAAATGCGCGATCTTTGTCCGGTGAGAGATTGAGGACGCCGTTCGAGATGACAACATCCACACTCCCACTCTCCACCGGCAAGTCTTCGGCTATGCCCCGGCGAACCTCAGTGTTTTGCCACAAACCGGCTTTCAATGCGCCGCGCTTGGCCAACTCGAGCATGGCGGGGGTCATATCCACTCCGATCGCTTTTCCCGATGGACCGCTGCGGCGCGCGGCCAGCATCAGATCCATGCCGGCGCCACAACCGATATCCAGCACTGTCTCCCCCGGTACGATGGGCCCGATACGGTGGGGATTTCCCACACCGGCGAAAGAGGCGGTTGATTCCGTAGGAATCGTCGCCAGTTCCCCTGGGTCGTACCGGAGCATGCGGCAGGCATATTCCGGGCCTCGATGAAAATGAAAGTTTCCGTTTGGTTCGCGCGCTACGCGATCGTAGGTTTGGCTTACCTGTTTGCGTAATCGCGCTACATTAAAGCCTATCGGACAACTGGCTGCCATCGGTTTTTTCTTTTATAGCGTTTGATCACAGTTTCCGCACCGGCGCTGCCGATTTCAATCGGCATCCCGTCCACCAGGGTACTGAGACTGTTAACAATGGTCTGCTTTGAGCGCTCTTTCGTTAAAGAAGCAATCGGGGTCGATGATTCCCTCTGCCACCAGCATGAGATCCGACGGCTTCGCGCCAAATGTTGAGGCGGCTGGCTGGCGCCCGTAAAGCTTCACGTTACCGGTGGCTGCAAGCAGCTTTAAATAGTCATGGATCTCCGTCGGCTCACCATCAGGGCTCATGCGTTGTGACTATAAGAAATAGCCACATAGAAGAGCATGAGTGCGAATAGTAAAAGCCGTCCACAACGACATCCTCTTCAAGGTTTGATGTTCTGATTCAAATGAAAAACATTTTCAGGATCGTAGCGTCGTTTGATCTCCACCAGGCGATCATAATTGGATCCGTAAGCCGTGGCGACGCGCTCGCCCTCCTCCGCGGTCATAAAATTTACATAAGCCCCGGCCGATGCATAAGGGGCACTGGCGTTAAAAAACTCGCGCGCCCACCCAATACACTTCTGGTCATCCTTCGCGTCATCCCAGCGCCCGTGCACGTTCAACACGAACTTCGCGTCCCTATGGCCATAGGCCATCGCCTCGGGGGCGATCCGGTTCGGCGCTCCGGCAATCAGTCCTATGAAAATCTCGCACTGCGGGGAGGGGAGCTTCCCGGCGAAGTCGATAATGGTATTCAGCGCTCCGTCGGCAAGCTCCGTGAAGTTGTGGGACTTCCAGTAGTTTCTTGCGCCCGGCGTCAGCAACGGGTCAAATGCCTTTTGCCATGCAATATAGGGCTGGGCGCCGATATGCTCGCCGTGAGCATTGCCGAAAGCGCGCACGGGAGCGATGAGTTTCTCTGCTTCCGCGACGGCGCCGGAGTAAAAGATAGGCAGCACGACGACTTCCTTGCCGTGTACGTTTTCTGGAAGAAAAGGCAATGGCGGCGCCTTGCGCAGCACAACCCAGATATTGAGCTCCTCGGGCGCTGAATTTACAAATTGACGATACTTGGTAAGTATCTGTTTTGCCTGGTTGAACGGAAAAACGATCAATCCGGCGACTAGTTCAGGACCCACGGGGAAAAGCTGGAATTCGAATTGGGTGACGACGCCAAAATTTCCCCCGCCGCCGCGAATCGCCCAGAAAAGATCCGGATTGTCGTTTTCACTTGCTCGTATTTTCTTACCCTCGGCGGTGATTACGTCAACGGAGATAAGATTGTCGATGGTCATGCCGTATTTGCGAGTTAGCCAGCCGAAGCCGCCGCCCAGTGTTAAACCCGCAATGCCCGTCGTGGAATTAATTCCCACCGGGGTGGCCAGACCATGCGCCTGGGTCGCTTCATCCAAATTCGCGAGGGTCGCCCCGGGCTCGACATAAGCGCGCCTTTTCACGGCGTCCACGCGCACGTTCTTCATTCTTGAAAAATCGATCGTGACTCCGTTGTCGCACAAGGAATTTCCAGCGATGTTATGTCCGGCGCCACGAATGGAAAGTTCAAGCCCGTTTTTCCGCGCAAACCTGATTACCGGCGGAATATCGTCAGCTTGCACGCACTGCACGATAACCGCGGGCCGCCGATCCACCATGGCGTTCCAAATCTGGCGGGCTTCCTCGTAACAGGGATCATCGGGAACTAGGATGCTTCCCTTGATAAGACCCTTGAGCTCTTCTCTCGCCTTCGACGTCAGCGTTGTCATGATATTCGCCTCCTCGGTAAAATTTTGTCACCGGAATGAAGGCGTGTTTTCAGCCTTTGGGTGTGATCTTGCCGGTGAATGACTGGGCCACGATCTTGCCGTCCCGCACGACGAACGTGTCCGTACCTACCTCGTACACGTTGTCGGCAGTCTCTGCGTTCCACAGAATGTAAGCATAGTCGCCCTCGATGGACTGCTGCTTCATCCTGAACGCTGCGCCAGGTTTTCCAAACTCCGCAATCATCGCCTGGAACAACGGTCTCATCGCGTCGGCTCCCCTGAGCGGTCCGTCCGACGTGAACATGACGGCACCCGGCGCATAGTCAGATAGAATGCCCTTGAGGTCGCCCTCGCCAAAACACTTTAAGTGGTTGTCTAAAACCTCTTTCGTCGAAGCCATTTTTTTTGTTGTTTCTGGGACTGACACAGCTTCCTCCTAAATTTTTCATTTTGCATTCTTGCTCAACAAAACATTGGTGCCGTTGCCTCGATCTGTTTTTTTCCCTCGGGCGAGATCTGCTCGACCGTGGCAAGAAAGTTCGTGTGAGTCATGCCGGTGCCCAGATAAGTCCAGCGCATCCCTTTGAGCACCGTGGCCGTCATCGCTTCACGCTCGCTTTTGGATAGATTTCTTCCTGTGGCTTGCACAAAGCTTTCGACGTCGAACTCCGTTTGCTGTTTGATCCCGTTGTCGAGAAACCCGCCGATGTCGACGTATTCCCGAAAGGCCTGGTCGATTTCCTTCTCGGTAGCAGCCTCCGCCAGCGCCTCCACGATCAACGTATCGAGCTTGGTGTGTTGGGACTCCTCCAGCCAGTGGTGCTTCAGCAGGCTCTTGAACTGCGAGTCCAGATCCTGGTTGTCCTTGACGCCTTCGATGTAGTGCCTCAAAGTCATCCACTCGATGTGCAGGATCGCAATCCCAACTCCTAAAGGACTGTGCGACAGGACGAATCGTTTCACATCTTCAGCGGGCCCTATGAAATCACACTTGCTCCCGAAACCCTCCTCGAACTCTTGGCGGAAGCGCTTGAAAAGGTGGATGTGCTTAGCTTCTTCGCCGGCGAACTGGATCAGCGCCCGCACCCGATAGTCGTCGCCGGAGAGTTGCGGCCGGGCATGATCCACCACGTAGGGGAGAATGAACTCTTCGACCAGACCGAACATGGCAAGATACTCGTGCCCCCGGATCTGGTTCAGAGTCCGCTGTTCCTCAGCGGCAAGAAAAGAAAGGTGCTTTACCTGGGCAAGGGACTCGGGCATGAACGGTTTGGAGAACTCGAGCTTCTTATCACCGCCAATGAGATCGTCTATTTTCCAGCCAATTCGCTCAGAGGCTGCCAGCGCCGCTTTATATGAGTAGTTGTGTTGCATTTTCCTTTCCTCCTTTTGTGCCGTGAATGTGGCGGTAATCCCATAGAGCAGCCGGCGTGCCAACTCGTGGAAATTGGGTTTATTGTAGAAAACCAGTGAGTTAACAAAGGCGGCGCTTGTCGGAGCGGTTGTGAGATTTCGCTAGTTGCGAGATCTCACGGCGCTGGATGTGAAATCTCACATCCAGAGCGGAACAAAGTCGGGTGGAATTATTTCGGCCGTGGGATACGCAGCGCTCTTATGCGGGAATTCAGAGTCGAAGGGTTCATGCCGAGGAGCGCAGCGGCGCCGTCCTTACCAGCGACCCGCCAAGCGGTGAATTCCAAGGCCCGCAGGATGTTCTTACGCTCCAGTTGCTGAAGCTCGCGAAGTTGCAGAATCCGCTCGGACACGTGCTCGGTCATCGTTTGTTGCGCTTCGACCTCACGAATTCTATCGCTGGGAACATCCGGCAGAGCGCGGTCGAGGTTAAGATGGCCGTCTCGAGAGGTAATCACCGCGCGCTCTATGACGTTTTGCAGCTCGCGCACGTTGCCGGGCCAAAGGTAACCCCTGAGTCGCTTCTTATGTTCATCAGATAACGGCTCGATCCCGCGCCCCAGGCGTTGGGCGGATTTGGCCGCGAAGGCGGCAGCGAGCAGGAGAATGTCCTCATCGCGCTCTCTCAAAGGCGGCACTTCGATGGGGAAGACATTCAATCGATAGTAGAGGTCTTCCCTGAAAGCGCCGCCTTTTACGGCTTGGTTGAGATCACGGTTAGTCGCCGCGATTATGCGAACGTCTACCTTTCTTGTGTGGGAGCTACCGACGGCAGCAAATTCGCCTTCCTGCAAGACGCGCAAAATTTTCGCTTGCAAGTCGAGCGGTAACTCGCCGATCTCGTCGAGAAAAATCGTGCCGTGATCCGCCAGCGCGAAGCGCCCTTCCCGCTTCTGAGTCGCTCCGGTGAAGGCGCCTTTTTCGTGGCCGAAAAATTCGCTTTCCATGAGCGCCGCTGGGATTGCTGCACAATTGATCGTAATGAGCGGCTTGTCACGCCGCCGGCTGGCGCCATGGATGGCCCGGGCAATCAGCTCTTTGCCCGTCCCGGTCTCACCGAGAATCAAAACCGTCGTGTCCGTCACGGCGACTTGCTCGACGTCTTCCAAGACGCGCTTCATCGCTTGGCTCTGGCCGAGAATTTCATCAAACCCGCAGAGGCTCTTGATCTCTTCGCGCAGATACGCGGCTTCCGCTGCCAGCGAATGAATCTTTCGGTCGGCTTCGAGTCTTTCGGTGATGTTCCTTAGAATTAGAGAGTAAAAATTCTGCCGCTCAATCTCGAAGCGCGACAACGTCGCTTCGGCCGGAAACGCCTTCCCGCCGACCGGCAGCGCCTGCAGCCCGCCGGGAACCCATAATGATCGGCGTCCCTGCGTGAGCAGGCCAAGGTCATGAATGAGACGGCTGAGCTTGTCTCGGCTCTCTTGCGAGATCAGCCTGCTGAAATCATGCCCTATGACCTGATCGGCTGCGCAAACAAAGGCTTGTTCCGCCGCCGGATTCATCCGGGTCACCTTCAGGTTCTGATCGAACTCGATGACCGCATCCATAGCGCTGTCGAACAGCCGACGCAGTTTCTCTTCTCGCTCCAGAACTTGTTTCTCAGCCCGCAGTCTTTGCATTTCTGCGGTGGCGCGAGCGGCAAAAATGTTAAAAAGGGCCAGGACGCGCGGCTCTTCTGGAATCGGACGTCGATCGATTACCGCTAGATGCCCCAAAATCCTGCCGTCAAGGTCCTTTAGAGGAATGCCCATATAACTGACCGCACCGGTCTCTTTGACGTCCGGATCATCGGGGTAAAGTTCAAGCAAGTTGTCGGGAAAATGGACTAGACTAGCCGTGTCAATGACTTGTTCGCACGGCGTTCCGGCGATATCCACCTCATAATTTTGGATCCATTGCCCGTCCATCCAAAAGGCAAGAGCCCGAAGCCGGCGGCACTCTTTCATGTATTCGGTGACCCAAGCTCCGTGGGTATTTAGCGCTTTGGCTAGGTTTTCAACAAGCGCGACAAAAAAACCTTCGCCGGTCTCCTTCGCCGTTCCTTCCAAAATACTTCGCAGCGCAGCTCCTTCATCGAGCCCGCCGAGAGGAGGGGATATAGGACGTGTCTCGGACATTACCTGTGGAGTTCGGAGCAAAAAACCGCCGCCGTTCCGTAAGGGTTCACCATGTTGGCGTAATATCCGAGACCGGCATGCTCATGTCAAGCGACACGAAAGTCGCGAAACACTGCCAATATTTGGGACCCCGACCTTAATGGTGGCGCCACCGAGGCCGTTATCGGCTGGTAATCAGCACGACACCGGCGACCATCAAGACAGCGCCGAGAACGATGCGCAGGTTGACAGTTTCGACATTGCGTAAAAACACGGCGCTAAGGAAAACGGTGAAAAGGGGAGTGGTATTGAGCAGCGGTATGATGACCGAAAGTTGGCCCCAGCCAAGCGCAATAAAATTTGCGACTTGCGCCGATGTGGCGATCAGCGCAGCGCAAAAATAGAAAATAAACCCTTCGCGCGGCATGCGTAGCTGATGCGCTCTCTTAGTTATCAACACAAAACCGAGTAAGAGTATGAATGACACCGTGGTAACCACAGCCACCGCGACGAAGGGATCGGGGATAATCTTCAGGGCTTGTTTGCGCAGGCTCTGAGAAATCGCGGAAATCAA
>DASPXM010000430.1:0-5839 GCA_035637295.1 Verrucomicrobiia bacterium
TAGCGCTCGGCCATGGCGTTGTTGAGGAGCTTCATCAGACCATAGAGGCTCTTCGGCGCTCGTGGCTCGGTGTTCTCAGTGATTGGTTCCGGTCCGTAGCCGTCTTGGTAACCGAAGGTTCCAACCGTGCTGGCGAAGATGACGCGTTGGACGCGCGCGAGGCGAGCGGCTTCAAATAGATTGGTCACGCCGATAATGTTCACGCGGGCGGCGTTGAGGAGGTCGCGGCATTCGGGAGCGAGGAGCGGCGTCATGAAATAGCCCAGCGCAATCATTCGTTGCACGCCGTGATCGACGACAGCCGACATCACTTCTTCCAAGTTCGCCATGTTGCCTTGAATGAACTCCACGCCGGGGACAATCCAATTCGGCGACGGGGGTGCGATATCGAAAGCGATAACTTCAGCGCCCTGATCGGCCAGGTTTTTGACAACATGGCGGCCGATGTAGCCGCTGGCGCCGACGACGAGAATTTTCATGCATTGACCTCCAGGATTTTCGGCTCGTTTTATATGACGGCCGGCTTCTCAGTTTCGTAGGAAAGGTAGAGCAAAGCGGTATCTATTGTTAGCTACGGTCGGTCAAATTCGATGGGTGTCGGCGCATTGCGCCTCAACCCATCCGACAATGTTTTACACTCTCTACTTCACAACGAAGATCAAAAAATACTGATACGGTAAGAATGTATGCTCCTTGGCTAGCCGAAAACCGTTGCTGGTCATCTGCTTGATCAAATCTTCGCGGGCGATTCTCATTTTGAGCGGCGGACCCACTGGTGTTTCTTTTTTGTCAAAATCGATCATGACGACTTCGCCATTGGGCTTAAGCATCTTTTTCATTAGCGAAAGATATTTCGTCTGGTTCTCGATGTGGTGCCATGAGTCGCTGAAGAAGAAGCGATTCACTGAGGCGACCGGGAGCAATGGGTCGTCGGGGTCGGCCAGGATGGAAGCCACGTTGGTCACTTTAAGGTCGCGGATGACGCGGTTGATGTGCAGAATCATGTCCGGAGTTACGTCGACCGCGTAAATCGTTCCTCTCTCACTCACGTGGCGCGCCAAACGAAAGGTAAAATAGCCGGAGCCGGCGCCGATGTCGGCGATGATTTCCCCCGGCTTCAAATCCAGCGCCGCCAAAACTTCTTGCGGTTTCTGATAGGCGTCGCGCTCAGGATCTTCCAATGATCCGATGTACGCCTTCGGATCGTTGTGGAGCCCGCGCATTTGGTGTTGATCGCGCTCGACTGCATCCTGGGCGGTGGCCGCGAACGGCAGAAGGATAAGGATAACGGATATAATTGTGCGCGACATCGGACCCTCCTTCGGTGGGTTACTCTCAATCGTAATCACAGGCGCCACGCTATCACAACTTTTCGCGATTCCAATTCCTGCCGGAAAATTAGTTGCCTGCCCGGTTATTTCCCTGTAATGGTAACCGCTATGGCGCAGACTGAACTCAAACGACAAATTGGTTTATTCGACGCCGTGATGTTGATCTCCGGCGACATGATCGGCACCGGAATCTTTATCTCTACGGGCGTCATCGCAGAACAACTTCCATCACCCGGCGGCGTGCTTTTGGTTTGGATCTTCGGCGGACTCCTCGCTCTGGCAGGCGCTTTGAGTTGTGCCGAACTTTCAGCGAGCCTGCCGTACGCTGGTGGGGACTACAATTATATTCGGGAAGCCTACGGCAAGTTAATGGGTTTCCTGTCCGGCTGGTCGTCGTTTCTGGTGACCTTCTCGGGAGCGATCGCCTTTCTCGCTGTGATCTTCAACGAGTACATGTCGTTCTTTTTTCCGGTGCTCGGAAGCAAAGACGTCCTTTTTTCAGCGGCGATACCCTTTGTCTCGATAAACGTCACCATCGGCACTCTCTTCTCCATCCTTGTCGTGCTGTTGATTTCCGCGCTGCATTGCATCGGCGTACGCCAAGGAACCATGACGCAAAACATCTTGACGGTGATCAAGATCGGGTCGCTTGTGGGAATTATTCTGCTTGGCGTATTTATCGGCAAGGGCGATACCGCGCACTTTAGTCCTCTGTTCGACTGGGACAAAATCGCCCAGTCGAGTGTCTTCGCCTCGGCTTTTATCCCGGCAATTTTCGCCTACTCGGGTTGGAACGCCGTCATTTACATCGCCGGTGAAGTTAAGGAGCCTGAGCAAAACCTACCGAAAGCCTTGTTGATGGCAAACCTCATTGTGATCGCGCTCTACCTGGCGATCAACATGGTTTACATCTACGGAGTGCCGGTGACCGAAATGAAAGGCGCGCACCGAGTTTCCGAAGTGGCGACCACCGCTTTGTTCGGTTATCCGACGTCCGCATGGATTACGGCTCTCATCACGGTTTCGATTTTGGGCGCGTTAAATGTCGTGACGATGCTAGGGCCGCGGATCTACTACGCCATGGCCAGGGACGGCGTCTTCTTCAAGGGGCTTTCCCGCGTTCATCCGACTTTTGGGACGCCGACGAGCGCGATCATTTTGCAGGCGGCATGGGCCTCAATCCTGATCCTAACCGGCGAATTCGGCAGGCTCTTCACATACGTCAGCGTCATCATCACGCTTTTCTCCGCGCTAACCGTCGGCTCGGTCATCGTACTTCGCTACAAGCGTCCCGATTTAAACCGGCCGTACAAGCTCTGGGGCTACCCGATCGTGCCGATCCTGTTTATCGCCGCGCATGCGTGGATTGTTTGGGGCTCGGTGACTGAGAGACCGTATGAAAGTTTGATGGGTTTATTCATCGTCTGTCTCGGTATCCCTGCTTACCTTATCTGGCAGAAAAAGCTATAAGATCTATGAGTGCCATTCGCACTCTACATTTTTCGATTCCCATCGGAGCGACTTGATCAGCGCATGGTTCGAATCACTAAAGTCTATACACGCGCCGGCGACAAGGGCGAAACCAGCCTGGTCGGCGGCAAACGTGTGCCAAAAGACTCGGCGCGCATCGAGGCCTATGGCACCATCGATGAACTGAACTCCATCGTTGGACTCGCGCGCGTGTTCAATGAAGAGAGTCTCGACGCCGGGGACGCACATCAGTTTCTAAATGGCGTGCTGTGTCAAATTCAGGATGAGCTTTTCGATCTGGGCAGCGAGTTGGCGACACCGCCGGAGTTTTTTATTGAGGGGATGTACCGCGTCGGCAAAGACGAAATCGAACGAATCGAAAAACTCATCGACAAGTGTCAGGCCGATCTCGAGCCGCTCAAGTCGTTTATTCTGCCGGGAGGCGGGAGAATCGGCGCCTATCTGCATCAGTGCCGCACCGTGTGCCGCCGAGCCGAGCGCGAGATATTGGAATTTTCGCGAACTGAAGAGATCAACGCCGCCGTCCTCAAGTACGTCAATCGCCTGAGCGATCTGTTCTTCGTTCTCTCGCGCTGGGTTGCCAAGCAGACCGGTGAGCCGGAGTATCTTTGGCAACGGGGACTACAGGAAAAGGGAAAGAGCAAATAATTTTAGATTTTGGATTTTCGATTGTCGGAACAGAAAGCAAGAGAGTGCGTGCAAGAAAGTATTATGGTTTAATTTGATTTTAATCGAAAATCGGCAATCTAAAATCGAAAATGGTGGGAGGATTCATGGGTCTTCTGGCGGGGAAAAAGGCGGCGATCTTCGGTGTGGCGAATGATCGCAGCATCGCCTGGGCGATTGCGGAAGCGTTTCACGCCGAAGGCGCGGAGTTGGCATTCACTTTCGCCGGCGAGATATTGGAAAAACGCGTGCGGCCGCTAGCGGAGGGCATCGGCTCGAAAATCATTCTTCCTTGCGACGTCGCCAAAGACGAAGAAGTCGAAAGCGTTTTTTCGGCATTGAAGCGAGAGTGGGAGGGACTAGATATCTTGATTCACGCGATCGCCTTCGCCAACAAAGAGGATCTATCCAATCCCTACGTGCAAACGAGCCGCGCAGGCTTTCATCTCGCTATGGACGTGAGCGCCTATTCATTCGTCGCGCTGGCGCGCCACGCGGCGCCGCTCATGGAAGGGCGAAACGGTTCGATATTGACGTTGACGTACATGGGATCGGAAAAAGTCATTCCCAACTACAACGTCATGGGCGTTGCCAAGGCGGCGTTGGAAGCGAGCGTGCGTTACATGGCGCACGATCTTGGCCCGAAGGGCATTCGTGTAAACGCGATCTCCGCGGGACCAATTAGGACATTGGCCGCATCGGGTATTTCCGACTTTAAAACTATGCTACATCACGTCGCCGAGCGCGCGCCGCTCAAACGCAACATAGACGCCGAAGAAGTGGGAAAGACCGCACTTTTTCTCTGCAGCGACTGGGGGAGCGCAGTTACCGGCGAAGTCGTTCACGTGGACGCCGGGTACAATATTATGGGGATGTAGAACGAAGATTGGGTGAATGGAATGTTGGAGTAGTGGAGTGCTGCTCCGAATCACCCAATACTCCAACATTCCAGTACTCCAATTCATTGCCGTCCCATGACAGATTGGAGGTTCATATGGCCGTTAAAGAAATCACACCTCAACAGGCTCACGATATCCTGACCAAAGATCCTTCGGTTGTTTACATCGACGTGCGCACTGAGCGAGAGTTTACGAATGGACATCCACAAGGCGCGGTGAATATCCCGGTGGCTTTTCCCGATCCGGCGCGCGGCATGATGATGAATGAAAATTTTGTCCGCGTCGTCGAGGCCAATTTCCCGCACGAGAAGAACATCATCGTCGGTTGTCAGGCGGGTCCGCGCTCCAACGCTGCCGCTGGAATGTTGCAGCAGGCAGGTTATCAGGACGTTTCCAACATGCTCGGAGGATTCGGCGGCATGCGCGATCAGATGGGCACGGTCATTGCGCCAGGCTGGGCGAGCTCGGGATTGCCAGTGAGCAACGACAACGGCGAGGGAGTGAGTTATCAATCGCTGTCGGCAAAAGCGAAGTCTTAGCAACATCCGTCATTCCCGCATGCTTTTAGCGGTGGTTCGACAGGGGCTCACCACAGGCGAAACTCCGACGGGACCCCCGATTAAACCATTCGGGGGTGACAACTCTACTAATACTTTTGACAGCCCGTAGTTTGCCGCACGGTAGTTCGTGTTTTCAATGAGTATTTCACTTTACTTCAAACAGATCGAGATCGGGCCGATGCAGAACTACGTCTATCTGATCGGTTCGACGGAGACGCGCAAAGTAGCGGTAGTGGACGCTGCATGGGAGATCGATACGATTCTCAAGATCGTGAAGCAAGACGAGATGGAAATCACGCACGCGTTCGTGACGCACACGCATCCCGATCATGTGGGCGGCGGATTTGCGGGCATGGAGATCGATGGTGTGACGGACTTGCTTGAGAAGTGTAAAGCCAAAGTTGTGGTGCACAAAGCGGAAGCAGAATTTCTGAAAGGGTTATCCGCGTCGGACCTGATCAAGACCGATCACGGCGATAAGATCAACGTCGGCGGCATCGAGATCGAGCTCATGCACACCCCCGGCCACACGCCCGGCTCGCAGTGTTTCTTGGTTGAGGGGCGGGTGGTTTCGGGCGACACGATGTTTGTTGATGCTTGCGGACGCGTCGATTTTCCCGGCGGCAACGCGGAGCAGATGTATTACAGCTTAACGCAAAAACTGATGGCGCTGCCCGACGAGACGATTCTTTTCCCCGGCCATAATTACGCGGCGCTAAAGCAAGCCACGATAGGCGAGCAGAAAAAAACAAATCCTTACCTGCGATTTTCTTCTCTGAAACAGTTCTTAGCGGCGATGGGTTATCGCTGATCGCTGCCGCCTAGCCGATTGCGAAAACTTGATTTTACCGGTGGCGTGATTCGAACGCGTCGACCCGGATTGATAATCCTG
>DASPXM010000431.1:0-3853 GCA_035637295.1 Verrucomicrobiia bacterium
TTTGTAGGTCTCCGCACTCTGGTTATTGCGAAAGAAGATTTCGTGATGCTCGCGCCAGATTTGCGCGGTGTCAGGATCGACCCAATACGTGCCGCGCATCATCGGGCCGGTGAATAGCGCCGGATCGAAGACTTGATCCAGTCCGAACATATCCTTCCTGAACTGCTTCTGCTCGAACCTGATCGCCAGCAACTCGCGCTCCCCCACCCGCTCGCGCCCCGGCGCCTCATACTCGAAGAGCGGGCGTAATATTTTCCAGGTGGCGATCGCCTTGTGGAACAAATAGCCCGACAGTCGATAGCCGAAATCGTATCGCGTGCTCTCCTTGATGATGCGCCCGAGTTCCTTGTCGGCGGAATCGTCCTTCTTCAATCGTTCAAAAAGCTTCTCCAGTCGCACATCCCGTTTCTCGACTCTCTGGCCGTCCACTTCGCGAATGTTTCGAAACTCCGTCGCTCGGTTAGCGTTGCGCTGCGATGGGTAAACGATCAGGTCGGCAACCAGGCGATTCTGTTTCAGGACCGTTCCGTCGGGCGCGAGTAGCTCGAATGTGCGGCGTTCCTGCGCCGTCAAATCCTTGAAAGTCTCCTTGTAACTCTCGGTATGCGCGCTTAAACGATCGAGCAATTCCTCGAGCTGAGCCGGCGTGAATGCAGTTTCGGTCTTTTGCTGGGCCAGAGTCCCAGCGGTCGCATTTTTCGGCTCGCGAACGACCAATTGTTCCAGCGCCGCTTTGGCTTCCGGGTATTGCTTCGCTCCGAACTGCCGGATCGCGGACTGGAGGGATGATTCATTCTGTTGTTGCTGTGATGGAGGCGGCGTCAAAAACGCCGGTCGCTTAAGATCCTTCACGCAGGTCGCGTCCAAACCGGTCGTCGTCCCTGCCTCGACAAAGCGGTTCATCACATTCTGCGCGCACGGAGTGAACGGCCCGTGCGCAACGCCAGGTTGAATGATGTGCAAGCTGTTCGGCAGATGTCTTGCCGCCTCATCGCCCCATTCAAAGGGCGTTGCAGGATCAAGCTCGCCGGAGATGAGTAATACGGGGCTGTCCGATTTGACAGGCTCGAAATAGTTCGCAGGCGCCCGGCCGCGCGGCCACTCCCGGCAAAGGTCAATGCGGGTTTGCACGACACTGCCAGTCAGGAAGGCGCCGGTCGATTCCCTTTTGATGTCGGCGGGTCTGATGCGGGGAATCTCTTCGGAGCAGATGACCGACGTATTCATCCCGAAATTGATTCCGCCGATTGTCCTGAGCGCCTGCCCAACGAGTGTCTTGAGCGGCGCGTAATCACCCTTTGCCGCGCCGCGAACGATGACGGGAATGAATCGCTGCGAGTTTGAATCGAGCAATAACTGGCGTATCACGCCGGCAAAGACGCCTCGAGTAATCGCCAATTCAACGGGCTTGTTGGCGCGCGGATCGGTGACCGTGATGTTTGCCGGCGACGAGGTGAGCAGGTCGAGCGCGGTCTGGAAGTCCTGTTTCAAATCTGGAAAAGACTGCCTGCATTTTTCGTCCCTCGCGCAATCGTCCAGCAAGCGGTCGAGCGAGCGCTGGTTGTACCGGGGCGCGTATAGTGGAACCGGGATCGTAGTCGGATAGACGGCTCGCAACGTAACGGTGCGAACATTCTGGGGGAAGCGGCGCAAATAGACGAGCGCCACCCGGCTGCCATACGACCCGCCGTAAAGATTGATCGTTTTGTATCCCAGCCATTTCCGCACTTCATCCAGATCTTCCACAGCTGCTGGCGTGGTGTACATCCGCAAATCCGCCTTCTGTTCGAGCTGCGCGCGGCATCTGCGGATGCTCTCCCTCGGCGCATCTTCGCCGACGATAATCTGCACAAGCTCCTGCAAATTCGCCGCGTCGCAAGCCAGCGAATTCGATCTGCCCGCGCCCCGCTGATCAACGAGCACAATGTCGCGGTTCTTGCGGATTTCCGCAAAACCGTTGAGAAACACCTCTGTAGCGGCCTGACCGGGGCCGCCTGAAATCGCGAAGAGCGGATCAGGAGCCGGATTTGGATTAAGCGCAGGCGCCACGACAACATATAGGGAAATCTTCCGGCCCTTGAGGCTTTCGCGGTTTTCCCATACCTCGTAATTTCCGCAAAGGATGGCCTCCTTGACGGCCGGCAATTTGCACGGCTTGAGCGGTAGGCGCTTTTCGGGTTGCGCAACAATTAGAGAATTCGCGCGGACTTCCAGGTTAACGATGAGGGTAATGAGCGCAAGCAGCGTAAGCAGAAACTGTTTTTTCGACATGCATCGGCCTCCGTTTGGTCGCAGGGGTGTCGAGAAGTATGACGATGACCCGCTCATCGGTCGTCCCGGAACGGAAAACTGCACGTCCAGGATTATGATTCCGGACGTGAAGTCAATTGTTAATGCCCGACGCGTCCCGAAATTCGGAGGGCGCCATTTGCGTGTGCTTCTTGAAAGCGGCGTTGAAGGAGGATTTAGAGTTGAAGCCGACCTCCTCGGCGATGGCCAGGATGGAATAGTGCTTGTAGGCCGGATCGTGGAGCTTTCGTTTGGCCTCTTCGACTCGATATCCGTTTACGAAGTCCGAAAAGTTTTGTCCGACCCGCTCGTTAATGAGTCGGGAAAGATGAGGCGCTGGAATCGCGATTCGTTCGGCCAGCTTTTGCAGTGTGAGGTCGCCATCCGCCCAGGGCTTTTCAGTCTCCATCACCTTGAGCAAGCGCTTCAGGTATTCCTCGGCGCGCTCCGGCGTCAGGGTCGAGCGTTCGTATTTTTTAGGCGTCTGTTCGGAAGCCCCGGCCAGCGCTTCCGGACGGGTCAGCCCCAGCCACGCGACCGCGTAGACCATGATCGAGCCGCACAACGGCAACAGCAGGTTCGTCTCCATTCCCCGATTCCGAAGCAACAACCGGATCAGTCCTCCGAAAAAGACCAGCAGGAGCAGCCCGACCAACACCCGCGCCTGCAAGAGAACCGCTTTATCGCTGGGCGAACTGCTCTCTCCGAGCTTGCGCGAGAAATCCGCGAGGCGGCGCAGAACGAAATAGAGATAGATCGCTCCCTGCGCAATCGCCAGCCAGGAACGGATGAAATACCACTGCGCATAATCGGCCGAGGCGAGATTGGCGATTTTGTATTCCGCGCCGCGCAGAAAATAGGGTGTGAGGTAGAGCGCGCAAAAGAGAAACGGCAGAAAGTGTAGGAGGTCTTTTCGGTCAAGCGACTCGCGTCGCGCGGTCAGCTCGCGGATATAGAGATAGAGCAGCGGCGGGGCGAGAAATAGGAACGGGTGATGTAGCCGGCTTAAGTGCGGGAAATCATAAATGTATTTCGTCGTAAACAGGATGGCGCCCAATATCTGAAACGCCGTCGTCGCAACTAAAGCCGCCAGCAATCGGTTCGCCGCGCGATTGCCGCGTTTGATCGAGAGCAGAGCAATCGCGAGCAGAATCCCCTGAACTGCGCCCAGCAGATTCAGAATGGCAAGGACTTTCACGGAACCTTCCATGTGTTAACCCCTGCGATACTGTTGGCAAACTCCTCCAGCGTCAGTACTTCACTGATGTTACGCAAACAGGATCAGGAAAATTCGCTTGACACAAAACTTATGCGCGGCAAACACGTAGTTCACTGCCGAAGACCCAACCTTGGCGCGGAGCGTATGGAGTGCGGCGAGCCCTGATACTGCTGGCAAACTCAGCGAAGTTATTTTCCGCCCCGTAGATCTTGCCAAATGGCACACCGCTCGTGGTTCTTTGAAATTTTTGTGGTTTTCAATGCTCATGGGTTTATCGCTTTGGGGCAAGACATAACCTTTTTCTGTGGGGGTAGGAGCGCCTTCAATCAAATTGATCAAAGACGC
>DASPXM010000432.1:0-3475 GCA_035637295.1 Verrucomicrobiia bacterium
AAAAGTTTTCCTTAACTGGTTTCTCTCTTTGGAGGGACAAATTGCCTTTCGTCAAGCGAATACAGACGAGCTGAGGGTCGGCTCACTCAGGGAGGATTTGCCCCAGGAAATTCTGCCGCCCCTTGCAAAGAGGAGAAAGGATAGGGAGTACCTCTGGATCAACCGACCTGAGTGGATGGATTTCAAACCCATCCAGAGCCTGCTCGAAGAGTTGCGCAAACCCAGATAGCGTGACCCGAATGCGTTTAATAATTTCGCGCGAGTTTGTGATAGAGGCGAGGAGCGACGTACACATAAATACTTGACGCACACGCAACATCTTCTGACCCTCATCTCAATTCTCCCTGAAAATGGATATCCGTCTGCCGGTGGACTGTCTCCCGCTCGATCATCTGGCTGTAGCGCGACATCGGATAACAAAAGACAAAATAGCCGAGTGCAGCGAACAAATAGGCTTCAACGCTGAACCCGGTCCAGGCTGGCTCCGTGAGGGAAACTTTGATCGTCGTCAGAAAGTCGAAAAGGCCGATGATGACAACGAGGGAAGTGTCCTTGAAAAAGCCGATGAAGGTATTGACCAAAGGCGGAATTGCTATCCGCAGCGCTTGCGGCAGGATGACGTAGGAGGTCCGTTGCCAATAACTCAGTCCGAGGGCTTGGGCTGCTTCTTCTTGCTGGCGCGGTATGGCCTGGAGTCCGCCGCGCACCACCTCAGCGAGATAAGCGGCGGCAAAAAAAATCATCGCGAGCTGGGCGCGCAAGAGCTTGTCGATGGATACCCCGGGCGGCAGAAAAAGCGGCAGCATAACCGAAGCCATAAACAGAACGGATATTAACGGAACGCCGCGGATCAACTCGATGTAGGCGATGGAGAGCCCACGAACGACAGGCATTGCCGAGCGTCGCCCGAGCGCGAGCAATATCGAGAGTGGAAACGCGAATGCCAGGCCAAAAGTGGCGAGCAAGAGCGTCAATGTCAGTCCACCCCAGCGTTCGTTTTCAACGTAGCTCAAGCCAAACACTCCGCCCCACATGAGTACGCCGATCGCTGCCAGACCTGCTAACCAAAAGTAAGCGAGGCGCGAGCGTTTCATGTTACGTAAGGCGCTTAGCAGATAGAGCATCAGCAGTATTACGACGGTCAAGGCCGGCCGCCAGTGCTGGTCGGCGGGAAAAGTACCGAACAAAATGAACCGGTATTTGTCGGCGACAAATGCCCAACAGGCGCCGTGGCCGATCGCCTCGCGGCAAAGCCTTGCGTTTTGCGGCGACCAGACTGCCCGCACGAGCGCCCAATCGATCAGCGGCGGAACCATGTTCCAGGCGAGATAGAGAATTATGAGTGTCGCAATAGAACTGGACCAACTGAAAAAAAGGCGGGCACGTAACCATTGCAGCAACGACTTGATGCGCGTGGTCGCTTCGTCGACGGTGTGGCTCATCGTTGGGCTCCCCGGAGCGCAAAGCGCCGGTTGTACCAGTTCATGAAGCCAGCGATGACAAGACTGATTGTCAGGTAGACGATCATGATGATGGCGATGCCTTCGATGGCCTGACCGGTCTGGTTGATTGTCGTATTAGCGATGGAAACCAGATCCGGATAACCGATCGCGACGGCGAGAGAACTGTTTTTAGTGCAGTTCAAATACTGACTGGTGACAGGGGGGACAATCACTCGCAGGGCCTGCGGTAGAACGATATAGCGCATGACTTGGCGGTGGTTGAGCCCGAGCGAGTACGCCACCTCGTACTGGCCACGCTCCACTGCGACGATTCCGGCGCGGACGATTTCCGCCGTGAACGCGGCAGTGTAAAGCGAGAGGCCTAGCAAGAGCGCGGCGAATTCGGGGGAGAGCAAACCGCCGCCGGAAAAGCCAAAACCGCTGAGGACCGGATATTCCAGCGCGAGCGGCGCTCCCGTGACGATAATCGGAAACGCGAAGCCGCGGTTACTGAGAAATATGCCGGGCGCGGGGCTCAGCGCATCGGCCGGCGCAGGAAGGCTCTCGGTAATGACCGCGTACCAAAAAAATAGTTGGACGACCAATGGAATATTGCGGATCATCTCGATGTACGCTGCGGCGAGCTTGGCGAGCAGCCAGTTGGGCGATAAGCGCGTCAAACCGATAAACCCACCCAGCACGGTCGAAAAAATTATGGCCAGCACCGAGACGCGAAAGGTATTGAAAAAACCGACGGCGATCGCCCGCAGGTAAGTATCGGTGCTATCGTAGGAGAGAAATGCGCTCTCGCCGACTTCGAAGCCGGCTTCATGCGCCAAGAAACCAAAGCCGCTGGCGATCCGCCGTTGCCAGAGATTCTCTGCGGCATTCGAAGTGAAGTACCAAGCGGCAAGGCCGACCCCTGTGGCTAATAACGCTTGATAAATGACAGGTCGAACCTGTGGGTGTTGTAAAGCCCGCAGAAGCTTGCTGGCGCCGGCGGTGCGGGCCGCTCGGTCGGATTCAGAGCGCATCGAAATTCAAGGGCCTGGGCAGCGCGTGCTTTCAGCGGATTGGTGGGGCGTACATCAGTCCGCCTCGGTTCCAAAGTTTGTTGATGCCGCGATCGAGACCCAATGGCGTGAGGTGGCGGTCGAAGCTCTCGCCGTAGTTCCCCACCTGTTTGATGATGTCGTAAGCCCAGCGATTGTCCAGCCCAAGCATTTTGCCGAACTCGCCTTTGGCGCCGACGAAGCGTTGGATAACGGGATTATCGGTTTTTACTTGCTGATCAATATTCTTCGACGTGAGCCCTAGTTCTTCGGCCTCGATTGTGGCGAACAACGACCATTTAACGACGTCGAACCAGTGATCGTCACCGTGCCGCACCGCCGGTCCGAACGGCTCCTTGGAAATAACCTCCGGGAGAATTACGTGATCGGCCGGATTGCCGGCGCGCGAGGCGCGTGCCGAGATCAGCCCGGACACGTCGGTCGTGAAGACGTCGCAACGCCCGGCGAAATAAGCGTTGAGAACCTCTTCTAACTTTTCGATCACCACGGGTTTGAATTTCATATTATTAGCGCGGAAATAGTCGGCGAGATTGAGCTCGGTGGTGGTGCCCGGTTGAACGCACACCGCGGCGCCGTTGAGTTGTGTAGCCTTCTTTACGTTCCGCTTTTTCGCGACCATGAAGCCCTGGCCGTCGTAGAAGTTGATGCCGACGAAATTGAGCCCGAGACTCGTGTCGCGCGCCATCGTCCATGTCGTATTGCGCGACAGAATGTCGACTTCTCCTGACTGTAAAGCAGTGAAGCGTTGCTGCGCGGTTAACGGAGTGTAGCGAACCTTTTGGGCATCGCGGAAGAGCGCAGCGGCGACGGCGCGGCAAAAATCTACATCGATGCCGCGCCATTCTCCCTTACTGTCCGGTTGCGCGAAGCCCGCAATGCCGGTGTTCACGCCGCAGCGAAGAAAACCTTTTTTTACGGCCGCGTCGGCCGTCGCTCCCGCCTGCGCGCTTGCCGTGCAGA
>DASPXM010000433.1:0-21287 GCA_035637295.1 Verrucomicrobiia bacterium
CGTTCGCCGGCGCGCGCTATGCACGAGAGAATTTTCTGCGCGGTTACCGTCGCATCAGCCAGACCTTCGACTTCATTCAAACAGACATCGCATGCTTCGCAGTTCGGCCTGACGTATTCCTGTCCAAAGTATTCCGAGAGCTTGCGGTGGCGACAGTATACGCCGGTGCACAAGCGGCGCATATGATCGAGTAACTCGCGTGACGCGGCTATTACGCCGGCGGGCTCCTTCGCGTCGACCGCGCTTTTCTCGATGAGCGATTCCCAGCGCAGAACATCGGCGCCGGAATACAAGAGCACGCATTCCGCCTCCAATCCGTCGCGCCCGGCGCGGCCGGTCTCCTGTTGATAGTGCTCGATGGATTTGGGCATAGCGGCGTGAATGACGCAGCGCACGTCGCTGCGATCGATGCCCATACCGAAAGCGACCGTCGCCGCCACTACGTCTATCTCTTCCGCTGCGAAAGCATCTTGCGTTCGGCGACGTTCGTCCGCTTCCATGCCGGCGTGATAGAAAGCGGCGCGCAGTTGGTTCGCCTGCAGGAACGCGGCCATGGATTCGGTGTCATTGCGACTGATGCAGTAAACGATGGCAGCCTTGCCTTGGTGGCGTCGCAACACTTCCAGTGCTTGCGCCCGCGCATCCACGCGAGGCACGACACGGTAGACCAAATTAGGACGGTCGAATGTTCCCACCAGCACGACGGGAGTTTTTAGGCGCAATTGCGTGGCGATGTCAGCGCGAACACGCTCCGTAGCGGTCGCGGTGTACGCGTGAAGGCTGGTCTGCGGAAAGCGGTTCTTGAGCTCGGCGAGCTGGCGGTATTCGGGTCGGAAGTCGTGCCCCCAATGGCTGATGCAATGGGCCTCGTCGACAGCGAAGGCACGCACGTTAAGGCGTTCAACGAACTGCAAGAAGCGCGGCGTCAGCAACCGCTCCGGCGCCACGAAGACGAGACGGCAGCGGCCGGCGGCAATCTGCTCTTCGGTTTGGCGGAGAGCTTCCGGAGACATGCCGCTATACAGAGCTGCCGCCGAATAGCCACACTCGCGCAAGCCATCGACTTGATCCTTCATTAACGAGATCAGCGGCGAGACTACGATATCAGTCCGCTGCGCCAGCTCGGCAGGGACCTGGTAGCACAATGACTTGCCGCCACCCGTCGGCATGACGACGAGGGAATCGCGCAGCTCCAGCCCTGCTCTTATGGCTTGCTCTTGCAGTGGCCGCAGTTCGGAAAATCCCCAGTAATGGCGCACTGTGGCGAGTATGTCGGCGGTAGCGCGGTCTGTCGGTGGATTCATATGTTATCTGAACAGATAGAAATCATGAGACGCCAATTGCAGACTGCTCAAAAAGATCTCAGAAGCGAGGCGCGCGAAAGATCGACGAGCGGAGGCGTACACACCCAGTACGTTGTAGCGAGACGATTGAGCGCAACGAAGCCTATGAGGCTTTTTCAGCAGTCTGCTAGATTCCTTCTCCCCTCCCTCTCTGCGTGCCCTGAATCGGTGTGCGGTTCCATTCGAGGGCCTCCTGGATCTTGCGTGGTAGGGGAGGTTTGCGGGCAGTCATGAAGTGGACGAATTCCTCTTGGGTTGCAATCTGCATGCGGGCGTTTTTCTGTTTCTCGTCACCGAGCGTCGAAACAGCCTCACGATAGTCGTGACCGGGATAGACGCGAATTTGATCGCCGAGGGCTTTGAGTTTTAACAGACTTGCGTATTGCGCTTCGGCGTTGCCGCCTGGAAGATCGGTACGGCCACAACCGCCAATCAATAGCGTATCGCCGGTGAATATCCGATCGCTAAAAAGCAGGCACATCGCGTCTTCGGTGTGCCCTGGTGTGTGAATAATTTTGAGCGACTGTTGGCCGAACTTGATCTCATCTCTATCTTCGACACGCAGATCGACGTAAGGCGCGTCTGTGGCCCGGTGCATGACGATTTTAACGCCGCACCGCTCGCGCAGAATTTTGCACGCCGAATTGTGATCGGCATGGGTGTGAGTGTCGATGGCGTAGAGCAGTTTCGACCCCAAGAATTCGGCTATTCCAACGTAATCGTCGGCTTTGTCGATTTCCGGATCGATAACAACACAGACTTTTTCCTTGGCGCAACCAAGAATGTAAGACAAACAACCGGCGGACCGGATCTGCTCGAAAAAGATTTCCTCACTCCCCATCGAGGCTTACTCCTAGAATTTCGCGCCCTAAACTTTTGCCACGGTGCCTTTTTCCGGGTTGTAACGATACCGATCGATCTTTTCGAGATCATAACTGAGGAAACGAAAAATTACGCCGGGGCCTTCGACCGCCTTCGTCGAATGGATCTCGCCGGGCAAGTAGGGGACCACGACTCCCGGTGTAAGGCGATCGAGCCGCTCCTTTTCAAGCTGCGCTGTGCCTTCTTGTGAGCCGTCGTCCGTGCGTTTGTACTTCGTTATTTCGGTTACACCTTTGTAGGAACCGTAAACCACCCAGCAGGGCCCATGATCGTGGGGTTTATTGCAATGCCCTTGTTTGTGAATATGGCCCATCTGGATGAACCCCAAGTCAGGATCGCGGTAAAGCTCGCGCGATGGCTTACCTTCGCGAATCAGCTCGGCCATCCAGGGATCATCGGGGCTTGTCGAGGCGAATAGCTTCTCCATTAAAGCGGCGACTTTGAATGGCAGCTGTGGATCTTTGCCATCGCCCCATGCGGCGCGAATCTCCGCGATATAGCTATCCAACGAACTTGCCGCGTTGTGTTCTTGTACTGCCATAAGCAATCCTCCCTCCGATGCTTCAATCTTTTACCATTTTCCGCGCGCAGCCGTCCAGGCCAATGAAGAAGATACGCGGCGCATTGACAGCGCGAGGCGCGCTCTGCTACCTCTTTGAATTGTTTCAAAATGATCGAGAGAAAAATGACCATCGATTCGCAAGAGCTGCGCCGAGTGATGGGACACTTCGTCACCGGGGTGACCGTAATCACAACCAAGGATTCTGACGGCAACCCCAACGGTCTGACGGCGAACGCGTTTATGTCGCTTTCATTGAATCCGCCGCTGGTGCTCATCAGCGTCGACAAAGGGGCGACTTGTTACGCCTGCTTTGAATTGCAAAACGGCTTTACGGTCAATTTTCTCAGTGAAGGTCAAGAAGAAATCTCACGCCGTTTCGCTACCAAAGGCATCGACAAGTTCGCCGGCCTGAAGTGGCATCCTGGCAGAAACGGCGCGGCAATCATCGACGGAGCCATTGGCTACGTCGAATGCAAGATTGCCCAATGCCACGACGGCGGCGACCATACGATTGTCGTCGGCGAGATCGTAAGTGTCAGCGCGAGCGGAGATCGGCCGCTGCTGTTCTTCAAAGGTAAGTATCAGCGATTACCGGATTAGGATCAGAAAGTTCCAGCCGTTCCAGTGGTTCAAGTTGTTCCAATCGTCCAACAGAATGATTTCCGGATAACGGATGGAACAAGTGGAACTCTTGGAACGATTGAAACGGTTTTAAATTCTGAGTATCCGCATTCAGGCGCTCGCAAGATCTTCGAGTTTGCTTTAGATGTCCGATGCCTGAAACCTGACACCCGAAACCCAAAGCTATTTTCACGCTCCCAGCGCGAGCGCCGTAATGCACGGCAAGCCGCTGATAATCGTACGCGTGTCGCCCGACGGAGTTACCGCAACGACTTCGCCATCAGCGGTTGCGACCAATACGCCCTTACCATTCGCGGCAGGACAGATGTCCATAACGCCGCCCGTCATCTTTTCCGTGAGTAGTTCCCAATTTGCGCCGTCATTGGACTTGAAGATGGCGGAATTGGCCCGTCCGGCGCGGGTCCAGGTGCGAGGACGGTCTTGCGTGATGCCCATGTAAATGTTGCCCCTGTCGTCTTCGGCGAGCGCGTTACCGTAAGTGCGTCCGCCCGGAGGTGTGACTTTCTCCCAGTGGCTGCCACGATCCGTACTCCGGGACACGCCTTCGCCGCACGCGGCAACGACAAGACCTTCTTGCGCTTGGCAAGGCAGAATTTGATGGATGTCGGGATCGGTTAAGCCCTCGTTAGCGGATGTCCAACTTCGCCCGTCGTCGTCGCTGACGAGAATACCGCCGACTTCAATTCCCGCGTAGAGTCGGCCGGCTGGTTTTTGCTCGACCGTGAGCACGCGAGTGCGCGGGGCGAAGTCCGGATTCGGCGGAAAAGTACCACCGGTTGCTCCCTGGCGAACGCCTTTTAGTTCCTGCCATGCGCCACCTTCAGAGGTCGAGTAGAGAGCCGCGGGCATCGTTCCGACCAAAAGCTTGCCCGACAAAGCCAAAATCGAAGACATGGTCAGGCACGGAACATTCGGATTGGCGCGTGTCCACTCTTTGCCGCCGTCGCGGGTTACGAACATGCCCGAGTGTTCGGTGCCGATATAAACTTTCTTTGGATCGTCTGGATCGACTTGGATACAGGACATCTGCCAGAAAGTGAGAGCGCGATCGGCTTGGACCCAGTCTTCACCCCTGCGTTCAAATCGATACCATCCGGAATGTGTTGCTAAGTGAAGAGCGTCATTTGCTTTTTCGTCCGTTGCCATGAAGCACCTCCAGGGTTAAGCACTGAGACGAATGGAGATCGATACATTAATCTGAACATATGTCGGGCAAGAATCTCACGTCAAGTCACGGCTGTGGTTTCGTTTCCCAAAAATTTGTCGGGGCGACCCCCTGTGGTCACCCGAAACAGGGCAGGCACGGGGGCCTGCCCCTACATTGACGCGTGGAGCAAAGCCGGCGTAATGGTTGTTAAAAAACGCGTAACTTTTAACCCCCTTGGTGACGATCTTTTTTAGTTCCTTCGTCCACATGGTCATCTCGGCGGCCTTGTCTTCCACGAGGCGATCTCCAGGTCTGAGATGCGGCGGATAAAAGGGACCAACCCAATCGCTGCTCGACCAGCTCGATGTGCCGCCTAAAAGATTTTCCGGAAAACTCATAGCCACTCTTCACATAAGAGCGGCGTGCAGGTCAACAGCTGTTTCATTGACAATCGCTGGCCATCAGTCTACTTTCATGAAAACAAAGTTGTTTTCATTTCCAATCGCCCATGGACACTTACGATAGCAAGACCGCCAGCCGCATCGTCGGAGTGAGCTTGCGCCAGTTGCAGTATTGGGACGAACAGGATTTCATCCGGCCGTCGATCAAACTGGCCGAGGGGCGTGGCACCAAGCGGCTCTATTCTTTTCACGACCTCATCTGCCTCAGAGTCATGAAAGATCTGGCGCATCACGGCCTCAGTTTACAAAAAATTCGCCGTTGCTTGCGGCCTCTGAAAGAACATTCATCCCAGACGGAACACCCGGCCGAATCGTTAAAATACTTAACCGACGGCGAAGAGCTGTTCATGATTACCGACGATCGGCAAAAAATTCTTGCCGCGATCGAGCGACGGTTCGTTGTGTCACTGGGGATCGGCAATCTGGTTCGTGAGTTGGACTCGCAGGCTAAGAGCGCCGTGCTCGGCGCCCGGCGCAAGCGCGCCAAATCTCAGCGGGTCGAAGAGAAGCGTAGCGGGTTGGCATAGGTTTTGATGGAATCGACGAAGGTCACGCCGATGATGCAGCAGTATCTCCAGATCAAGGAGAGATACCGTGATGCCATCTTGTTCTTTCGGCTCGGCGATTTCTACGAAATGTTCTTCGAGGACGCGCACACCGCCTCGAAGATTCTCGACATCGCGCTCACCTCGCGTAACAAGAGCGACGAGAGTTCGGTTCCCTTGTGCGGCGTGCCGTATCATTCCGCCGAGCCCTACATACAAAAATTGCTCGATGCAGGACATAAAGTCGCGGTTTGCGAGCAGGTGGAAGATCCGGCTACCGCGAAGGGCGTCGTCAAGCGCGAAGTGGTCCGCGTCATTACGCCGGGAACGGTGACGGCGGCGGAAGCGCTCGATGCCCATGTTAACAATTTCCTGGCCGCGGTGTCTAAAGGGGAGGGTGGTTTCGGCCTGGCTGTGACCGATATTACCACCGGCGAATTCCGTTTTACCGAGGTCGCCGGGGAGCTCGCGCTCTTCGACGAACTAAGCCGTATTCAGCCGAGTGAGTTGTTGCTGGGAAGCCGCGAGACCCGGTTACGCGAGCGTCTCTACAAAGAATTTCCCTTGATTCATTTCACGGCTGTTTCGGACGAGGCCTTCAGCGACGCCGCGAATAGCCGAGTTACTCCGAACAACGCGGCGGCACCGGAAGAATTCATCAATGGTTTGCGCGCCGCGTCGGCGATCATGAGCTATCTCGAAGCCAATGCGGCTGAGTCATTAAAGCTGCTTCGGGATCTCGAATCCTACGCGGTCTCACATCATCTCGTTTTGGATGAAGCGACCCGCGCCAATCTCGAGCTTGTCTCCAATTCTCAGGGAGATCGAAAGGGATCGTTATTGGCGATTCTCGACTGCACGCTCACGTCAATGGGCGCGCGGCGCCTGCGTCAATGGCTTTTGTACCCTCTGCTCGATGAGCAGGCGATCCGCGAGCGTCATGACGGAGTGCAAGAATTGGTCGAGCACTTCGCGCTGCGCCAGGAACTTACGGCCGGTTTGGCGAAGATCCAAGATCTCGAAAGATTGGCCGGCCGAGTCGTGTCGGGAAGCGCGGTGCCCAAGGATCTTGTCGCCATTAAGGATACTTTGCGTGGCGTGAGCCAACTCCGGCAGCAGCTCAACGCCATTGAATCGAATCTACTCTTGCGCGTGCGCGATGGCTTGGCCGATCTACCCGAGGTCGTCGAGCTAATCCAACGGGCGATCGTCGACGATCCGCCATTCGTCGTCAAAGGGGGCGGTTTCATCCGCGCCGGTTTTGATGTCGAGCTGGACGAGATCCGCGGCATGCGCGCGCACGCCAAGGACTGGATCGCAAAGTTCGAAGCCGGCGAGCGGCGGCGCACCGGCATTCATTCTTTGAAGGTGCGTTACAACCGTGTGTTCGGCTATTACATCGAAGTCACCAATTCAAATCTCAAGTCCGTGCCGGCGGATTACCTGCGAAAACAAACCTTGACCAATGGGGAGCGCTATATCACTCCCGAGCTCAAGGAATACGAAGCCAAGGTGCTTAACGCCGAAAGTCTGATCGAGAAATTTGAGGTGACGCTGCTCGGTCGGGTGCGCGAGCAAGTCGCCGGCTATTATGCCGCTCTGAAAGCGATGAGCAACGCTTTGGCGATTTTAGATGTCTTGATTTCGCTGGCCGAGGTCGCTGAAGGGCAACATTTTGTTCGGCCGCACATTGACGCCGGGGTTTGCTTGTCGATCCGCGAAGGGCGCCATCCGGTGGTGGAAGCCGCAGTCGGCCGCGGCAAGTTTGTGCCTAATGACTGCTCGATCGATCCCGAATCTCAGCAAATAATTTTGCTCACCGGACCGAATATGGCCGGCAAATCGACCTATATGCGCCAAGTGGCGTTGATCGTGATTCTGGCGCAAATGGGCAGCTTCGTTCCCTGCGCCGATGCGCGCACTGGTGTCGTCGATCGGATTTTTACTCGTATTGGGGCGGCTGATTCGCTGGCGCGGGGCGAATCGACCTTCATGGTGGAAATGAAGGAGACCGCCAATATTCTACACCACGCGACACGCCGGAGCTTGATCCTGCTCGACGAAGTGGGGCGGGGCACCAGCACCTTCGACGGTATATCGATCGCTTGGGCCGTTGCCGAATCGCTGCACGACGCTCCAGCCAGGCCGCGCACGCTCTTTGCCACTCACTATCATGAGCTCACCGACCTGGCCCAGACCAAGGAGCGGATCAAAAACTACAACTTCGCAGTCAAGGAGTGGCGCGGCGAGATTATTTTTCTGCGCAATTTAGTCGAAGGTGCGACCAGTCACAGTTACGGCATTCATGTCGCCCGTCTGGCTGGTATGCCGGCTGATGTCATCGCCCGCGCTAAAGAAATCTTGGCCCGACTGGACGGCAGTCAGGATGGTCCTGGCGAGGGTTTCAGGTCACGCGGTCGAGTGGCGGGGGACTTGCCGGCGCAGATGGGTCTTTTTAACGCTGAGCCGGATCCCATTCGCGAACAATTGCTAAACCTCGATGTTACCCAGATAACCCCGGTGGAAGCGCTGAATGTCCTGCATAAATTGACGGAACAAGCGAAGAAATAAAGATCAGAAGGCGAGAGCTGTATGAAACGGAAAAAGGCACCGTATCTATATTTTGCCGGCGTTATTTTGTTTCTGCTTCCGTTTGAAGTGTCGTTGTTTCGTGCGCGACCGGCTCTGGCCCAGAAACAGAAAGCCGAGGTGCCGAGAAAAGAGAGCCGGCCCGCCAACCTGGCCCAATCAAGGCCAGACGGGAGCGATATCGTTCCGAACATCGACTCGCGGAACGTTGATGGAGAAAGGAGTAACCCAGCCGGGGGCGCGATGCTGACCGGCAAGGCGCAAGTGACCGGCCTGCGTTTTTTATCATGGAACGGTTACACCCGGATCATGCTGGACCTGTCTCAGGAAACGAAATATGAAGTACGCCGTTTGAAAGAAGATCCGGCGAAAGGAATGCCGCCGCGAATTTATGTCGATGTCATGGGCGCGCGACTGGCGCTCGTTTCCAAGGAGCCGGTGCCGGTTGAGGATGGACTTCTGCGCCAAGTTCGGCTGGGCCAGTACAGCGCCGACGTCGTGCGTGTGGTTCTTGATATGAACAGCCTTCGCGATCATAAGACTTTTCTTCTTGCCGACCCTTATCGCCTGGTGATCGACGTCTATGGACAAAGGGCTCAAGAGAGCGCGGCGGTAAAAGAAGTGGCGAGAACACCGACAACGGATGGACGCGGAGTTGTCGCGAAAGTAAACAATCCAATCACTCCGACGCCGGCGACTTCCGGCCTGCGCAAAATTGTTTTGGATCCCGGTCACGGCGGCAAAGATCCGGGCGCCATCGGCGCCGGCGGTATCGCCGAGAAGGACATCGTATTGAGCATCGCAAAGAAGTTGGCGGCCAAACTCAGAAACGAAATGCGCGTCGAAGTCGTCTTGACACGCAAGGATGATCGCTTCGTGGAGCTGGAAGATCGAACGAAGCTGGCGAATAAAGAAAACGCCGATCTGTTCATCTCGCTGCACGTGAACGCGAGCGAAAATGCCGAGGCCAAAGGCATCGAGACTTACTACCTCGATAACACCACCGACGAGGCGGCGATCCGGCTGGCCGCCCGTGAAAATAGCACTTCGCGGAAAAATATCTCCGATTTACAGTTAATTCTGAGTTCCATGACACAAAACATGAAACTGGAAGATTCGATCACTTTGGCGCATCGGCTGCAGGGCTCGTTGGTCGGCGGTATGGCCAAGACGATGGACGATGTCAGAGATCTGGGGGTTAAGAAAGCGCTCTTCTACGTTCTCGTCGGCGCGCGCATGCCGAGTGTCCTGGTGGAGATGTTTTTCATCAGCAACCGGAGCGAAGGTCGCGCCATGAATCAAGCCACATACCAAGACGCCATGGTCGACGCGCTTTTTGAAGGCATTCAAAAATACGGCCAGTCGAATCTCATCGCCCGGACACTTTAAACCTCCATGGACGCGGTAGCCATTTCGCTTGCGCTGCTCGAAGACGCCCAGGCCGATCACGACCTCAAGCGTCTGGCGCGTACTTACATCGACAAAGGGCGCGGCCTGCTCTTTGAAAGACACCGCTCGGGCGCGGGCGGATTGGAAGTCGGGGCGGCCTGGTCGACGGTCATGGATCACCTGATCCGCCATTTGTTCGCGGCCATCAGCGCGGAATGGAGTAACCGAGTTCCGAAATCGAACTCGCAGTTTGCTCTCGTTGCCCAGGGCGGATACGGACGCGGCGAGCTCAATCCGCAATCGGACATCGATTTACTGTTTCTTTATTCATGGAAGGTTTCTCCGTTTGCCGAGGCGGTGACGGAAAAGCTTCTTTACACCTTGTGGGATGCCGGGCTACAGGTCGGCCATGCCACCCGAAGCATTGCCGATTGTCTCCGACTGGCGCACAGCGACATGAGAGTGCGCACCTCGCTGCTCGATGCTCGCTTCCTGTGCGGCGACTATGGACTTTATGGAACGTTCGACAAGAGCGTGGAGTCACGCCTTATCAAAAAGGGCGTCAGCCGGTTCATTCGCGAGAAGCTGAGCGAAACTCACTTCCGCCACCAAGAATTTGGCGGTTCGGTCTATATGCTCGAACCTGAAGTGAAGGAAGGAGAGGGCGGGCTCAGAGACGTTCAAACCGCGCGCTGGATCGCTCGTGCAAAACTGAATGTCAAAGATCTGGACACTCTCGCTCTCAATGGCATCGTCAACCCGGCGGACATCGCCAATTTAAAGGAGTCGCAGGATTTTTTGTTGCGGGTCCGTAACGAATTGCATTTTTCCACCGGCAAGCATCAAGACCAATTGACTTTTGACCAACAGGAACACGTCAGTGCCGCGCTCGGTTTCGAAGGGGAGGGAACATTACGGGGCGTCGAAGTGTTTATGCGAGCGTATTATTTGCATGCCGCGCAAACCAACCGCCTGTCCGAACTGATCATTCATCGCGTCACCGACTACGATAAACCGCGTTTCGGCGCAAAGTATGTTTTCGGCCGGGTGCTGCGGGAAGGTATTCGTCTATCGAAGGGCCATCTGACCGTCACCAAGCCGGAGGTTCTGCGATCCAGCCCTGAAAATCTCATCCGCATCTTCGACGACGCCCAGAAATACCACTGCCAGTTGACTCATGAAACCCGCGAGCTTTTACGCCAGCACCTGGACGTGATCGACGACGAGTTTCGCCGCTCAGCGGTGATCAACGAGGCGTTTTTTAATATCCTCAAATGGAAGGAATCGGTTTACGAAACTCTATTGGAGATGCATCGTTCGGGAGTGTTGGGCGCGCTGATCCCCGAGTTCGGCAGGCTCCTCTGCATGGTCCTGCACGACGCCTATCATGTTTACACAGTGGATCAGCATTCGTTGCTATTGATCAAGGAGATCGAACGACTCAAGGCCGGCGACTACAAGGAGAGTTTGCTGCTGCTCACACAGCTGGCGCGCGAAGCCGAACAGATGGAGCTACTTTATCTCGGGCTGATGTTCCACGACATCGGCAAGGGATTCGGCGGCGGCCATTCGGAAATCGGCGCGCGCATGGTGCGATCGATTGCGCGCCGCATGCGGCTTAACGCCGACGACGGTGCTCTGGTCGAGTTTCTCGTGCAGCACCATCTGCTGATGACGCACACGGCCTTTCGCCGCGACTTGGAAGACGACAAAACCATCTTCGATTTCGCCAGGACCATGGGGAGCGTGAACAATCTTAAGATGCTTTACCTACTGACGTTTGCCGACGTTAAAGCGGTGGGCCCGGATGTCTGGAATCCCTGGAAAGGGTCGTTGCTGGGCGAGCTGTATGTCAAGGCTCTGAATCTCCTGGAGGAAGTGGAAAAAGGCGAATTCCAGCGCCGCGACGTGCGCGCCGTGATTCGCCGTGTGCAAACCCGAGTGCGGCGGCAATTGACGAAGGACCACGACGAAGAGAAAGTCGAGCAGTTTTTAGAAGCCATGCCGGAGCGCTACTTTCTTTCGACATCGGAAGACGACATTCCGGATCACTTCGAGCTGATGGAGCGTTTTCGCGGCAAGAAGGCAGAGTTAACGGTGCAACATTTTCCCGACCGCGATTGCACGTCGGTGGTCATTTGCACTCAGGACCGTCCTGGATTGTTTGCCTCGATTACCGGCGTATTGACCGCGCTCAATCTCGACATTCTCAACGCGCGCATCTTTACTGCAAGCGACGGGCGCATACTCGACGTTTTTCGGATTTCTCATCATGGGCGATCTGAAATGGTCATGGCGGAGCAAAAGTGGGCCAAGTTCCGCACAACGCTGGACGGCGTTCTGGACGGTAAAATCGATGTCGAGCGTTTGGTGGAATCGTCCAAGCCCGCGCTCTTTTTGCAAAAGCGGGTGCCCAAGGTCGCAACGGTGATAAACATTGATAACGATGCTTCGGACGACTTCACGATCGTGGAAATCTTTACCGAGGATCGCATCGGTGTACTGTTTACGATCGCCCATAGCCTGCACCGGCTTGGATTGTCGACTCATGTCGCAAAGATTTCCACCAATGTGGATCAGGTCGCCGATATTTTCTACGTGACCGACCAGTTCAGCGCCAAAATAGAGGACGCACACCGAGTGGAAACCTTGCGTCAATTTCTCCATCAGAGCCTAACGCCCCGAGATGAAACAAGCGAAAGACTTGCTCAGTCCGGCCATTGACGTTTTTTTGTCCATGGTGACGGTCGAGAAGGGCCTGGCCAAAAATACCGTCGAGGCATACAGTCGTGATCTAGCCGGGCTCGCCGACTTCCTTGTCGCGCAACATGTGTCGGCTTGGCTCGACGTTGATTCCAACCAGATTCGTTCCTACCTCACCACGCTGCGGCGCAAAGGCTTGGCTCCGCGAAGTGTCGCTCGGCACTCGGTAACATTCAGGCGGCTATTTCATTTCCTGCAGATCGAGGGGCTAGTCAAAGAGAATCCTATGCCCAATCTTTTGCTCACGCGGGCGCCGATAAAGCTGCCACAGACGTTGTCGGGGGATGATATCCGCAAGCTATTGGGCCAACCGGATCGGACGGAGCCGCTCGGAGCGCGGGATCAGGCCATGCTCGAATTGTTGTATGCAACCGGCTTACGGGTATCTGAGCTGGTTCAATTGCAGACCCAACGAGTCAGCTTTCAAGGGGATTACCTGACCATCAAAGGCAAAGGTTCGAAGATGAGGGCAGTACCATTCGGCAGATGGGCGCGAGAAAAGCTGTCGCTGTATATGAGCCAAGTCAGACCGAGACTGCTCAAAGGAAAATCCAGCTCATTTGTATTCATCAATCGATCTGGAAAACCTCTCACCCGACAGGGCTTTTGGAAGCTCGTTCGCCGCTATGCGCTGATCGCGGGCATCGATAAGAGAGTCACGCCGCATACCTTGCGCCACTCGTTCGCCACGCACTTGCTCGAAGGCGGCGCCGACTTGCGATCGGTCCAGGCGATGCTGGGTCACGCCGATATCTCGACGACACAAATCTATACGCATGTCGATGGCGCGCGACTCAAAGCGGTTCACCGAAAGTTTCATCCGCGGGAGCGGGGAGGGGAGGGGTAGGGGGAGATGGAAAATTGGAGTAATGGAGCATTGGTAGGAGGGGATTGGGTACACATCACTCCATTATTCCAATACTCCAGTACTCCAGTTATTTTTCCTCCACCTTGTCTTTTCGCAATCGTTACCGTATTCATAATAAAGTCCTCTCCGGCGAAATACCTTTGGAAGACCTCATCCGCCAAATCGCTATATGGGCGCTGCCCGTTCTCGCGGCAATTATTTTTCACGAAGTCGCGCATGGCTGGGTGGCTAATCGGCTCGGCGATCCGACCGCTGCAAGATTGGGTCGTCTAACCCTCAACCCGTTGGCCCATATCGATATCTTTGGCACCCTCCTCGTGCCTTTGATGTTGATCGTCGCGAACTCTCCGTTTGTATTCGGTTACGCCAAACCGGTGCCGGTCAACTATGCCAATTTGCGCAATCCCAAGCGCGACATGATATGGGTGGCCGCGGCCGGCCCAATCATGAATCTCTTGCTTGCATTAGGCTTTACCATCCTTTGGAAGTCGCTGGCAGCACCGACAGGAGGCGAGTCGGCAGAAGCTTTGTCTTCCGGTTCTGCCGCCTTCCTTGCGCCCATTGTGCTGATGGCTCAAAGCGGCATTTTGATTAACATCACTTTGGCGGTGTTTAACGCTTTGCCGCTGCCGCCGCTCGATGGTGGCCGAGTGCTGGTCGGTTTGTTGCCGGAGGTGCTCTCGAGGAAATTGGCGCGCATCGAACCATTCGGTTTCATCATCTTGATCATTTTGCTCATGACCCGGACGCTCGATAGGATCATTGATCCACCGACTGAATTTTTATTGAAACTTTATCTCGGAGTACTTTAGAGTGGGGCCATATGGAAATCATCGTTAGCGGCATGCGACCCACGGGGCGGCTTCATCTCGGCCACCTGCATGGCGCGCTGACGAATTGGCTTCGTCTTCAGGAGCAATATCAGTGTTACTTCTTCGTCGCCGATTGGCATGCGCTGACGACCGACTATGCGACGCCGCAAGGCATTAAAGAGAGCACTCTCGAAATGGTGACCGACTGGCTCAGCATCGGTCTCGACCCCGCGAAGTCGGTGTTATTTCGCCAATCGCGCATTAAAGAACATGCCGAGCTCCATCTGCTCTACTCGATGATCACTCCCGTGCCTTGGCTCGAACGCAATCCGACGTACAAAGAGCAGATGAAAGAAATGGTCGGCAAGGATCTGTCAACCTATGGCTTTCTCGGTTATCCGGTGTTACAGGCGGCTGATATCACCATCTACAAGGCGAATAAAGTTCCGGTCGGCGTCGACCAGGCGCCGCATGTCGAATTGACTCGCGAGATCGTGCGCCGGTTCAATCAAATTTACCAGCCGATCTTCCCCGAGCCGGAGGTTTTGCTCACGGAGTCGCAGAAATTGCCGGGGCTGGACGGCCGGAAGATGAGCAAGAGCTACGGCAATGCGGTTTTTTTGTCCGATTCACCGCAGGAAATCGATCAGAAACTGAGCCGTATGATGACCGACCCGGCGCGGGTGAGGCGAAACGATCCCGGCGAGCCGGAGAAATGTCCGGCGTTTCAATTGCATAAGATTTACTGCACGACGGCCGAGATTGCCACGGTATCAAAAGGCTGTCGGACCGCCGGTATCGGTTGTCTCGAATGCAAGAAAATTATGATAAAACATGTGGTGGATGATCTCGCGCCGTTTCGCGAGAAGCGCGCCCAGTACCAAAACAAACCGGGCGAGGTCGAAGAGGTGTTGGCGATGGGTAACGAGTCGGCTCAGAAAATAGCCGCGGCGACCATGGCCGAAGTGCGGGAGACGTTAGGGTTGTGAGCACGAGCGTACAATTGGAGATATTCGAGGGGCCTTTGGACCTCTTGCTCCACCTGATCAAGAAAAACGAGGTCAGCATCACCGACATTCCGATCGCGACGATCACCGAGCAATATTTGGCCACGCTGGAGCTGATGCAAAATCTCAGTCTCGACGTGGCCGGGGAGTTTCTCGTCATGGCGGCGACCCTGATTCACATCAAGTCGCGCATGCTCTTGCCGGCCGGCGATGACGAAGGCGACGAAGACGAAGGAGTCGATCCGCACGATGAACTGGTGCGGCGATTGTTGGAATACCAGCGCTATAAAGAAGCCGCCGCCGAGCTGGAGCAGCGCGACGTTCTCACTCGGGATGTCTTTGTTCGCTCGCCGACACCGACCGAAGAAGTTGGTCCGCGAGGCTTTCGTGAGGTATCGGTATTCGAGCTCTTGGGCGCCCTCAAACGCATCATGGACCGCCTGCCCAAGGAGACCGTACATGAGGTCGCGCTCGACAAGATCACCGTGCGGGAAAAGATGACATTCCTGCTGGAAACATTGCGGGCTCACGGCAGCGTGCTTTTCGAGTCTCTTTTCGTTGAGATTAAAAGCCGCGTCGAGGTCGTGGTCACGTTTCTGGCGATGTTGGAGCTGGTCAAAGTGCGGGCAATTCGGATCTTTCAAGAAGAAATGGCGGGGCCGATCATGATTGAGGCCGCGGCACGAATGGATGAAGCGGCGGAACAAGTAGCGATTGACGAAACCGGGGAAAGCCAACATGGAGCGTGAGGACGTAAAATCCATCCTCGAAAGTCTCTTACTCGTCGCCGACGGGCCGCAGTCCGTGCAGCGCTTCAGCGAAGTACTCGATGGAACGAACAAGGACATCATCGAGAGCACTCTCAGAGAACTGCAAAACGAGTTCGAAACGGAAAACCGAGGAATCCGTTTAGTGGAGGTCGCCGGTGGGTACCAGTTGCGCACCCCTAAGGCAAATGCCGACTGGGTCAAAAAATTCTTGGGTGGCAGGCCGGCACGAATGGGAAAAGCGACGCTCGAAACTCTGGCAATCATCGCCTACCGCCAGCCCATCACCAGAGCGGAAATCGAAGCGATTCGCGGCGTCGACGTCGACGGCGTGATCGCAACGCTTTTGGAACGTAACCTGATTCGCGCCGTGGCCCGAAAAGACGTTCCTGGAAGGCCGTTTCTCTATGGTACCACGGCGGAGTTCCTGCAACTTTTTAATCTCCAAGACCTCTCTCAGCTGCCGACGCTCAAGGAGATGGAAGAGATCTCGCTGCCGGAAATTCCCACCGATACGATATCTCTCGACCAACTTGAGGAGAACTAGCCGCGCTCGACGATGGAACGGCTACAAAAAATCCTCGCTCGCGCGGGCTTGGCTTCGCGGCGGGAGGTGGAGCGTTGGATCGTAGAAGGGCGCATTACGGTCAATGGAGCCGTCGTGCGCAAGCTCGGCTCCCAGGCCGATCCGGCCAAAGACAGCATCAAAGTCGATGGCAAGCGAGTCAAACCCGCGGCGGCGCCGCTTTACTACGCCTTTCACAAACCACCGGGCATCATCACCACGCTCAACGATCCTGAACACCGTCCCGACCTTACGCCGTTTCTCGTGCGCTTGGGTGAAAAGCGGCGTGTCTTCCCGGTGGGCCGGCTCGATTACAATACGACCGGCCTGCTGCTTCTGACCAACGATGGCGAGCTGGCGCTACGGCTCACGCATCCGCGCTTCGGCGTGAAAAAACTCTACCGTGCCAAACTGAGCGCGTGCCCGACCGAAGAGGCTCTCATCCATTTACGCAAAGGGATTCGCTTGGATGACGGTATGACCGCTCCGGCGCGCGTCCGGGTCATTGAAAAACTCAAAAAGAATGCCTGGGTGGAGATCGAGGTTCACGAGGGACGCAAGCGTGAAGTCCGGCGCATGTTCGAGGTGTTAGGATATTTCGTTGAAAAACTAATTCGTATTCGTATGGGGCCGATTTCGTTGGGCGCTTTGGCGCCAGGAGAGCTGCGCCCGCTCAGTCAAAGTGAGATTCAGTCACTCAAACGCGCTGTCGGGCTTTCGCAATCCAAGCTCGTCGGCTCGGCGACGCGCCGAGCGTAAAAAAAGGGCGGCTTTAATCGCCGCCCTTCGCACTTGCCCGCAAGACTATAGGTTAATGGCGCAGACCGCAGAACTCTTCGTAGTCGATGAGTTCGTGGATTGTCGGGTGGTCGCCGCACATGGGGCAGTTGGGATCGCGGCGCAGCTTGAGCGTATTGATTTCCATGGTGAGCGTATTGAAGTGCACCAAACGCCCAACCAGAGTCTCACCTTTATCCAGGATGATCTTGATCGCTTCCAACGCTTCGATCACGCCGATCAAACCCGGCAACACGCCTAAAACCCCGGCTTCGGCACAACTTGGCGCCATTTCGGCTGGGGGCGGTTCCGGATAGAGGCAGCGATAACATGGCCCTTTCCCCCGGTAGAAGACGGTTGCCTGCCCTTCGAATTGGAAGATGCTGCCATGCACATTGGGCTTACCAGCGAGTACGCAAGCGTCGTTGACCAAATATCGGGTCGGAAAGTTGTCACAGCCGTCAACCACCAAATCATAGTCTTTGATGATATCCATGATGTTTTCCGACGTCAGCTTGGCGTTATAGGGAATAACTTTCACATCCGGGTTCAGCGCTTCGAGAGTCTTCTTGGCGGATTCGACTTTCGGCGTGCCGACCCGGTCGTTGGAATGAAGTATTTGTCGCTGCAAATTGGAAATATCGACGACGTCATTGTCGATGATGCCCAAGGTGCCGACTCCGGCTGCGGCCAAGTAATACGCGGACGGTGATCCGAGACCGCCGGCGCCGACCATCAAGACCTTGGCTTGAAGCAACTTTGCCTGACCCGCTTCGCCGACTTCCGGGAGGAGAAAATGCCGGCTGTAGCGAATCAACTGCTCGGGGCTATACTGAAAATCTTGCACCCACTTGAAGCCGCCGTTCTTCCAGGCCGTATAACCGCCCGACATCGACGAGACATTCTGATAACCCATCTCTTTCATGGCCTTGGCCGCCAACAGCGAACGGACGCCGCCGGCACAGTAGGCGATGATCGGAGCATTCTTGTCGGGTATGGCAGTTTCGACTTTGATTTCGAGAAATCCGCGGGGCAACGGGAGCGCGCCTTCCAAATGTCCCTGGCGCCACTCGTCGCTTTCACGGACATCAAGTAGAACGTGAGATTTGCCGTTGTTCGTCAACAAATCGTTGACTTGCTGTGGCGCGATTTCAGGGACATCCTTACGCGCCTCGGCCATAATATCCTGAAAACTCTTGGCCATGTTTCCTCCTAGATAGACCTTATGAGTCTAAGTTATGCTTCGCCCTTAAGAATGTCAAGATAAGTGCGCCACGTAAAATGGCATCGATAAATTTTAGCGCAGAGATTAGCTGGAATCTTTCGTCCGCGTCAAGATCCAACAGGATGGGAACTACCGTTAATGACGGCCTGATTGAATCTGGCGCCGATTGCCGCGGCAGCTACCTTTCCCGGACGAAACCATTGGCTTCCAACTGTCTGGCGCAAGTTTCGACGGCAGCGGCGAGCACCGAAGGGTCGGCCCGGGAGGACCGGTCGCTCGCAGAGCAGGCGAGCGTCTGATTCGTTTCCGGGTTAACCATCTTGATCGATAGCGGCGCTGACGCGGAGCTACAGCTCGAGAGCAGCAGCAGAGCGCTACCAAGCCAGCTCAAGCGCAGTCTAAATCGTAATGCTCGCGACGGTTGTAGCTGCCAATGACCCACGTGTTCGGGCACGAAGTATTTGAATTTGCCGTGACGAAAAAATTTCATCGCTATTTGACCCGCCTTTGAGATTGATGGTAACAAATAGCAGAGCCGTCGACAAAACCAATTTCTATAGCGCCTCACGCGAGCTAGTCTTAGCTCATATCAGCGTCAGGCTGGATCAGGATTCCTGTGCCCAATCCGCCGACAGTTTTGCCCCGTAGTAGCTCAGGTACAAGCCCGCTGAAAAGTGAAAAGATTGATGAGGGCCGATTTTTTCTTGTGCGGGACGGTTAGAGGTAGGCCACTAGTTGATGAAATCCACCAGCCGTCCGTGATGCCGTGGCCATGTAGCTCTAGCAGATTGCGGCAGGTCCTTTTTTGGTAACTCCGATGATGAGTGAATAGCCTTTGCGGTGAATTACACGTGCCGTACCGAAGTCCACAGCAGTCCTTCACCAGTTAGCGTGACGTGACGGTGTAAATAAGAACGACCCAAACCTTATGAATCACCTTCTCACCGGAGTTACCGGCGGTCTTTGGCGCAAGAAAAATGCCACAGTAAAGTACGACGCGCTTTGTCGGTCTTTTCAGTTGCCGGAAGTATGAGTCGATTAACGGCTGGGGTGGATCGGAACAAATCGGTACTTTGCAAAACAGAATGGTGTTCAGGTCGAAGGGCAATGAAGGCTACAGTTTGGAATGAAAAGGAAGACAGATAATGGAAACGCAAAGTCATCATCCGGACATCACGGCAATGCGTATCGAGCGGATCAGGATCACCGGCCCGATCAATGAGAGGAGTCAGTGCTTTGCCTGGCTTGACGAAAACGGCTTTGACATCAAACGATGCGGACCTTATACGGACAGCGAAATGCTCCCGGACTGCGATATGAAACGCTTCTTAATCGTGGCTGAAAAGAACGAGGGCGAAGCGATGGAATCAAAAGCCAGAGACTTGATGATGCTCGGTATTCAGATCAAGGGTTTGAACATCAAGTTCGGTCACGTCCTGTTAGTTCTGTCGGTGGTTATGCTCGTTTGGCTCGTAGTATTGACTAGTCAGCTGGCAAATTTGGAAAGACGACTCAACGCGTTTCAAGCTGCGACCGAGAAGCGGGCGGCCATATCCGCGGAAAAGTCGAGCGAGCAGACTAGGTTCAACAGGCCGCTTCAAGCGGGCTGAGTTGTCTAGCCTCCATGGGAGGCTATCACTTCGGAAACGCCAACCGTATTTCTCCTTATTTTGGGTTTAATTGATCGTTGTCATCGGAGGGAAACATACAAATTAGTTAGAGAAGCAGGCGGCGCACCGAGCGGTCAAATTATCCAGCTTCTGAAACCTTAGCTTTTCACAACTCGAAGCCGGGAGCGGCTCCTTACGGTTTTAATCGCTGCCCGGCACCGCTGTTCCGGGGTCGCCCATTCAGCGGGAATGCTCTTGGCGTATGTCATCTTGGACAACTCTTTGTTGTAGCCATTCAATAACCCGAGCTGTTTCATTCGCGGCTCTATCGCATAAGCATCGACAGGATTCGTGGAATAGTTGGGCACCTTGGCAGTCCGCAAACGCCCGAGCTTATCGGCTCTTTTGCCATAAAGAGTACCCTCGCGACGGCGTACGCTTTCCCATCCGAAAACCTCTCTAGCAACCACCGCATCGAGGTTTGTGCCGGCAGATATTTTTCTCTCAGTTCTGCCAGAAAAGTTTTTCGCCAGTCGAGGCATAAGTCGGAAACTTCGCGGATGATTCATTGCCCGCAAGGTCAGCCCGATTCCATAACATTTTAACGTCGCAGCTTAGGCAATCCTCCAGAATCGGTGTCTACAATCCTGGCAACGGTAAGGCCGCAATGCCGCGAAGCTCAGAACCTTCTCGAATAAATTCACAAGATGAGATCGTCGAACGTTCATACTGTCACAAAGAGGACACATTGGCGGCTGGCGATGGCTGGCCATGCCCCCAGATTAACGCCGAGAATTAACCGACTCAATGTCCTGCATTGAATTATAACGACGCGCCGTAGGACTCGAAGGCGCGCTCTCTCGAATTCGAAGGATTGACCCCGAAAATGACTTCGATGTTGGGATCACCATGAAAATCTGTGCGCATTTAGGCCCAGCTTGGCACAGTTTGACACGCAGGGAAAAAAATATAACTGTAACTAGCTGAACTTTCTTGTGCCCCCGTAGCTCAGGTGGATAGAGCACAGGATTCCTAATCCTGGGGCCGCGTGTTCGAGTCACGCCGGGGGCAAATCTAAACAGTGAAATGACAAAGGGAAAGCTGGTAACGGCTTTCCCTTTTCTTTTGGCGAACTGTTCAATGTGTCCAAAATGTGTCCACGGAAAAATAGAAAGCACGAGGTCAGCAGATAAACCCTGACGTTTCAGCCATGTGGTCGCAATTCACCGGAGCGACAGCTCGCGCCGTCGCGGGTGCGCAAGGTACCACGGGCGCGGGCTCGCCATTATTTGCCGAGCTCCAAAGCATCCAAAACGCCATGACCGATACGCGC
>DASPXM010000434.1:0-3606 GCA_035637295.1 Verrucomicrobiia bacterium
TGATTGGTTAAGAGGGTGGTTGTGGTCCAAAGGTAAGCAGGAAGACCTGGTGCTGGTTGGTTTCACGCTGGGTGGTTGTATCGCGCTCCAGTATGGCCTCGATTATCCGGATGAGGTTAAAGCACTCGTCTTGATGACCACGGGCATGCGACCGAGGGAGCGACGGCCGGGCACTCTGGAGTTTCGCCTGAAGGCTGCGGCAGATCCTGAAACGTACCGGCAATGGCTGGAAACCATGCGCCAGCAATTCTTGTTTATGAAGCCGGAACTGCGCGACCGTCTCGTGGAATGTCATCGCAGGGTAGGGCCGTTATCGCAGCACGGTGATTTTGTGGCGATTGATCATTTCGATGTGCGCGAGCGAATTCATACTCTCAAGCCGCCCCTGCTCCTGATCCGCGGCGTAGACGATCCGGCCGCGACTCCTGAGTACGAGCTAGAGATTCATCAGGCCGTTCCAAACTCGCAATACCTGAAGCTCAAAAATGCCGGTCATTTCCCGTTCGCGGAGCAGCCCGCGGAAGTGAATCGAGCCATCGATGAGTTTCTCGCATCCCGGACGTGATGCGCGCGAGTTGGAATCTCGCGCAGACCAGAATCGTCTCAGTTGAAACGGAAGCATGGGCAAGGACCATCTTGAACGTTCCTTGAACCCGCTAAAAACTACAAAAACTGCTGTGGTCAGGCATGAAGGGCGGGCTAAAAGACCCGTTTGTTTCATCCCTCGGCAGAATTGGGGCAGTCTGACACTGGATGTGATTGGAGCACTTTCAGACTTTCCGGCCATTCTTGCGTAATTAACAAAGATTGTTTTTCGGCACTCGTGTTGCTCTACATCAGATAGATAGTTGGTGAATCAATGTACGAGGCCATTTTAGAAAGTTTCTCATTTTTTCCGACACTCGTGGTGACGAATAGGAGTACGCTTATGATAGCTGAAGGCTTAAATACCCTTCATTTTTCTGCAATAGCATTGATCGTCGCTTTTCTCACGGCCAGAATAGCGAGCAAGAAAGACCGCGCCATCTTTAAAAGACAACACATCGCCACACTAAAGAAGTGTCCGAAATGTGCCGAGCAACTGCCGCTCTCGGCACTTGTTTGCGATGCATGCGATTACAATTTTCTTTCTCGGATGGTTGGGCACCGACATAAACTGCTGCCATCACCCAGCGAACCTCTGGCTCATCACGAGAGTCCCGGACGGTCAGGTGTCGCAATCGCCATCGGTGAGTAATCGGGCTCTTCCTGCTGCTCATTAGGGAGCCAGCTCGAGCCAGGTCGAGAAATCAGGGCTTCGATCCTACGATTTAGTTTCAGTCTTACTGCTTTCCATCCCTCATAGACAAACAGTGGGTAATTTAACCAGGAAGGGGGGCCTGCTCGATGCGGGTTCCTTTATGTTAAGTTACCTCGAGCGATGCGAAACCCAGATCTACCTATTTTAGAAGTCGAGCAGCCATTGCTCGAAACCCTGACGACGCAGAAGCGATTGGTTCTAAGCGCGCCAACCGGCTCCGGCAAATCGACCCGAGTGCCACAGATGTTGCTCGACGGTGGATTGCTGGGCGATGGCCAAGTGACGATTTTGCAGCCGCGCCGCTTGCCGACGCGAATGCTCGCGGCGTGGGTCGCGCAAGCTCGAAACGCAAAACTCGGCGGCGAGGTGGGCTATCAGATGCGGCTGGACAACGTCACGTCTCCGGCCACGCGTATTTGTTACGTGACCGAAGGCGTGCTGCTGCGCCAGATGCTGGCTGATCCCGACTTGAAAGGTGTCAACGCGATCGTGTTCGACGAATTTCACGAACGGCACCTCTACGGGGACATCACGCTGGCGCGCGCTCTGCAAATTCAGGAATCGACGCGGCCCGATCTCATCATCATCGTCATGTCGGCCACCTTGGATGTCGCCGCGGTTCAAAAATATCTCCACCCTTGTGCGCTGTTGTCGTCGCAAGGTCGCACCTACCGCGTCGCCATAGAATATCTATCCAAACCTGCCGGTGACGCACCGGTGTGGGAGCTCGCCGTCAAAGAACTCCAGCGCCTGGTACGCGAGCATCCCCAAGGCGACGCTCTTATTTTCATGCCCGGAACGTATGAAATCACGCGCACCGTGCAGGTGGCGCGCGATAGGCTCGGCCCGAAGTTCCTCGTCTTTCCATTGCACGGCGAATTGCCGCCCGTCGACCAGGACGCGGCGGTGGCCCGATATGACCGGCGCAAAATCGTCGTCGCCACTAACGTCGCGGAAACCTCGCTCACCATCGACGGTGTTCGCTTGGTGATCGACAGCGGTTTGGCGCGTATACCGCGATATGATCCCTATCGCGGCATCAACACCTTGCTCGTCGAAAAAATCAGCCGCGCCGCAACCGAGCAGCGCGCAGGTCGTGCGGGACGCACCGCGTCCGGACACTGCTTGCGTCTATGGACAGTGCATGAACACGGTGCCCGTCCCGCCCAGGAACTTTCCGAAGTGAAACGTCTGGATCTCTCGGAGGTGATCCTTACGCTCAAAGCGAGCGGCGTGAACGATGTGAAAGCATTTCGCTGGCTGGAGGCCCCCGATCCGCGCGCGCTGGAACGCGCCCAGATCCTGCTCACCGACTTGGGAGCGATTGACGATACGACGGGTGCCCTCACCGGACTCGGACGACGGATGCTCGCATTTCCAGCGCATCCACGCTACGCGCGGATGCTGCTGGCCGCCCACGACTATGGTTGTGTGCGGCCGATCGCGTTGATTGCCGCTCTGACGCAAGGGCGGGAGTTGCTCGTGCGCCGACAGGCAAAAGAAGTGGAAGACGGGCGCGACGATCTGTTCGATGCAGAGACGGAGTCGGATTTTTTCGTGCTGATGCGCGCCTGGCGCGACGCCGAGCGCAATGGATACGACATCGAACGCTGCCGCCGGCTCGGCGTTCACGCCCAAGCAGCGCGTCAGGTCGGTCCGTTGTTCGAGCAGTTCTTGAGGATCGCCGCGGCCGAGGGCTTGGACATCAGCGAGAAGCCGGCTGGGCACGCTGCGGTGGCGCGTTGCGTGCTGGTTGGGTTTCCCGACCATCTCGCCAAGCGTCTGGACGCCAGCACACGACGGTGCGAACTAGTCCATGGTCGTCGCGGCGTGTTGGCCCGCGAGAGCATTGTGAAAGCGCCTCTCTTCGTAGTCTCCGAAGTGCGCGAGGTGGAACGCGGCGGCGGCAGGGACCGAGCTTTGAATGTCGTGCTGAATCTGGCGACGGCGATCAAGGAGGAGTGGTTGCGTGAACTTTTTCCAGACAACTTCAAAGAAGTTCATGTCGTTGTCTACGACCCGGCATTGAAGCGCGTCGTTGCCCGAGAGGAAAAGCGATTCCGCGACCTCGTTCTCGAAGAGAAACTCTCCGACAATCCACCGGCTGAGGAAGCGGCCAAGATTCTGGCGCGCGAACTCGCGGCCGGCCGCTGCGCCCTTGAGAGCTGGAACGAATCGGTTGAACAATGGATCCTGCGTGTCAATCGGTTACGCGAATGGATGCCGGAGTTGACATTGCCCGCCATCGGAGAAAAGGACCGGGTCGCGATGCTCGAGCTTATTTGCCACGGCGCCTTCAGTTTCAA
>DASPXM010000435.1:0-35987 GCA_035637295.1 Verrucomicrobiia bacterium
ATGAGGTGATCAAATGCCCTGGCCATCGAACGGTGATTACTATGGATTTAAGGAGGAGGCCATCAAGTTTCAAGCTCCTTCCGTCTCCGGCGTCTACGGAATTTACAATTTCAAACATCACATCTTGATCGGGCATTCGAATAACATTCGAGAAGCGCTACTGCGCCACCACAGGGAAACCAAGTTCCGCTTTCGCCGGCTTCAGCCCACCGGATTTACCTTCGAGGCGTGTCCGGTTGACTTGAGAGAATTCCGGATGCGACAGCTCATCTCGGAGTACCAGCCGATCACCCATTCAGACGACAACATCGGTGTGGCGGCGTGGTGGCGGTCTTGGACAGCCCGGCGCACAACGGCGTTTTATCTCCACGTCACGGCGTTAAAGCAACCTGGCGAGGATGATCGTAATCAACGGTCGATTAAAACTGCCGGGAAAAACCATGTTGGGAACACAGGTGTTCGCCGCGGCCAGTTTGCGATGCTCAGCTCTGGCTTCGCGTTCATGATTGTCGCCATCGCTCTGTTCGTCTTGATCGCCGAAAACAAAACCGTTGCGGAGAGTTTTACCAGTCAAGTCCTGTCGCTGGCGCACAATCTCACTTCCTCTCTCGATCAGAACACTCAACGCGCGTCCCTGACGCAGGCGCAGCAAGCGGCCGTTGCGGATGATGCGACAACCCAGAAAACCGCAACTTTGGAACCGGCTTCCGAATCACAGACCGAGCAGCAGGTTGCTAGCGCCACCGAGCCGCCCGAGCTGAACAGTTCCGCGGCCGCACGATCGAAGCTGGCGAACGGTTCCGCCAGTATCGGTAAAAAAAACACTGCCACTACGATAATCAAGAAAGAGCCACCGAGATCTCAAACCGCCAAAAGAGAGGAATCACCTCCCCTGTGGGGCGTGCAAGTTTTGGCGTCCACCGACAAACCTGACGCAACCGCCTGGCTCGATCGGCTCAAAGCCAAGGGTTATGACGCTTTTATGGTGGAGGCCAACATCAATGGGCACACTTGGTATCGCATCCGAGTGGGAAATGTGCAAACCCGCCAGGAAGCCGAAGCGCTGCGCAGGATTTTACAATCGAAAGAAGGGTTTCGCGACGCATTCGTTACGAGCAACACGAAACCAGCAGTCGTCCTGGCGGCGAACGGTCGTTGATAATTAGTAAACTCCGCCGGTCCGGTTTGATAAGTCTTCTGTCCCAAGCGAGGTCGAAGGGCTCACCACCTACGGGGTTTCGCCTCTTCCTGTGGTAACCTGGGCAGTGTGTCGAAGGGCCAACAAAACAACAAAACCATCGCAATGGTTACAATCCGCTAACCGCTCCGGCCATATTTGGCGCCCGTCACAAGTTGTGTCGATGGCGTCAGCAGGAAATGCGTAACCAATTTTGGACAGTTGAACGTACAAATCAATCTTCGCTTTGGGTTTGTTGCTGAGCAAGAGTCTTTGCTGCGAAACCTTCCTACCGCTGCTCTAAAAGGCGAAACTCATCTTCGCGGTGAATAACACCCGAAGGTTGTCGACTTTAATTACCCAAGATCTTTTTTAACCTTTCAATCACTGGAGCGGGTTGGTTCACTACCGTCTTTGCTAAAGCTTGCAGTTCCTCGCCCGAGACTGGTTCGAAATCATATTCCTGCTTTTTCACGTCGGCTAAAAGTGCCGGATCTCTGAGAGTTTTCGCGTAAGCGTCGCGCAGAAGCTTCACTCGATCGGCCGGCATGCCGGGCGGCGCAATCATCGGATGACCGAATTCTTCTCCGGCAGTCAGCACGGTCGCCAATTGGCGTCCAAGCTCCGACGTCTTGTAGCGGTCCATCAGTTCATAGAGAGTCGGCGTGTCGGTTGCGCGGTCGTCCCGTTTGCGGCCGGATTGAACCAGATGCCGATCGAAATCTTTGCCATGCCAAAGAGTAAAAGGTTGTCTGCTGAAATGCGCGCCGAGGCCCATGGACCGGCAGACGACCTCTCCTCGTTCAACCGCCAGATCGGTTTGACTGCCTCCTTGATAGCCCAATACCACTTCAAATTTGGCGCCGATTAAATCCTCCAGCGCCAGCATCAGACTCGCGCTGTCTCTCCCCGAACCGCCACATTTCGGCGGCGCCTTGGCCTTAATGACATCGTCCATGGATTTGTACGGCGTGCCGGCGCGAATATACAAGACGGTGGGATTGCGATCCGGCGAGCCGATCCAGTTGAACTTTTGCGCATCGAATCTCGCTTCCTTGTCGCCGACCACTTGCGCCATGTAGACCGACTGATTCGGCATTCCTAGAGTCAGCCCATCCGGTTTTGCCACGCTGTAAACGTAATTGGTCGCCACCAGCGATCCGCCGCCAGGCATATTCTGCACGACGACCTCGGGATTGCCGCGTATGGTTCTCGACATATGGCGGGCCAGCAGCCGCGCCCAGTAATCGTAACCTCCTCCGGGGCTCGAGCCGACGACGATCCGAATGGTCTTGCCGGAAAAAAAATTATCCTGCGCACGGGCCGGAGCGCGTGGCAACAGCGCTAAGAAAATGACCGAGAAAAAGACTTTTAGAACAGTCATAGAAAAAAGTTATCACTTAGGCTTATGCTGCGCCTCAGGCCCGTTGTATACCATAGCGACCTCCATCACTTCGTAAGAGGCAACAAATTTGTTGTCGAAAGCCCGGCCGCAATAATGCGTAGGCCGAAGTCTCTCGAGAATGGCGTAGCCGTCCTTGTCGATGCAATCTTCGTCGACCGAGCCAGCGACCACCTGGCCCATAACCGTCAGGCGATGCAGCCACTCTTTGGTCCAGATGACTTTACACTCATAGTGCGCCTTGCATTCCGCGATGCGAGGCGGTTTGAGGGCCCTGGCCGGAATAGCCGTCAGGCCGGCTTTGTCCAACTCGTTGATGCCGCGGGGAAACGGCAATCCGACCACTCTGACTTTTTCCAGAATCTCCCTGTCGAAGGACGGGATGTTGACGACGAATTCTTCAGTGGCAAGCACGTTGTGATACGTGTCTTTGTCGATCTCCACCGTGAACGAAATACAGGTCGGTTCATGATTCTGCCTGACACAGGTGGCGAATGAAGCCGCATTCACGCGCCCTTCGTGGTCGACGGTGGTGATCATGACCGCGCAGGCGACAGGAGAATACAACCGATCCCAATGCTCATACGGCACGTCAACTTTTCGACCCGGTTTGTAAGCCATACTTTTTTACTCCTTATTCGTGATCAGATTTGCATGATGTCCATGGTCTTCGGCGCCGACGGTTTCGGCTCGATGCGCAGCAGGCGCGCGAGATTTTTGCCAAGAATAAGACCCAGCTGATCGGAATTGAGCCCCGCGTATTTGACGACCTTGCCGAGCTCGAAACCAAACGGCAAGGTCGGGTGATCGGAACCATACACGACCCGCTCGGGACCAAGGGCGCGAACGACATTGGTGGTGATGTCGGGATAGCCGTTCGACGCCGTGTCGAAATACAAATTATCTTGATGGCGCGCCGCCACGATCGCCTCTTGATGACCCTCGAAGCCCGCCGAGTGGGCGATGACGAAATTCGCCTTGGGAAAATTGTGCGCGAGGTCGGCGATCAAGGTCGGCGCGCAATTCCATGAATTGCCGCTGTGCACCAGAAGCAAAAGATTTTCCGCTTGCGCCGCTTCGACTATGGGAAACATCAATTCGGGGTCGTTGACGCGGTTACCGGAGAAATCCCGCAGCGGATGGATCTTTAGGCCCAGTGCGCCTTTCGACGCGTAGTCGTGGACATCTGCAACTGCCTTGGCGCCGAAGTAAGGATTGATCCGCGCGAAGGCAACGATGCGCGACGGATGCTGCTTCATCGCGGCGATAATCCGCTCGTTTTCAACGCGGTAATCCGTATGCGGATTGGCTTTCGGAAATCCCACCACCATATCGACGCCGCTCGCGTCCATGTTGGCGAGCAACTCGTCGGGTAAGTAGGAACTGGATGCCGTGGTCGAGCGGGCCGGTCGCATCCCGACATGCACGTGCTGGTCAATGACGAAGTGATCGCGTCCCGCTTTGTCTGTAATCATAGGACATGCCTCCTGTTCGCTCTCTCGCGCGTTGAAATATTTGCCATGATCAGGTCGACCTATAACACGCGCTCGGCGAACTCTGTCAAGCGTTGGTGCGGTTGGCTCGGATACTACTTCGGATGGCTACTTGGTAGTAGTTCAGTTAGCTCAAGATCTCTCACTTCGTTCGAGATGACAGATCAACTAGTTTGTTGTCATTCCGAGTGGAAGCGAGGAATCTTTCTCGACCTGAACATTCGTAGCGCACTCTGACTGAACCACTACCGGCTGCTTTGCGCGGATTGACAGAAGAACTTGAAGTGGATTAGCTTCCGGCAAGCTCGTATCTTTTCGGCGCGAGGAGAGGGGTCTCATGGGAAAAAGTTCGATCATCTTATTTGTCTTCAGTTTGGTTCTTTGCGGCTATTCGAAATCTCTCGCGCAGGACAAGATCGTATTGCCCGTGACCTACTCGGCCACCAACGCGAATATGTTGAGCCTCTGGGTTGCCAAGGACGGCGGCTACTTCGACGAGCAAGGTTTGGATGTGCGCATGCTGTTGATCCGCGGCGGCTCGCTCGCCGTCCAGCTGCTGGTGACTGGCCAGAGTCCTGTCGGCCTGATCGGCGGCACATCCGCCGCTTATGCGTACATGCAAGGGAACAAAGACGTTGTCGTCGTCAGCAGGTTGCAAAATGTGATGGCGTATACGCTGGGCGCGAAGCCCGACATCCAAAAGCCGGAAGATATAAAGGGTAAGAAACTCGCCGTCAGCCGCTTCGGCTCGACCTCCGACTTCGTCGCCGAGTACGCGTTGAAGCATCTCGGGCTAAAGAAGAGTGACGTCACGATGATTCAGATCGGGCTGGAGGGCGACCGGCTGCTTGCCATGCAACGGGGAGATGTTTCTTTGTCGGTTTTTTCGCCGATCATCACACCCGTGGTAAGGAAGGCCGGGATGCGTATCCTGCTCGATTTGGAAGAGCTCAAAGTTCCCTACTTGCTCACGGGGCATGGGACGACGCGCAGCTTCTTGGAAAAGAATCGCTCAGTGGTGGTCAAGTTCATGAAAGCATCGATCCTGGCGATCAAACGGATCAAAAACGACCAGCCTTTCGCTGAAAAAGTGCTCGCCAAATACGTGCGCACGTCAGATATAGAAAGCGTAAAAACGGCCCTCGAACACCAGGCAAAAATCCTTCCCGATATCCCTTACCCGTTGGAGGACGGAATAAAGACCATTCTCGAAGATCTAGCGAGGAGCAGTCCCGAGGCTAGAAACATCCTTCCAAGCGCGCTGATCGACACATCAGTGGTGCGGGATGCCGCTAAGGGCCTCTAGCCCGGCGTCTCAGCACAGTCTCGGGGCACGCTGTAGGACCCTGCCCCCAACTTCGAAAGAGTTGGGCTTGTTGTTTTTTGTCTCTTGACGGTCTCACTACATCAGCCGTAGTTTAACATCGTTAAAGTTGGATCTCCTTATCAGGGAGCCGAAAGAGAAATTCCATGTTCATTGAACTTGATTCACCGTTCCTCTGTCGAGTCGAGTTTGTGAGGCTCCCTTAAGTTAGCCGGTATGAAAAAACTGCTTTCGCGAGTTGTGCTGCTCTGGCTTTGTTGTGTGGGCGAGGTGTTGGCGGCTCCTCTGCGTTTGTCCTATTCCGTCGTCGGGCCCACTGTCGCGGGCGTCTGGATGGCCCATGAGATCGGCACGTTCAAAAAATACGGTCTCGACGTGCAGCTCATTTATATCCCTTCTAGCGGGATGAATATCCAAGCGCTTCTCGGTGGCAGCCTTGACGTGAGCGCTCCCGGGATCAGCGGCGTGGTCTTGGCCGCGGCGCGCGGCGGCCCGGTGTTGGCGATCGCCGCGATCGCCCGGCCATGACTCTATATGTCCAACCTGAAATCACGCGGACCGATCAGCTGAAAGGCCAAACCCTGGGCATCTCGCGCTTTAATTCATCGGGCCACACGGTGACGACATTGATCTTGCGCAAGCTGGGGCTGGAAAAATCCACCACCATGCGCCCGCTCGGCGGGACGCCGGAAATGCAAGCGGCATTTGAACAGAAGCAAATTGCCGGCATAGTGACCGGAGTCAAGCCAGGAGTGCCCGCGCGAGCGCTACTGAACGCTTTTGATATGGACATTCCCTTTGCCATGAACGTCATGGCGGTCACCCGGGAGTTTCTGCAAAAGAACGCGGATACCGTGGAACGCATGGTCAAAGCCTACATCGAAGCCGTCGGCGCGATAAATCACGATAAAGATGCCACACTCAAGGTACTGGCAAAATATTTCAAACGGAGTGATGCCAATTTTCTCGAGGAAACGTACGGTATCGTCACCAAGTTCACCGAGAAGACCCCGAGGGTCGATATTCGTAATGTGGCTACGGTCCTGGAGTTCGAACCCGTCAAAGGCGTCGACGCTGAAACGCTCACTCCCAAAGTCATCGATAATAGCATCGTCGATAAACTCGTTAACGAGGGCTTTATCGAAAAAGTTTTTGGTAAGGTGGGACGATGAGGCGTACGCAAAGCCAAAATATCGAGGCGAGGTAGATTGTCTCACACAAAGTCGAAAAGGGCGCCAAGAACAAAAATTTCGAAGCACGAAACCTGAAATCCGAAACAATACAAATGACCAAAACTAAAATATGTAAAATTCAAAGCCAGCTTCTTGCGAATTCGATGTTTTCGATTTTCCCGATCTTAGATTTATTTGTTTCTACGTTTGTTTCGGATTTCGATATTTGGATTTTGAATTTTGTTTCAGTGGAGGTATTTCTATGAAAGCACAAGAATGGCGACAGGCGCTCGGTGAGTGTGTCAGGGACTTCTTCCGCACGCCGGAGATGGAACATTTTTACTCGGTCAAAATGACCCCGGACCGGGCGCGAATATATCTTCTGCAGTTAGGTCTTTATGCTCGCCAGCGACGCAACAATTGGCCGCAGGTGGCGGCGAATTGTCCGGAGTTCGACGTTAAGCAGCGAATTTTGTCACACGAGTATGAGGAGCTGGTCGAAGACGAGCACTCAAAGACCGGCCATATGGACCTGATTGTTCGTCAAGGAAAAGAAGTCGGGTTGAGTGTCGATGATGTACTGAACGCCGAGCCGTTGCCCACCACCAAGGCGGCAATGTACGCGTGGTTCTGGATCGCGCGCACCCGTCCGTGGCAGGAAGCCATCGCCGCGTCGACGATCGCCGAATGGACCAATGACGATCGGCTGTTGGGCGACATAGGCGGAGGAAATTGCAGCCGGCTCTACAAGATTTGGTCGCGGGATTTAAATTTCAGCGCCGCGCAGATGCCGAACTTCACGGCGCATAGTAAGGCCGACGTGAAACATTCCGACATGTTCATCGATATACTGGAAAAATATGTCGTGCCGGGACGGGAGCAGGATGTCCTGACGACCGCGACGGAATCGATGGACATCCACCGCGCTTATTTCGGCGGCATGGCGCAAGCGATGGAGAAAGCGAAGGAAACGCGGACGAATTAAGAAGAAGTCGCAATGCGAACAGCCCGATCCCAACTTCTGACATGGACAATTCTTGCCGCGGTTTTGACCGTGAGTGTTTTGCCCAGAGCGGTAGTTAACGCGCAAACACAAAAAATCAGGATCGCTTATTCGAGTCGGAGCAACACGATTACGCGTTTTTATATCGCTGCCAGCAAGGGGTTCTTTCGCGAAGAACGGCTCGAGGTAGAGCTCATTCAGGTCAGCCCGCGCCTCGGGGCAATGGCAGTGATGAATGGCGATGTCTCCTTTACCACGTCATTTACCAGCACATTTCGTGGCATTCTCCAGGGGCTTCCGCTAAAGCTCGTTTTAGTCGCGCTCAAGAAAGGAATCTATTTCTTGGTGGTGCGCCCCGAAATCAAAGACGTCCAAGACCTGAAAGGGAAAAAACTGGGAGTGGCGACGATACGCGGAACCGATCAGTTGGTCGCCGAGGAACTGCTCCGCTCGAAAGGGTTCGATCCGGCCCTATTGCAGCATCTCGTTATTGGCGAGACGCCGCTAAGAGCGCAGGCGCTTGTAGCCGGAGTCGTTCAGGTTGTGTCGTTATCACCCCCGCACGATCTGCTTCTCAAAAATATGGGTTACAATATTCTAGCTGGCCCGCCCGAGGTTGGTTTACCGGCTTCGGGCTTATTCACTTCGGATCGTCTCCTGAAAGAAAATCCACAAGCGGTGAAGCGGACGCTACGCGCGCTGATTAAGGCCAATCGCTTTATTGCGGAAAACCGACAAGAGACCATCTCCGTGATGTTAAAATGGCTGCCGCAGTCGCAAGAGATCGCGGGTCGCTCGTACGATGTGGAACTGAAAACCCTGACCAAAGACGGTCAAATGACCGACGCCGAGATGGAAAGTCTGATCGATCGATTGGGCGAAAAAAAGCGACCGTTAGACGAAGTGAGAGACTTTAATCCTGTGCGCCAGGTGATTAAGGAATTGGACGCGAAGTAATAAGCTTGCCCAGCTTCGAAAGAGAAATTCCATGCTCATTGAACTGGGTTATCCCGTTCCTCGGTCTGTCGAGTTAGAGGCAAAGGAGACAATGCTCCTAATCATAGACATGGAGAACGAGAACGCGCATCCGGCCGGAGCGCTTTACATCGGCGAACCCATCAGGAAAATCATCCCCAGGATTGCCCAGCTGCGGGATCAAGTACGGCAAACGGGAGGGCGGGTCGTGCATACCCAGTCGGTGCGTTCACCCGACGCCCTCGAGTTTACAGTTTTTAAAAATACCGTTCGCAAACTCGAAGGCACGTGGGGAGCAGAGCTCATTGACGAATTGAAGCCCGCTGCGAACGAGCCTCTGATCGTAAAACATACCCACGATTGTTTCTATCAGACGGAAATGGATGCCCTTCTCAAGCAGATGGAACTTCGTCCGGGCGAAGGTCGCGTGATCGTGACCGGCATCTCGACGCGCAACTGTGTCCAGAGCGCAGTGATGGGGTTCACCGTCCGCGATTACCACGTCTATGTGCCGACGGATTGCACGGCGCATAATGATGAGAAACAGGTGCTCCAGGCGTTTTCTCTATTTACGAGCTTCGGCTACAAACATAACGTCACGATGACCCGATCTGATCTGATTAACTTCACTAGCTAAGAGAACTACCGTAATTCGCGGGTCAGTGCGGTCGGTGTCAGGCTTTACAGCCAGGAAAGACACGAATGCTGTTTTTTGAGGCAGATCCGTCAGGAGATCGCCTCGCGTGAGTATTAGGGATGAGGTGGAGGATCCTCGAGACCAATAATGAAGGTGCTGAGTCCATCGTTCTGGTACCGTAACGTTTGAACCAAGAGCAGGAGTTAGGAATGGGCCACATTTACCAGAAAGTGCGTCTACGCAGAAAACGGCTTTCTCCGTCCCGGCCTTACGCAGTCCGCCTAGGCTAGGTGGTTATCGCTAATCTCCGACATTAAGTGTCGGTCGGAACGGCCGCGCTATCAATAGCGAAGGTGTCACACCCGGTCCCCATCCCGAACTTGGCCGATAAGCCCTCCAGCGCCGCTCGTACTATACGGTCGCCGTTCGACTTAGCTCACGACAGGCCGTATGGAAGAGTAGGACGCTGCCGGATTTAGATTGAAAGCCCCAACTTCGAAAAAGTGTGGGGCTTTTTATTTGACCTGTTTTTTTTACTAAGGAGACAGAAGTGGGTGTGCTGGACCGTTTCCACCATCGGACTTCGGCGCGTCCCATTCACGACGAAGAATGGGAAGGACGGGCAGAAAGAACGATGAGACCAAAGCATTTATCCACAGGTGAAAGTGGTCTCCGAACGTTCGGTTAGTGTTTCCTCGTGGTGCTTGACTCCCTGTTAACCAAAGCTTTTTTTCTTGTCCAGCGCGCTAAAAATTAGTAGGTTCACCTAACCACTAATAATTTTCCATCACCAACAAGTCGGAGCTAAGAACCTATGCTCGTTGAAGAACAGATCGCAGAGCGACAGCTGCGTGCCCGAAAGGAAGCTTTCAAGATCGAGCCCCAGAGTCGAACCATGTTCGGGGACTACCAAGTCTTTTCTCCGGCGAGCAAGCGCATTTACCGCGTGGCGCTTCGTGGCGGCGGACTCTTTGACAATTATTGCGCCTGTCCGGACTACGCGGTGAATACTTTAGGGACGTGCAAACATATCGAGGCGGTGCTATTGCACGCACGTTCACGCTTCGGCGGCAAACTTGAGAAGAGCCGGTATCGACGCAAACATACCACCATATTCTTGGACTACCGCGAGCCGCCGAGAGTTCGCATTGTTTCCCCGGCGAAAGTATCGGCCGATCTGCTCGCGCTGCGAGAAGAATACTTCGATGCCGAGGGTTTTCTCAAGGCGAATCGGATGGATCGTGTCGCTCAGGCCCTGTCCCGCTTTCGTGCTCTCGATGAAAAGGTTGTGATCTATGGCGATGCTCTTGAATGGGTGGATCGCGAGACCGCTGCGGCTGAAGGTCTTGCTTTCGAAGCCCGTGAGCTGCGCTTGCTGGAACAGGGCAAGTTGCCGCTGGATAATCTCCTGAAAGTTCCACTGTATCCTTTTCAAATGGGCGGCGTTCTTTTCGCCGCGTGCCGGGGCCGGACTATTCTGGCCGATGATATGGGGCTTGGGAAAACAATCCAGGCCATCGGCACGGCGGAGTTCCTGGCCCGTCGCCAGGGCATCGGCCGGACGCTGGTGATTTGTCCGGCGTCGGTGAAGCATCAGTGGCTCACCGAGATTAAGCGGTTTAGCGATCGGAGCGCTGTCGTGATCGATGGTTCGCCTGAGCAACGGCGCGCGCTCTACGACTCAGAGGCCTTCTTTAAAATCGTAAACTACGAGTTGGTGCGCCGCGATCTCGACAATGTGTCGGCGCTCTTGCCTGACCTGATCGTGTTGGACGAGGCCCAGCGGATTCGCAACTGGGAAACCGCCACGGCTCGCACGATTAAAGTCTTACGCAGCCGCTACGCTCTGGTTCTCACCGGGACGCCCTTAGAAAACAAGTTGGAAGAACTCTATTCGGTGGTGCAATTTGTCGACGGCAGGCGCCTTGGGCCGGCATTTCGTTTTCTAAGCGAGCACCGGCAAATCAATGAGAAGGGGAAACTCATCGGTTACCGCAATCTAGATCAAGTGCGCGAGAAGCTGGCGCCGATCTTATTGCGTCGGCGGCGCGATCAGGTGCTGAAAGATCTTCCGCCCCGCACCGATAAGATTTTTCGCGTTCCCATGAGCCCTGAGCAAACCGAGTATTACGGTGATCAGCAGAAAATTGTTGCAGCGCTCGTGCGAAAATTGGAGCGACAGGGGTGGTTGTCACCCGTGGATCAGCAGCGCATGCTGTGCGCGATCCAAAACATGCGCATGCTCTGTGACTCGACCTTTCTCTTCGATAAAGAAACCGAGGTTTCGCCCAAGTTGGAGGAGTTACGAGAAATCCTCAAGGAGCTGGTCGTCGAAGAAGAGCGCAAAGTGGTGATCTTCAGCGAATGGGAAAAAATGAACCTTCAGGTCGGCTCGCTGCTCGATAAGATGAAAATCTGCTACGTTTCCCTCCACGGCGGTATCCCGACGCGGCGGCGGTGCCAGCTCATCGCCAGATTTCGCGACCGGCCAGAGGTCAGAGTTTTCCTTTCCACCGACGCCGGTGGCGTTGGAATCAATCTTCAGGCCGCCTCGGCCGTGATCAATATAGAGCCGCCGTGGAATCCCGCGCGTCTCGAACAACGTATCGCCCGAGTTCACCGCATGGGACAGGTGAAGCCCGTGCTCGCGATCCATTTGCTGACGGAAAATAGTATCGAGGAGCGCGTTTGGGACACGATTAGGCTCAAAAAGGAACTATTTCGGGATCTCTTTGACGGCGATGGCTCGGAAGTTAGCTTCGAAAAACTTAGTCGACGAAGCATGATGGACGCTTTGAAGGAAATGGTCCCGGAAACAGCGGCGCCGGCGACTGAGCCGGAGATGCAAAAGACGGACGACAAAGTAAGCGGCCATGATGGACGAGAGCCATCAGCGAAGCCGGTGGCCGATGGCGCTATTGACGCCGGTCACGCACTGGGAATATTTTTGGAAGCAGGGTTAAAGTTTCTCGAGAGTCTATCCTCCACCGGCAGCGATAAATTCAGAAAGCCCCGCTCTGATGGCCCTGAACTCGGCCAGCTTGCTCGAACTATCGAAGCGGCTATTTCACCGCTCATCAAAAAAGACTCCTCAAGCGACAATGCGGCTCTCCATATTCCGCTGCCTTCATCATTAACCTCTGAACGGATCGCACAGACGATCACGGCCGCTCTCTCTCGTTTGATGGCGGGATGAGAAATCCGGGTATATTTGCTCGCCATGTGACTTTTAGCCCGCGATGGTGAACCAGATGGACATGGCCAAATCAAAAGCGCAATTAAAAACGGAACTAAAGCAGGTTTTCCGGGCGCTGGACTTTGTTAGCAAACATCTCAACACGCGGCATTCTCCAAAGGGCGACGCAACATTCGTATTTCAACGTCTATCAAAGCCTTGGCATTGCATGGGATTTCTTGGGTTTACAGTGTCGGCATTGGGACGGCTTCAAACGTAATAGGGAAGGAAAAGAACTTTGCCGCATCTGCGCCAAGGTCAAGGGACGTTCGAGAGTGGCTATACCTGGTTCCCATCGACGCAGCGAAGAAACTCGGTGCGCGTGTGACAACGAATTCAAAGCGAATTTTTGCAAACAAAAAAAAGGTTCAGCTAGTTCGGGACGACATTGTGTTCCACGGGGCCATTTTGACGGTTGACGTTCACAACGCCTACAAATCTACGCTTTTCGGCAAAGGACGGGAAATCAACGTCGCAGCAACTCGAATGGTTACGTTACGGGAGAGGGATCAAATGTAGTATCGATGAGCACGTTGTTGACTTGAAGATGGAAGAGCGGCGAAGGGACAAAAATAGAAGACCTTGGTATGGAGGTTTCCCTGCGGAATTGAGTAAGGAGAAGTTGAAACGATTTCCGGTGATATTTCGTTTTGACGGCAACTACAGATTTCTCGGCATAACCATCATTCGGCCAATCAAAAAATAATGAGGTTGAGGGAGCCCGAAAGAGAAATTCCATGCTCATTGAACTCGATTATCCCATTCCTCTAGCGGTCGAGTTAGAGGCAGCGCAGACATTACTGCTGGTGATAGACATGGAGAACGAGAACGCGCATCCGGCCGGAGCGCTTTACATCGGCGAACCCATCAGGAAAATCATCCCCAGGATTGCCCAGCTGCGGGAGCAAGTACGGCGGGCGGGAGGGCGGGTCGTGCACACCCAGTCGGTTCGGTCGCCCGATGCCCTCGAGTTCACGGTTTTTAAAAATACCGTTCGCAAACTCGAAGGCACGTGGGGAGCAGAGCTCGTTGACGAATTGAAGCCCGCTGCGGACGAGCCTCTGATCGTAAAACATACCCACGATTGTTTCTATCAGACCGAAATGGATGCCCTTCTAAAGCGAATGGAACTGCGCCCGGGCGAAGGACGCGTGATCGTAACCGGCATCTCGACGCGAAACTGCGTCCAGAGCGCGGTGATGGGGCTCAGCGTCCGCGATTACCACGTCTATGTGCCGACGGATTGCACGGCGCATAATGATGAGAAACAGGTGCTCCAGGCGTTTTCTCTATTTACGAGCTTCGGCTACAAACATAACGTTACGATGACCCGATCTGATCTGATTCAACTCTACTAGGATTGAAATTAAAAGCCCGATCTCGAAAGAGATCGGGCTTTTGGGCTTTCTGTTACACGCGGTCGTAATATCACGGTTCGATAGCGCGGTGCTGAACATTTCGACCCGAATGACTTCCACCGGTCGGCCGCTGCCTCTCATTTATCTTGACCCTGTTCCACACACGAAATAATAGTGAGTTAAATTGAGACGACTACGCGGAACGAAGGAGTTCCCATGATGAAACCATTTCGGCTCGTCATTGCATCGATTCACACATTGCTATTCGGCATCACAGTGTCGGCCTCAAGTCTTTCCTTCGCCGCCGAGTCGCGGCCCGCATGGCAGGCGGAGTGGAACAAGACGATTAAAGCGGCGGAGGAAGAAGGAGCGCTGGTCATTTATATGACTCAGGCCTTCGAACCGGTGTTTCGCGAGACCTTTCAGAAAAAATATCCGAAGATCAAAGTGACCATGGTGACGGGCCGAGGTCCAGAGCTGAGTCAGCGCGTCATGAGTGAGCGCCGAGCGGAAAAATTTGCGGTCGATCTCTATGTTTCGGGAAATATATCTCCGTTGACAGTTTTTCACCGCGCCAAGATCTTGGAGCCGATCAAACCCTTACTGCTCTTGCCGGAAGTCGTCGACACCTCCGGTTGGTATGAAGGCAAACATCATTACGACGATCCGGAAAATCGATTCATCTTCGTTTTCGAAGGCACGCCGCGCAGCGGCGAGATCACCTACAATACCAAACTGGTGAATCCGTCAGAGATCAAATCCTATTGGGATTTGTTAAGTCCAAAATGGAAGGGAAAGATTGTCTCCGTCGATCCGCTGGTCTCCGGTCCGATTAGCGCGGCGCATATTTTTTTCTACAAGCATCCCGATCTTGGGCCGGAATTTCTCCGGCGGCTTCACGCAGAGACGGATATTTCTATCTTACGCTCCAACGAACAATTGATGGACTGGCTCAGCGCTGGAAAGTACGCCTTCGGCATCGGCGCCCGGGGCGTCGACACAGCGATGATGCAGGGACTGCCGCTTAGTCAATTTCTGCCTGGATCGCTAAAAGAGGGCTCCTCCGTGACCGCCTACAACGGCACGTTGAGTTTCTTCAACCGTGCGCCTCATCCCAACGCCGCCAAGGTCGCCGTTAATTGGCTTTTATCTCGCGAAGGACAAACGGCATGGCTCGACTCCAATCAAAAGACCGGTGGACTTTACGATTCCTTGAGGGAAGATATTTCCAAAGAAAAAGTTAGCGAAGCCGCACGTCGCGTTATGGGAGCCAAATTCCTCTGGTTGAACCCCGCATGGATCGACGAGCTCGAACCGATCCGCGATATCATCAAAAAAGCTTTGGCGAGCGCCGGCAAGGGCAGATGAACGCGGCACTGACGAATCGAGCAGAGCGATTTGCTCGAAGCGGACCAGGTTTGTCTTTTTGAGATTCATAGTCGGCCGGAATTATCGCCAATAGACTGAAACCAGCCAAGATCGCTGGACGCTTCGCATCGAAGGAGCGAGACTTGATCGCTTCTTCCGTTTACCCTATTTTACGGTCAACAAATTTCGGCTGAAAGTTCTCGACAGGAGGCGCGTGTCGTTATGAAAATCATTGATGCTGACGGTCATATTCTCGACAAGGAAAAGGACATCCGAGCCCATCTGCCCGAGGCGCACCGCCGTCGGGGTGGCTCTCTGGTGCCTTCTCTCGGAGTGGACGCAAGGTTGGGAGGACGCTTCAGTGATATCGAGTGCCATGACGTGCCGAAGCGTCTTAGAGACATGGATCGCGAAGGCATCGATGTCTCGGTGCTGTTTCCCACCACTAGCTTTGCCATGAGCAAGATCTTCGAGCGCGACTACGCGGTTGCTTATGCGCGGGCGTACAACGATTTCATCGCTGAGGTCTGTAAAGAGAGTCCGCGTATCAAAGCGGTTGCTCTGTTGCCGTTTCAGGACGTGGATGCGGCTGTCAAAGAAGTGAACCGCGCGGTGACCGAGCTGGGATTGGTCGGCGTGGCCGTTGCCCCTCAGGGAATGAGGGAGCATCTCGGATCGCAAACGTTCTGGCCTATCTATGAAGAGATACAACGACTCAATGTTCCCTTTTGTGTTCACAGCCGGCGCGAGGGGCCGGCGGGGGAGACTCGCTTCGATAGTTTTATCTATATGCATACGATCGGCCGTCCCACGGAGACCGTGATTCAATGTGTCGGTCTGATGTATGCCGGCATCCCGGAAAAGTTCCCCAAGCTTCGCATTGCGTTTCTCGAATGTGGGGCCGGTTGGGTTCCCTACTGGATGGAGCGCATGGACGAGGAGTGGGAGAAACGCGGCGACGTAGAAGCGCCCTTATGTAAGCAAAAGCCCAGCGAGTATATTACCCAGGGCAACTGGTTCTTTGCCACCGAGCCGGAAGAAGGGATGCTTCCCTACGTTATCGAGAGGATTGGCGATGACCGGATCGTCTTCGCGTCCGATTATCCCCACTGGGACGCGATGTTTCCCCATGTGGTTTCGACAATCCGCGGCCGCAAGGACATTTCAGAAAGTGCCAAAGAAAAAATTTTGGGAAAAAATGCCAATACCCTTTACGGTTGGAATGGCTAAAAGCAGTCTTTAGAGAAGATGAGACGAACGACCTTCTCGCTAGCCTTAGCGGGTTGGATGCTATTCATCTGCCCGGCGTGGGGACAAGAGGCGAGGAAACTGCAGAAGCTTCGGATCGGCATACCCACGCGGAGCATGAGCTCGTTTCCGCAAATGGTGGCATTGCGCCAGGGCTTCTATCAGCAAGAGGGCTTCGATCTCGAACTGATTGTCGTATCGTCCGGTATTCCAGCGGTGCAGGCGGTCATCGCCGGAGATCTTGACTTTGCGACCACCGGCAATGTCGCGACACTCGCAGCATTGCGCGGCATGCCGATCCGCAATGTGATGGTGAGCAGCACGGCGACCGATCAAGTTCTGGTAGTTCGCCCGGAAATTCGGCGCGTGGAGGACCTCAAAGGAAAAATCCTGGGGGTGGCCGGCGTCAGGAGCATCAGCGATGTATCCGTCCGCCTGCTACTGACTAAATCCGGGCTTGTACCGGACGTCGACGTGACCATCGTATCACTGGGTGGAAGCGGTATCAGGCTGGCGTCCCTTCAGGGCGGCAAGATCGATGGCACCCTGCTGTCGGCTCCGCATAATAAGGCGGCCGTCAAGATGGGCTTTCGCGAGCTGTTTTTGATGAAAGATTTAAGGGGAGTGCCGAGCGGCGGCCTTGCCACCAGCCTTAGAAAAATTCAGAGCGAACCTGACTCTATTGTACGGGCCATCAGGATAACATTGAGAGCCATCCAGTTTATCAAGCGAAATAAGGACGAGACCTTAAAGCTGATGAGCAAGGAATTGGCAATCAAGGATAGCGAAATAAGCGGCATGGTTTACGATGATGGCGTCAAGCTTTATTCAGATACGGGTACTCCTTCCGATGCCTCCATGTTGGAAGAGATTGCAATTGCCAAAGAAATCCTGGGGATTTCGCGAGACGTGGCGATTGCAGACGTAGCGGACTGGAGCTTTGCGCGCCTCGCGCTCAAGGGACTGAAGTAAACGCCGACGAACCGGGGGATCTCGACTGAGAGTCGGGTCGTTCAACATATGAAAGTTACGGAGTCTAGCAAGCTGGAGAATACTGCTGCCCGGCAAACTTCTAAATTTGGTACGGACGGGAGCGGCAATCAAGCGAAAGCGTGAAGCCTGCGAGGCGGATCAATGCGTGAGATTAAATTTCGGATAATGTTATCTTTCATCGCTGTCCTCGTTTTCCTCACGGAGCGCGCGGCGGCGCAGCCGGATAACTTTTATTCGGGGAAAACGATCAGAGTCGTTGTGGGTTACGCTGCGGGAACCACCACGGACCAGTGGGCGCGGACCTTCGCGCGTCACGCAACGAAATATCTCGCAGGAAATCCGACGCTGCTGGTGCAGAACATGGCGGGCGCAAGCTCGATGATCGCCGCCAATCATCTCTATGCTGTCGCAAAGCCCGACGGGTTGACCATCGGCTTCATTGCGCCGGCGCTTTACTTCGACCAACTCATTGGGCGCAAAGAAGCGCAATTCGATTGGTCGAAGTTCAACTGGATCGGCAGCCCAACCCGCTCAAACGAGCTGCTCTTCGTGCGCTCGGACTCGCCGTACAAAACCGTCGAAGACATCCGCAAAGCGAGTGAGCCAGCGAAATGCGGCGCCACCGGAACGGCATCATCCGGCTACTATATCCCGCTGATGTTGGAGGAGACGCTGGGGATGAAATTCAACATTATCTCGGGTTATCAAGGCGGCAGCGATGTCGACTTGGCGATCGAGCGGGGCGAGATCCAGTGCCGCGCTTTCAGCATCTCGGCTTTTTTTGCCCGCGAGCCGTTTCATACGTGGCGCAAGAAAGGATTCGTGCGAGTGCTCCTGCAGACGGGAATGAACCGCGAAGCGAATGTTGCCGATGTGCCGACGATCTACGAGCTTATGAAGCAATACCAAACGCCACAAAGGAGTCAGCGGCTCGCCACCGTTATCCTTGCCGCGGGAGATATCGGCCGGCCGATTGTGGCGCCGCCCGGGTTGGCGCCGGAGCGTCTCAAGGTCTTGCGCAACGCCTTCGCGAAGACCGTGGCTGATCCGGAATTCAAAGCCGAGGCGCAGAAGCAAAATCTTGTCTGGGACCCGAACTCGGGCGATGGACTGGAAGCGATCGGCAGAGAAGTGATCGCCCAACCTGCGGAAGTCGTCGAGCGACTTAAGAAAATCCTCGGGGAATAGGTATTGTCATCAAGCAGGGTTTGGTTCTCGCAAGCCTTGCTGTCCCTAAAATAATTCAAGACCTGTGCGGTTCCCTTGATTATTTTCCCCATAGGGAGGCGAAAAAGCCCTCGTTGATCAACTCCTGTACCAAGCTGTTGTCGTAGAACTGCTCTAGCTTCGCTTGCTTGGCCTTGGGATTTTTCTTGGCGATCTCATCGACGGTCACCTGAAAGGCTTCGCGCTTGACCAGAGGTATCTTCTCAACGAAGTCGTAAGCGTATTGCATGGTGCCCTCGAGCATGCCCGGATCCGTGACCTTGGTGTAGCGCGAAACAATCGCCTTCGACTCCTCTTTGCGGGTATGCATGAAATGAACTGCTTTTCCGTAAGCGCGCACGAAGGCCTTGGCTTGAGCCCTATGCTCGCGCATGAATTTACCCGTTGTCGTGAGGCCTTGATGCACAAAGGGGATCCCCTCCTTGGCTAAATTGGCCAGCATCTTCATCCCGGCCTGTTGAGCGACCAGCCCCATAGGATAGGACATCGCCGCGGCAAAGATGGATTTATTCGACAGGGCTGCGGCCAACTCCGGCAATCCGCCGATCTGGATGATCGGCACGTCGCGGACCGGCTCGAGACCATATTTTTTGAGAAACATTTGCATCGCAAAGTCCGTAGTGGCACCAAAGCGTGTCACCCCCACAGGCTTGCCCTTTAAGTCTGAAACGCTCTTGATCTCCGGCGCTGCTATAACATAAAGGGCGACGAAATTGACGATCGCGCCCACCGCCACGAGATCGCCCCCCTGAAGGCCGGTGTCTACCACGGCTTGGCTGTTAGCGGTGGAAATCGCTACTTCCCCTGCCATCATCGCTTGCGCCATGGTCGATGAGGCGGCGATATAAATGAGATTGGCATCCAACCCTTCCTGCTTGAAGTAGCCGGCGTCCTTGATGATCCAGAAGGGGGCCTGAATCGCGGTGATCCCGGAATAACCCACCACAAGCTTTTGCGCCTGAGAGACAGCAGGAAAAGCAAAATTCAGGACAAGGCTAAGAGCAATAAACTTGCAAGCAATCATTGGTTTCATAATCGCCTCCGCATGATTTATCCGGATCTTGATCTACCTCGCAAAAAGCCTCGGCTGGGAAAGTAGTTCAGGCGCTCCTAGATCTGATCCCAACTGTTTCCGGGAATCGATTGCCGTCAGCTCAGCCGATATTGAGCGCGCCGCCGCCATCAACGAGGAGCGCCACGCCAGTGATGAAATTGGCCTCGTCGGAGGCGAGGAACAGTGCCGCATTGGCGACGTCCCATGCGGTGCCCATCTTGCGGCGCAGCGGCACGCGGGCATCGCGCTCCGCCGCGACCTGGGCGCGGCTCTTGCCGCTCACCCGGGCGCGCGTGTCGACCGCCATCGGCGTATCGATCAGGCCGGGCAGGATCACGTTGGCGCGAATGCCATATTCGGCGTTCTGGATCGCCACCTGCTGGGTGAAGGCGATCATCGCCGCCTTCGTAGCCTTGTATGCGACATAAGGATAGTTCTCCATTGCGGCAAGCGAGGAGATCATGATGATGGCGCCCGCGCGTTGCTCTCGCATGATCGGGATGACGTGCTTGCAAACCATGATGGCGCCGCGCAGATTGATCGCGGTGATGCGATCGAAAGCCTCCTCGGTGAAGTCGAGCAGAGGCGCATCACCACCGGCGATGCTGACGCCGACATTGTAATGCAGAACGTCGATGCGGCCCCAGCGCTTGTGCGCTGCGGCTATGGCGGCGGCAAGCGTCGCTTCCTTAGTGACGTCGGCCTCGAAGGCGACGTATTCGCCACCGCCCTGTTTGACCATCGATACGGTCTCCTCGGCGGATCGGAGGTCACGATCGACAGCCATGACCTGCGCACCTTCCTGCGCGAATCGCAGCACCGTGGCTCGGCCATTGCCCATGCCCTCGCCCGGGCCCTGACCGGCGCCGATGACAATGGCAGTTTTTCCTTCTAGACGCACGACGGTTTGCCTGCTGCTAGAGCCTCGACTGATCGATCCTCAGCCCTAGCGCGTATTTTCCAATTAGCTCGTAATGGGAGAGGCGCCCCTGCAGATGCTGACTGATCACGTGAATGTCCTGGAAGTGTCGCTGTATGAGGTTGCCTTCGTAGATCGTCGTCACGCCACCGGCATTGTAGACTGTATCGACGACGTCGACGGCGAGTCGAATCGCATGTGTCGTAGCCAAGCGCAGAGTGGCACGCCGATCCAGGGTGACCGCGCCCGTCGACGTCCCTTCGGTCCAGATCTCGCCGACAGCGTCGGTGAGGAACGCCCGGCCAGATCGGAGCTTGGCTTCGCAGTGTCCGACGGCAGCCTGAACCATCGGTTGATCGCGGAGCGTTGCGTGCATTAGTCGCGGCTTCTTGGCGCCGGCAAGCTCCAAGAATGCGTCGAGGCACGAGCGGGCCACTCCCATGGCCACCGCGGCATCGGCGGAGGCGAACAGCAAGCTTCGCGGGATCTGATAAAGCGGCCCGGTCTCCAGCAGCGGAGCGCCGGCCTGAAGAACCGTGCGCTCCGAAGGAACGAAGACATCATTGACGGCGAAGTCGTGAGTGCCTGTGCCGCGCATGCCGCGGACATGCCAGGTGTCCAACAGCTCGGCTTCAGCTGCCGGCACGAACAGGTATCGCTCTTCGGTTTGACCGTCCTTAAGCCGGGGCTGGCCGTCCTCGAAGATCAGGGCGCGCGCCGCCAACCAGGCGGCATGCCGGCATCCCGAGCTGAACCCCTGCCGACCAGTGACCCGGTAGCCGCCTGGCACCACCACCGCTCGGGCCGTCGGGACAGGCGTGTTTGCAACGACGCTGCGGGGCGTATCGATCCAAATCGAGCGAGCGATATCGCGCGGCATCCGCGCGGCGTAGGTCGCGAAGATCGCGCACTGATTGACCACCCAGCCGGTGCTGGCGTCGGCTTTGCCGATCTCCTCTAGCACCTGGACGTAGGTCGGCAAATCGATCTCCGCGCCGCCCAAGGCACGCGGAAGCGCCAAGTGGAACAAACCGGCATCGGCAAGCGCCTCGAACAGCGGCCGCGGCAACTCCCGGTCGGCCTCGATCTGATCGGCGCTCGATCGGATCATGGGGACCAGCTTTCGTGCAGCGTCGAGCGGGGATCGAGTCTCGGTGGCGGTCATAGCTTTGCGTCGTTACGTTGACGTTCGAGCTTACCAGTCTGCCAAAAAACTTCTCTACTCCACCCCGCAATCATTGTCCATCTCTACCCTGGGATCAAAAGCCCCCGGACAGTATTGACAATCAGATAAAAGCAGCGATCCTACGAGCGGCAACAGCCATTCGTTGAAGGGAGAGAAGATATGCAAAGCACGGTGACCGAGATCGCGCCGGAGATCTACCGCATCTCCACTTTTCACCCGGAGTTCGGCATCCAGTTCAACCAATTTCTCATCAAGGACGATGAACCGTTCCTGATGCACACGGGGCTGAAAAAAATGTTTGCTATGACGTATGAAGCAGTGGCGTCCGTCTTCGACCCGGCAAAACTGCGCTGGATCGGATTCAGCCACTTTGAATCCGATGAGTGCGGCGCTCTCAACGAATGGCTGACGCTGGCGCCGTCGGCACAGGCGGTCTGCAGCGTCGTCGGCGCGGTGGTGATGGTGAACGACTTTGCCGATCGTCCGGCGCGACCGCTGGCCGACGGTGAGGTACTTCACACCGGTCGTCACCGCCTGCAATTCTTGTCCACGCCTCACGTTCCGCATTGTTGGGACGCCGGGCTATTCTTCGAAGAGGCCAATGGAACGCTTCTCTGTTCCGATCTTTTTTTTCATCCAGGAAATCCCGAACCGCTGACCGAATCGGACGTGCTCGCGCGTGCGCGCGAATCGATCGTGCAGAATCTCTCAGGCCCGCTGGCCAAGGATATGCCCTACACCCCGTACACCGATGCGACCCTGCGCAGACTTGCTGCATTGAAACCGCGAACTTTAGCTCTCATGCACGGTTCTGCATTCCAAGGCGATGGCGCCGGCGCGGTCCTCGGTCTCGCTGAAGTCCTGCGAAAAAATTTAGGCGAGCGCAGGACCTCATAGAAGCACGCGGCAGACGAACATGGCGATCGTCGTCGAAAGGTTTTCTGCGGATCGGTTGGACGAGTGCGTATCGGTTCTGGCCAACGCGTTCGTCGATAATCCTCTGCACCGGTCCGCGTTCGGTCGCGGACGGATCGATCAGAATCGCTTGTTTTTTCGTATTGGCCTGCGGCACATGTTCGTCGGCGCGGCCTTCGTTGCGCTGGTTGATGGCGCCGTGGTTGGCTACGTACACTTCAATGTTTCGCCGCATTGTCTGCCGGCGCCGGAGGAGCTTCCCAAGGTAGTGGCGACACTGTTGAAACCTTTGGGAGAGGCGCTTCCACAAGTGATTAGGTGGTTTACCAGATGGTGTCATCTCGATCCCGAAGCGCCCCACGTCCATCTCGGACCCATCGGTGTCACCCCCGCGATGCAGGGACAGGGGGTCGGCACGGCGTTGATGAATCGTTACGTCGACTATCTCAAGCAGGGAAAATCTGCCGGCTACCTCGAAACCGACCGCCCGGAGAACGTCGAGTTTTACAAAAAGTTTGGTTTTGTCGTCCAGCGCGAAGAAATGCTCATCGGCACATCGACCTGGTATATGTGGCGGCCGCGAGACGAGCACCTTCAAGGCGGTTAACGGAAAACCAGCGTGTGCCACCAAGATCGGCAGCTCCTTTGAACGCTTTCCCACGGCTGTCATTTGCCTTGCCAAGGGATAACGCCGGCAATACAATCGCGCGCCAAACGTCAGCCCATTGTCAAAAACTGACGAGTTACATAGCAGCTCCGACGGAGGTGCCGAAGCATGATCCGCTTTCAGATTTTTGAATGCGCTGGGGCAAATCTCTCATCGATGCGATGCGGACGGGCGAGCTGCGCACCTTCGAGGCAACCAGGCGCGGGCGGAGGATTCAACACAAGAACCGTCTTACCCGGGTTGGATGAACTGGTCCATCGCTGATGGCATGATCAATTGCGAAGTCATCAGTCCGCGCAAGCCGGGTCGCGAGTGGCAATTTTTCAGCGCATTCCTCGGCAGTCTCGCAGATCGTTATGCGGAGCAGATCGTCGCGATTAACATTCAATTTCCCGCGTCGACGGTGCCGAGTCGCACGATGAAGGGTGTCAAGAAACGTCGGCGGGCTCGCGTTCGCAAGTGATCCCCAGCGGCGTCAAGCGCCGAGCTCATGTCGCCAAAGTAATTGCTTGATTGTGAAAGGGCAGGTTCTAAGGTTTAGCCAACCTTGCGTCAAACGTCCCAATGAGTTCGCATCCAATAGCCGGCTAGAAAGGCCGTTGCCCCCATCGCAGCAAGCATCCATCCAATACCGTAGCGCGGGAGGTAATATCCCTCGAGAAGACCAATGCCGTAGAGTGTCAAGATAACGAAGCTACGTCGGATCCATTTGAACACTTTCATAAGTCGAATAAAGGGCATAAATCGTACCAGCGATTGAGATAAGAAGTGGCGCGAAGCGGGCGACGATTTGATGACAGAACGTGACCAACCAGGCGTCAAAATTGTACGAATGATTGCGCTATTGTGCTCACCACCGGCGCGTGTGTTTTGCCTGTTTTGCAGTTCATTTTTGTCGTGTGAGCTCCCCGAGAGAAATCGAGTAATGAAATGACGGATGATCAAAAGGCGAAATGACAGACATAAACGTCAAAATAGGGACCCTACCCGACGGCATTGCAAAAGCAGGAGATGATCAAAAACTATTTTTTGTTGGCCAGTATCCACATCGTCATCGGGTGCTGGCCATGTCCATGCGGGAGGCTAGGTGAAAATCGCTCCTGTGCTTGGCCGGGTAATACTTGTTCTAGTTTTCGGGCTGACAGCGCGCAGCGTGCCGGCGCAGGAGACGATGCGCGTAGCTATTCCTCTGTTTCCGACCGCAGCGTTTCCGGTGCTCGTCGCCAACGACAGAGGCTTCTTCCAGAAAGAGGGGCTCACCGTTGAGCCGATCAGAATCAATAGCGCGCCGACGACATACCAAGCGCTTATTTCCGGCGACGTGCATGCTGCCGCGGGCGCGCCAACGGGCTTGCTTCCGAGCCATGCACAAGGCGCGGACGTTGTCGCCCTCGGCAGCTGGGACAATCTGGTGCCGTATGTCTGGGTGACGCGGGAAAAAATCACAGATGTCCGTGACCTCAGAGGAAAAAAGATCGGCGTCAATCGCGCTGGCAGTAAACCTTGGCTGATCATTCATGTCCTTCTGCAGGACGCCGGCATCGACCCCGTCAGAGACCTAACTTTGTTGCAGATGGGAGGCGGCTCGCAGGAGCGGGTGGCCGCTTTGATGAGAGGCGGGATCGATGCCACCCTCGCCGATGCGCTACTCGAGCCGATCATGAAGAAGCGCGGCTTTTTTATTTTGCGGGGGAAAACGACCCCGTTTATGAATGCGCCGATAGCCGTCAAAAGATCGTATCTCGCGAGTCAGCGATCGACCGTTAAGAAGTTTGTCAAAGCCTTTGCCGATGCGACGCGCTTTATTGTCGACAACAAGGAAGGCACGATGCGCCCGCTGATTCAATTGCTGAATAGCAACGATCCGGAAGTCGTGGAGTTTGCTTACCAGTATCTGCGCACCAACTCTGAGGCCACGCTTTACCCGCCGGATGAGGCGGTAAAAAATCTGATCCGCATGTCTGCCTACATGGACAAAAAACTTGGATCGATTAGTGCTAACAGGGTTGTCGACTTGTCGATTCTTGATGAGCTCGGCACCAGACGAAACCAGCGCGGGCAGAGATAGCGAAGGTCACAATCTGCCGAGAATTCCCGTATCGCAGCGGATTTCTGCCGAATGTCACAAGCGGAACGGAGTCGGCGGTTTGAGATCGCTCTCGATCGATAACAGTTGACACGTGGCTTGGCGATCAGTCATTGACAAAATCTTAGCGGGCTGAGACTCGTTCCACAGACAGAGCCAGCGGTTTGGCGAGCGAGATGATGAGAATCTGGCTTTTCTTCCCTTTGCCGATGTTGTTGCCCGCGTCATCGTATTGGCTCTCTTCGCTGTCGAAATCGTTGTCGTTGGCGACCGCGATCGTATTGCGGTCGAGCAAGGCGACTCCTTCGATCTTCTCCGGCATTCCATCCAGGGAACTTAGATCGAGCACGAGAGTTTTTGCCAGAGCGCGCACTTCCGCCGCCGCCGGATCGGTAAGCGCTTCAAGGGTCGGAGCGGTTTTCGGATCGCCCCACTTGGTATTCAAAATGTTCGTCGCCTGGCTTATATCCACGCTATAAAGTTTAGCAACCAAGTCCGTGCGCTCGAGAACGAGAAGCGTCGTTGGGCTTAGCACGACCACGCCGGAAAGCTTCATCTCATCTGGAGTGTTTTGGGGATTCGGATCGAATTCCTTTGACGCGTCGAATCGGTATACATACTCGGCGGTCATTCTTTCGCTGGCAATGTCAAAGACGAGCAGTCTGCTGTTGCGCGAGACGTCACCGGTTTTTCGATCCGGATTCGAAAGTGGGCTTTGCAAAACGACATAAAGCATTTTCTCGTCTGCGCTGAGCGCTATTCCCTCGAAGCCGCGGTTGATTTTTCTTTTGCCGTAGATCGCCGGCAAGGCTTGCGCAACCGGATAGTCCGTGCCTTCGAGATTGAGACCCTCGGGAATATAGCGCTTGAGCACTTTCCCGTTTCGATCTAGATGGACCAGCGACGGACTGTATTCCTCCGCGATCCAGAAGTCTCCAGAGCTGCCACGGACAAGTCCCTCGGTGTCGAGGTCATTGGGATTGAAAGGCAAAATTTCCGTTGCCGAGTAATTGTAGGGGGTCTCGTCTATGCCCTTGAGATTGGGAAGACCGGTTACCGGCTTACCCGACTGGCCGACGATGGGGATCGTTTCTAGAATCCGGCTCGCCTTTTCTTCCGTTTTAACCCTAAGGATCGACGGGTTGAATTCTGGAACCCAAAAAGTGCGACGGTTGGACCCATCGACCCTGATCTGCCCGTTGGGTCCTCGATCGGTCAGCATCCAGAACTCATCGCGCGCGTCTTTAGGACCATGCCATAAATCGCTGCCAACGGAGCCCAAAAGAACTTTACGATCGTTGGTGACGCTACCGGGAAGCGATTTGTTCTGAAATACTTTGATCGGGGTATCGGGAAACGTGAACGTGGCGATGACTTTGTTTTGCGCAAAAACCGGCTGTGCGATGAACATAGACACGGACGCAAGCCACACGGCGGCTGCGATTGGCGCCCGTCCTTTGATTTTGAATTCGACAGTGAGCATCGATTGACCTCTTAACGACGTGTTGAAATGCACCGCGAAAATAGCCGGATTTGGTTACAGATCCGTTAAGCGCAGATTAAAGTGAGGTTACGGCCGGTGAATTCCAGATTGTCACTTCGCTTCCAGTGTGCAGAAAAATTTTCCCGAAAGCCTGCCCCCCGCGTCCGTGGTGCCTTGTAGCCAGCCGGTGAGTTGCCGCCGTAAAATCGAGACAATTTGCCGGCGAGCGACGAAGCTTTGCCGCGTCTAGAAGACTAATACCGGATATAGTACCTTCTGCGGGAGGCCGATTCCTGCCGACGTTTGCCGGTGAAGTGGATTCATTACGTCCGCGGAAACGCGCCGAAGCTGGTTGTTGCAGCCATTGTACTTGGGAGATCATCATGATTGAAAAGGCGAAACTGAGTTTTTTTGGTTGGTTGGCTTTGCTAGCGGTCGGCCTAACCGCTTCGGCACAGGCGCAGGAGTTCTTCAAAGACAAGACTTTAACTTTTATCGTTGGCTATTCGCCTGGCGGTACCTATGACCAATACACCCGGTTGATCGCCCGACACATCAACAAGCACATTTTCGGAAATCCGACCAGGATCGTCGAAAATATGCCTGGCGCCGGCGGGATCATCACCGCAAATCACCTTTACAACCGCGTGAAACCGGATGGGCTTACAATTGCCGCCTGGGCGTCGCCGTTGATCCTGCAGCATATCATGGGAAACGAGGCGACCAAGTTTGACGGTCGCAAAGTTGGTTGGGTAGGCATCCCTGGTCCTTACGATACCGCGTGTCACTTCAATCGCGAGAGTGGGATTAGATCGATGGACGACTGGGTCGCTGCCAAGCGACCTATGAAGATTGCTTCTATTGGACCGGGCACCAGTTTGTCCGATGTGCCAAAACTCTTGAAAGCGGCCCTTAACCTGCCACTGGAAATGGTTGAAGGATACAAGGGCGGCGCCGAGGCGCGGCTCGCGGTGGAAAGCGGTGAGGTCGACGGCCTGTGTGCTTCCTGGCAAGCCACCAAGGTATCATGGCGCAATCAGATGGAGTCGGGAAAAATTCGTGTTGTGCTTCAGGCCACGCTGAAATCGCATCGTGATCTGAAAAATGTCCCCCTGGCGATCAACTACGCCAAAACCGAGGAGGCCAAGACCCTGCTACGGGTTGCCGATAACGTGCATGTCTATCAGTTTCCCTATTCCGTTGCGCCGGGAACTCCGACGGATCGCCTTCATGCGCTGCAACAGGCTTTCGTGAAGACACTACGCGATCCTGAGCTCGTGGCGGAAGCGAAGAAGGCCGACTTGGAAGTCGCGCCCATCGATGGACCGACCACGGCGAAGATTTTCGCAAGCTTGTATGAACTGAACCCGTCGCTCATCGCAAAATTGAAAGAAATTCTCATACCGAAGCGGTAGCCCGGGAATGGTTTTATCTTTGCCTCGCGCGCCCCTACCTGCCTTCGACGCGGCTCAGGGCAGACTTGTCCTCCCCGCCGTGCGGGGCCGGGCGTTATTTCGTGCCAAGGCGGCAGGAACGCCAAGGAAAAGCATTTCAAATGGAAAAACTTCAGAAATGAAAAAGATCGTGGTCACCGGTGGCAGCGGGCGGTTGGGACAGTTTGTCATTCGCGATCTGCTCGCAAATGGCTACCAAGTTCTCAGCCTCGACCGAGTCCCGCCGCAGGAAAAGTTGTGTACCAGCTGGCTTGCCGATCTGCGTCACTCGGGCGATCTTTTCGAAGCGATGCGAGAATCGTACGGCGTTATCCATCTGGGCGCGTACCAGGCGCCCAATCTTGCTCCGGATGCGGAAACGCTCAGCAACAATGTATCGGCGACTTATAACGTGCTGCGGGCTGCGGCTGATGTGAGAGTGAAAAAAGTTGTTATCGCGTCGAGCACCGCCGCATTCGGTTTCATTTATGCAAAGAATCTTTGGGCGCCCGAATATCTGCCGCTCGACGAAGATCATCCTTCTAAACCGCAGGACTCTTACGGACTTTCCAAAGTGCTCGGCGAACACATCGCCGATTCCATCGTGACGGTGCATAAGGACATGACGGTCAGCAGCCTGCGCTTCCCCGGCGTCAACTTCGATCTGTCATACGAAAGTTTCAAAGCGCGCTGGCGCAACCCGCGGTCGCGTACGAGCGGGTTCTGGACCTATATCGACGCGCGCGACGCGGCGATGACTTGCCGGCTGGCGCTGGAGGCGAAATTTACAGGACACGAAGTTTTCATCGCATCAGCGCCGAAAAACTGCATGATTCAGCCGACGATAGAGCTCATTAAGAAATATCTACCGCATGGCGCGAAGATAAAAAAAGTATCCGGGACGCACTGGAGCTGCGTCGACTCGGCAAAGGCGCGGCGGATGCTCGGATTTAAACCGCAGCATCTTTGGCAGGACTATCTCACGGAGGGTCAGGCGAAGGCTTAGCTGAATGTCGATACACCAAGACCCTACTCGGTGAACTGTAGGATGACGGCAAGTTTGACATGACAAGCGGTGGAATCGACAAGGCCTGATCTCGAAAGAGCTCAGGCCTATTTGTTTGTGCTTGACGCCCTGCTGGCAGTTCAATAGTTTTGGACCAGTCGAGAGCCAGGTGAGGGCACGGCTCTTTGGGTATCTTAACCATTGCTCCACTAGGAGACATACCGATGAGTAGAATTGTTCTTATTTTGACCGTGATCTTTGCGTTGACTCACTTCACCACTCGGAATTCCGTCGGTCAGAGCAATTTCTACGATGGCAAAACCATCCGCATCATTGTCGGCTTTTCTCCCGGCGGCGGTTACGATGCGTTGGCGCGGATGCTTTCGCGGCATATGCCGAAATATATTCCGGGCCATCCGACGATTCTGGTCGAGAACATGACGGGCGCGGGCAGTTTGCTCGCGGCAAATCATATTTTCAAAGTGGCCAAACCGGACGGTCTCACAATGGGTCACTTCAGCGGCGGTTTTGCGTACAGTCAGGTAATGGGCCAGCCGGGAATCGAATTCGATGTGCAGAAGTTTGTCTTCGTCGGCGCGGTGGCTAGGGACGAGAGCGCGATTGCATTGACGAAAGCGAGCGGCATTACCAGCATGGAAAAATGGTTCGCGGCCAAGACGCCGGTGAAACTGGGCACCACGGGGCCGGGCGCGTTTGGCACGGACAACGTTATCAAAGTCGTCAAAGCGGCGCTCAATCTACCGATTCAAATTATTTCGGGCTACAAGGGCACCGCCGACATGCGTCTCGCGGCGGAAAGCGGCGAGATCGACGGCTCGACATGGGGCTGGGACTCCATGAGAGGGACCTGGCAAAAGGCGATCGAGTCGGGCACCGTGGTTGTCGTGCTGCAGACGGTACCGAAACCATTTCCAGATCTACCCCGTATTCCCTTAGCGATCGATTTCGCGAAGACGGCCGAGGCCAAACAATTGATCGAATTCGGCATTCATTATCCGAGCAAGATCACCAAAACTCTTGCGCTTCCGCCTGGCACGCCGAACGATCGCGCGCAGATTTTGCAGAAAGCCTTACAAGAGACCGTCAAAGACAGCGAGTTAATCGCCGAAGCGGACAAAGCGAAGGTCGGACTCGCGCCGGTCAGCGCGGATAAAATGAGAAAGACCGTGGAAGGAATTTTCAAGTTGGATCCCGGCTTGCTGGCAAAGCTCAAGGCGATTCTTTTCTGACCTGCGATGTTGACTCGTCGAATTCAAATGGGCCGCCGGGAAGCACGATGAAATTCGCCACGCATATCTTGCCCACGTATATGCCGGAGCTTGACGGGTCATTGCCGCATTTTTATCGATGCATGTACGAGCAAATTATCGAGATGGAAAAACTCGGCTTTGACCAAGCTTGGGTGACCGAACACCACTTCAGCGGTTACGGCGGCAATTTGCCACACCCGCTTTCTTGCCGCGGTGGCGCAGATGACTTCGCGCATCCGGCTGGGCGTTGCTGTCGCCATACTGCCGTTGCACAACCCGTTGGATCTTGCGGAGTCCTACGCCATGGCGGATGTCATGTCCAATGGCCGCCTCGACTTCGGCATCGGCAAAGGTAGCGAGCCGGTCGAATACCGAAAGTTTGGCGCCAGCCGTGATGAAGCGACGCAGCGATTTATGGAAAGCGCTGATATCATTCGCCAAGCCTGGTCCGATCAGCCGGTCAACTTCCGCGACGAGTTTTACAATTGCGAGAACGTCAATATTCTGCCCAAGCCGGTGCAGCGCCCGCACCCGCCGATTTGGGTCGCCGCGACGCGGACCGAAGAAACATTTCGCTGGGCCGGCAAGCAGGGATTCGATTTGATGACGGTGCCGTTCGTCCATCCGACGACGGACGCTTTGCTTGATCTTGTAAAGATGTATCGCGACGAGTTGGCGCGCGCCGGACATGATTTTGTTGGCCGAGAAGTGCTGGGCAAGTTCCATATCTACGTCTCGGATAGTTTTGCGAGCGGCATGCGCGAAGCGGCCTCCTTCATGAAGAATTACAGTGATCTTCACGCGGCCGCCGATCCCAATCGAAAGCTGACCAACCGCGATATCGGCTACGACATGGCGCGCGGGTACATCATCGTCGGCGATCCCGAACGCTGCAGCGACACGATCCGGCGCTGGCACGAAGAAGGCGGCATTACGACTTTCTCAGGTACGTTTCACTTCGGCGGCATGCCGCAGGAGATGGCGCTCAAGAGTATTCGGCTGTTCGCCGAGCGGGTTATGCCGGCACTTAGACCTTTGTGAATCGGTCAGACGATCGCGATTTCCTGACCCGGTAATTCGATGAATTTTTTCTTTGACTAACCGGTTCTTCTCAACGACCTACTCAATTCTAAGTACGCTTCATCGCTTCTTATTCGGGCTATGTTCCACACTCGCCGCGTTGTATAAATAAATTTGGTTACGCGCATCGGCACTTGCGGATGCGATCCGAGAAAGGATTGACCTATGGCTATTCATCCTCTGGCTGGAAAGGCGGCGCCCGCCGATATTTTGATCGATCTCAAGCAGCTCGAAAAAGCCTATTACGAGCGTAAGCCCGATCCGGATAACCCACAGCAGCTGGTGAGTTTCGGCACTAGCGGTCACCGCGGCAGTCCACTTGAAAACACACTCAACGAGGTGCATATCCTCGCGATCACCCAGGCGATCTGCGACTACCGCGCGAGCAAAGACATCTCAGGGCCGCTCTACATGGGTAAAGATACGCATGCGGTGTCCGGCCCGGCGCAGAGGACAGCTCTCGAAGTGCTCGGTGCCAACGGAGTGGATACGATCATCCAGCGCGGGGATGGCTTCACGCCCACGCCGTCGATTTCACGGGCGATCTTAGCCTACAATCGAGACAAGAACGATCGGCTTGCCGACGGCATCGTCGTGACCCCGTCGCACAATCCGCCCGCCGATGGTGGTTTTAAATATAACCCGCCGCAGGGCGGTCCGGCTGATACTGATATAACCGACTGGATCCAACAACGCGCCAACGACCTGCTGCGCGCCGGCAACCGAGGGGTGAAACGAATTTCCTACGAAGCAGCGCTAAAAGCCTCCACCACGCACGAAGCTGATTTGGTTCGGCCTTACGTCGAAGATCTGACGGCGGTGATCGACATGGAGGCGATTCGCGCGGGGCGCGTGAAGATCGGTGTCGATCCACTCGGCGGCGCAGCGCTTCCGTACTGGCAAAAAATCGCCGAGCGATACGGCCTGGATCTGATAATTGTCAACGATAAGATCGATCCTACTTTCCGCTTCATGACACTCGATCATGACGGCAAGATCCGCATGGATTGCTCCAGTCCTTATGCCATGGCCGGATTGGTGAATCTCAAAGAACGCTTTCAAGTCGCGATGGGCAATGATGCCGACGCAGACCGTCACGGCATCGTCACGCCAGCAACCGGATTGATGAATCCGAATCATTACCTCGCGGTGGCGATCAACTATCTGCTCACGCACCGGCCGCAGTGGAACAAGGATGCGGCCGTCGGCAAGACGTTGGTCAGCAGCTCGCTCATCGACAGAGTCGTCGAACGGCTCGGCAGAAAACTCTTCGAGGTTCCGGTCGGATTCAAATGGTTTTCACAAGGCCTGTTCAACGGCGCGATCTGCTTTGGCGGCGAAGAGAGCGCGGGCGCCAGTTTTCTTTGTCGCGACGGAACGGTCTGGACAACGGACAAGGACGGCATCATTCTTTCTTTGCTCGCGGCGGAAATCATCGCGACAACAGGGCGTGATCCGGGTGAATGGTATGAAGAATTGACCAAGGTCCTTGGTCGCCCTTATTACGCGCGCATGGATCTGCCGGCGACGGCAGCGCAGAAGAAAGCGCTCAAAGTCCTACGTCCCGAATCGCTGGTGGCAAAAGAGCTCGCCGGTGAACCGATCATCGCCAAGTTGACTCGGGCGCCCGGCAACGGCGCGGACATCGGCGGCCTCAAGGTCGCCGCGCGGAGCGGGTGGTTTGCCGTGCGACCGTCGGGGACCGAGGACCTGTGTAAGATCTATGCTGAAAGTCTGCGCTCGGAAGATCATTTGAAGAGTATCCAGGACGAAGCCCTGCGGATCGCGCAGTCGGTGTTTGCCGCGGGCGCGCCGTGACGCAGCGCTGGGCAAGACTGGTTGACTCGATTCAGCTTGACAGTCGGTGGAAGCCTCCCATATTTTACACATGATTTACGCTTTGACGCGAAACTGTTTTTAGAGCTGTTCGCAGTTCGGCATGATAAAAAGGTGAAGGTTGCTATTCGGGAGGCGATCAACGATGGCTCAAAAATACTTGTTTGTCATTTTGCTGACCATGAACGCCTGTGCTCCATCCGTGGCGACGCAAGGTGAGCTGGACAAGAAGATGCAGCAAGGCGCTTCGGCGCAGAAGGCATCAGGTGCCGATGTAGCGCTTGTGCTGGGGGTGAAAAAAGAAGCGCCACCTCCGCCTCCGGCGGCTGGAGGGCCGCGCCCCACGTTTACAACTCCACCGTCGTACTATGAACCCGTCGGTCCTTTCTTTTTCTACGTGGAAACTTTGACGAGCACGGGGCCGAGCAAATACGGCTACACGCCAACTCAGCCATGTATTCAGACCGGAGTTTTCAAACGTGGCATGAGGATGGTTGTTCGCTTCGAGGTTTTGGATACGTCCACCGGCAAGCGGGTCACGGATAAAGACGGCGCGACGATAAAATTGGTCTTACCGCATGGCGAAGAAATTCCTGGACGGTGGACGATTCGTGGGAGCGTGGCAGCGATGCCGGATTCCGCCTGGATGTGGGATACTTCGTGGGATATTCCGCCTGATTATCCAGTGGGGTCGTTCGAATACCGCATCGTGGTCACGGCGAAGGACGGGCGCACGGCGACTTTCTCGCCGCCGATCCAGAAAGCCAAGACCGCTGATACCCGCGTGAGGATCATCGACTGACGAGTTCCACATGCCGAAAGCTTTCAATCGTATGCGTCGTGGATTGCCGATTTCGGGATTGGCAGTGGCGTTGCTAATGGGCTCGCTCCTTGCTGCGGACGGCGCGAAAGAATCGCTTCCGTATCCATCCGACGCGGCAGCGAATCCGCCGCTGGTCGCGCAGATCTCTCAGCCCAACGGTGCCCCCGCGCCGATCAAGCTCCTAAAAGTCGAACCGGTTACGGGTTACGCCGGCGACTCTTTCACGGTGAGCGGTGACGGGCTCCCAGCTGGGAAGAACGTGGAATTTTTTTGGAGCACGGCTGACGGCGAATATCTGACCAAGGTCTTGTCGGATAACCTCGAGTACCACGAACGGAAGTACGAGGAGAAACGGGTCCACTTTGGGAGTGCATCGGTCAATCAGCAGGGGCGGGTGAGCGCAAGATTTGTCGCGCCGGAAGATTACGGCGAGGACCATGATCTCCATGCGGTCGTCGATGGACAGGATGTCGCCCGCGGAGGCTTTCGGATCTTGCGCAGCGCGATAATCACGCCGACCGAGGGGCCAGTGGGAACGCCGATTACGGTGACGGTAAATGGAATAAGCTGGCGCGGCTTCGAACAATTCATGGCGCTTCGCTACGACAATAAGTACACGGGGGAAATTTCCGCAGTGACGACGAAGGGCACGGCGGTTTTTCAGTTCCGCGCGGCCGGCCCGCCGGGCAAACATATCATTCAGCTCAACAACAGCACAGCCTACGCGCCGGGCGCCTATCTTAACACGCAGCAATCGCCACAGTCCTACATCTATTCTCACATGGACAATCGACAAGAATTCCGTTTTGTCTTCACCGTTACCAAAGATACCGGTCCGTGGCCGGATAAACTCCAATGGCCGGACCATAGCCGCGTCGGGCAAATTAAACCGGACACGCCGCGGACAACGATGAGCCTGAAGCCGGCGGCGTCGGGCTCGGCAACGCTGACACCCGCAGCGGGGCCGGTGCATTCACAGACGACGCTGCGCGCTACCGGCCTGCCGCCGAATAGCGAAGTCGGCGTGCATTTCGTCACAGCGCGAGGCAACCGCATGACGCCGAGCGGATGGAACCTTGATAGCGTGCCGCTTGCGACCACGGCGACTAAACCGGACGGATCACTCGCGACGAACATCAAGATCCCCGACGACCTCGGCGGTTGGCACGTTGTGAAAATCGTTACGCGTGACCGCGTCTTGTCCGAAGTGCCTTTCTATGTCGAGCAAAGTCTCGCGAGGGTTACACCGAAGCGGGTCAAAGTCGGCGACGTTTTTACGGTACAAATCAAGGGAGTCGGCTGGACCGAGCTGGACAACACTTTGGCGGTCACCTACGACAACGCCGTCCTAGGTTATGCCTGCGGATTTAACAGCAATGGAGATGTCACGATCAATCTCGTCGCCACCGGCCAGCCGGGGACTCATCTGATCGATCTCTACCCGGCGATCTACAAAGGCAGAGATCGGGTGCCGTGGAACTATCAGACGCCCTTCTTAACTTACGCCCGCGACTTTCCGGCCTTAGCGAACGGCTATCGATTACCGGCTTATCGACTGGCGATCGAGGTCTCCGACTAATAGATCGCCCAACACATTTTCGTCTTTCCGTCGTTTC
>DASPXM010000436.1:0-6666 GCA_035637295.1 Verrucomicrobiia bacterium
ACGATACTCGAATAGCGATATCGGCGCAAGCAATTACGATGAAAATTTGCATGGCGCAATTGTCCGAAAAACGACCATGTCGTTTTTAACGGTTTGTCCTGATTCATTCACGGTGATGATGTCGCGATCGATCTATCGCTCGCCCCGGGGCCGCGTGAAAAGCTCGACAGGTCAGCGTAAATCTTTTTTCCTGCAGCCGAGAAATGTTTGATTCACGCTGCGTCGTCGGGCCGCAATCGACAAAGGTCCGGGTGTGATAAGGCGAACTCCCTTGACAACCTGTCTTCGAAGCCAATAGATTCCCAAGCGATTACCCAAAACTCCTAAGAATTTTTACAGCGCGAGTCTCATGGCAAATCTAAAAATGGCGAGAACTGTGACAACGCAGAAAATTTTCGTTGCCTCTTTATATGCCGCTGCCCTGGTCGTCATCGGCCTTTGTTCGCGCGTCCAAGGGCAGGTGTTGTTGTGGGATCAAGTGGTTTCGGCGGCGAAAAAAGAAGGAAAGGTGGTCGTATCGATTCCTCCCGGCGCCGAGTTGAGAAAAAGCTTGAAAGAAGTATTTGAAAAGCGCTTCGCCATCGAACTGGAGCTTGTCACTGGCAGAGGAGCGGCGGTCGCCAAGAAAATCTCGGATGAATTCAGAGCGGGCTTGCGTCTTACCGACGTACATACGGGCGGATCGGCACCGATCATTTACGGTCTAGCCGGCATGTTAGAGCCAGTCGAAAGCCAATTCATTCTTCCGGAAGTGAAAGAAGCCAAGCATTGGTGGGGCGGCCACATGTACGTCGATAAGACAAAACGCTTCGGCTACTCATTTCTCGCCTTCGTGCAAGACGCGCTGTGGTACAACACCGACCTTATGAAGCCCGAAGAGTTGCGCGCTTACGACGATCTTCTTCATCCCAAGTGGCAGAACAAGATTGGTTACAGCGATCCACGCAGGGGCGGCGCTGGTCAGGGAAACTGGACTTTCTTGTGGAAAACCAAAGGCGAGGATTTTCTAAAAAAACTCGTGCAGCAAAACTTGGTGATCATGGGTGAAGAGCGCCCGCTCGCCGAAGCGTTGGCGAAAGGTTCATTGGCACTGACGATCGGGTTGGACATCGACAATTTCATTTCTTTTGTTCGCGCCGGCCTGCCGGTCAAGCCGCTCCCTCAGCTAAAAGACGGCATATATCCGGTAACCGGCTCGGGTGCGCTGGCGGTAATCAAGAATCCGCCTCATCCGAACGCGACCAAGGTATTTATCAATTCCTGAATAACGGCTAATTCTCATACGTACGAGAGGAAGAAACAATCGAAAGCGTTGCAAAAGCACTCAATGGAAAACCCGAGATCCTTCGTTTCACTCAGGATGACACAGGGAAAGTGTCACTCTGAGCGATAGTGAAGAGTTCCTAAAATGTGCAAAAATGAGTCCAAAAAACCAATTCACAGAGGTAAGCATTCCTCACAAACCTACTTAATAAGTAGCTTTGTGAGAAGCCCCGTCTGTCGTCGTAAAATCGGCTATTCATAGCCGTTATTCAGGAATTGGCTTTTGAGCAAAGAAGGGCAGGAGACCTATCAAAACGCCATCGGCGAGCCGACTCGCCGCCTCGACGTCGATGTGCCGAAGGAAGCTTACGCGGTCAGGCCGGCGCGCGAATTTATGAGCGTCGAGCAGTACCATCGACTGGAAAGCCACACGGAAGAAAAACAAGAATCCGTTCGCAAGCCGGCGATTGCCGCCGCCGAACGATTGATAAAGTAGTTCGACATTTTTGTGTTTCCATGGATGGCCCATTATGAGCGACATAGACGAGCTAAAGGATAAATTGGCAACCGGGGTGCAATTACTGCGCTGGGAATTGGCGGATATGTGGGGACATGTGAGTTGCCGTTCGCCGCGCGGCGATAGTTTTCTCATCATGCCGATGCGCCCGCCCTTCGATCCCGATCTTCTGGACGATGAAATTCTCGAATACGATTTTGACGGCAAGAAGATTTCCGGTCGACGGGACCCGCCGGCGGAAATCTTCTTCTTCACTTCACTATATCGAAAGCGCCCCGATACCGGCGCGGTGATTCACTGTCATCCCCCGGTAGCGGTTTCGCTGATCGCGGCCGGCAAGAAAATCGTGCCGATCCATCAACATTCGATCAAGTTCGGCAAGGGGGTGCCGGTGAGCCCGTGGCTTTATGGCACCTATCAAGAGGACGGCGAACGCGCGACCAAGGCGATGGGCAAATGCTTCGCGCTGATGATGAAAGGGCATGGAGCCAACGTCATCGGCAACACGATTCAAGAAGCTTGCTTGAACACAGTTCACCTGGAGCGCACGGCGAAGATGCTTCTTTGGGCGCAGAGCGTCGGCAAGGCGAGCCCAATCCCGCAAGCTGTGGTGAAAAGGTATGCTCAAGTCGAAGCGGAAAGAGTTACGGCGCGAGGTTCTCGGCCGCCGCGCTCGCCTGAGTGGAACTTTTACGAGCGTTTGATCAAGCGCGGCGACCGCTGGAATACCTGGTGAGATCTCGTCGTCTGAAAAAAATCATGTCATTTTCCGCGGCGACGATCGCACTCTTGTTGCTTGGGCTCTCGACTTTCGGCGTGCCACACGTATTAGAGGCGGCGAGTGCCAATCCGTCGCAGGAAGAGTGGACCAGAACGCTCAAGGCTGCCGAGCAAGAGGGGCAGTTGGTTCTCTATGCCAACGAGGGTATTGAAGGCAGCATCCAGGATTTTCAAAAACGATTTCCAAAACTCAAAGTCGTTTTGATTTCAGGTCGTTCAGGTCAACTCGTAACCAGGCTGATGGCCGAAAGAAGAGCGGGAAAATATCTCGCGGATGTGGCGAAACTTGGCACGGGATCGGCGTCATCGCTCTATCGCGCCCGGCCTTTTCCCGTGCAGCCCGTCGATAGCCAGCTGTTTTTGTCCGAAGTGACGGACAAATCAAAATGGTGGCAGGGCAAGCATCAATATGCCGACCCTGAGGGAAAATACATTTTATCGCCTTGTGTCAGCGTGCATATCGACTTGGTGTCGTACAACACCGAGCTGGTGAAGCCCGGCGATCTGAGATCCTATGGGGACATCTTGAATCCTAAATGGAAAGGCAAGGTCAGCTCCATGGACCCGCGCGCAGCGGGCGGCCGCGAAGGCGGCCGACTTATTTACTATCATCCCGATCTTGGGCCGCAATTTTTTCGCCGGCTTTTGACCGAGACAGATCTCGTCTTGAGCCAGGACCCGCGTCAGGCGGTCGATTGGCTTGCCCAAGGAAAATTGGCGTTCCTGCTTTTCACTTCGCCGCGTGAAATCTTGCGGGCCAGAGAGCAAAAGTTGCCCGTGGATATTTTAGATCCCCGCCGCATGAAAGAAGCGCCGGTGGTCGAGACAGCCGCTTCGAGTTTCATGCTTATGGACAAGCCGGCCAATCCCAGCGCGGCGCGACTCTTTCTCAACTGGCTCATGTCGCGAGAAGGTCAAATCTCCTTTCAGAAGAGCCAAGGCAACTGCGACTCCGCGAGGCTCGACATATCAAAGGAGGACGTGCCGCTGCTCTCGCGTCGCAAAGACGGGGTACAATATTTCCGGCTATGGGATACCGAGTGGATGGATGTGGATGAAGTCCAAAAGTTTATCGATGCGTCATTGAAAGGAATTAAAAGCCAGTAGGTCGCGTTGGCTCGAAGGGAACGGCGCGTCCGACAAGTTGCGCTTTACAAAGCGGGTAAAAAAAAGCTACTCTCTGCGCGTCGCGGAATGATCGAAACCAAAGGAGGTCGAGTATGCTGCAAGAGATTTTTGTAGGAGAAAAGCTCCAATGGCCTGCGCCCTATCGTTGCGCAGTCAATCTCGTTTTCAATTATCAGGGAGCCGAAGGATTGGAGCCGGATTCCAAAGGCCGGATCGATGCCGAAGAGTACGCCCGGCGGGAATATGGCCCCCGAGTCGGGATCTGGCGCGTCCTGCGCGTTCTAGAAAAGTATGACCTCAAAGCGACGTTTGTCATCTGCGGCGCTCTGGCTGAACGGTTTCCAGACACCGTGCGGGCGATTCATGCCGCCGGCCATGACGTTGCGGGCCATGGTTACCACCATGAAAAAGCCTGGAAGCTGACGCCGGAAGAAGAAGTCGAAACCATGCGCAAGACCATTGACGTTTTGACCGGACTGACCGGCGAAAGAATCAATGGCTGGCGCTGCTGTTTTCAAAGCCATGTCACTCCAGATTTAGGCATCGGCCAAGGTTTTATCTGGAACAGCAATTCGTTCTCGCATGACCTGCCGTATCTGCTCAAAGACGGCGATCGTATCATTGTTGAAGTTCCTCGCCAGCCGTTCGGCGACATGTTCATCTTTCAGGGCGGCAAGACTGCAGACCCCGACGACGCTTTATCGATCTGGAAGAAATCCTTCGATACGTTCTATGCGGAGTCAAAGTCCTTTCACACCTATTGCCAATTCTCGCTCCATCCATTTCTGGTCGGACGACCCGGGCGCATCGAAGTTTTCGATGAGCTCATCGCGTATGTCAAAAAGCATGAAGGCATCTGGTTTGCGACGACGGAAGAAATTGCCAGACGAGTCTTGGAATGCGCCGGAATCAAGCCAGCGGCAGGCGTGGGCTACGGTTCACGGGCGATGGCAATGAAGTAGCGACAAGGCGGCGCTCCATCCAGCATTCGATAACTTTCCAAAAATCCCTCGACGGGGCCGCAGCTGCGGCCCCGTCTTCACTAATTGATTACAAACAACCCAGGGCGCATTAGTTAGCCTGTGCTAGTGATGCGGCGATGGCGGCTGCTCAACATGACACCGGATCGCGTCGTGACAGAGCTTGGCGATTAGCGGAGAGAAAGATGAAGAAGCCAACAGTTTTCTTATGTGCTGTATCCGTAACCATTCTAGCAGCGTTGGGGGCAGCGCCGGCGGCCGAATGGCGCGGCGATTGGGAAAAAGCGCTTCAAGGCGCTAAGACGGAAGGGAAAATCGTCCTGGCAATTCCTCCCAGCGCCGAGCTGCGAAAAGAACTGGAGCCGCTGCTGAAGCAAAAATTCGGCATCGATGCCGAGCTGCTCGTATCGCGCGGCGCCGACTCGGCTAACCGGATTGCCTCTGAATATAACGCCGGCGTGCGCACGATCGACGGCCTGATTCAGGGAACGACCACGGCCATGTCTCTTCAAGACGGCGGCATGTTGGATCCGGTGATGGCTTACATGATTCTCCCCGAGGTGAAGGATCCAAAAAACTGGTGGGGCGGACACATTTGGAACGATAACCTAAAGACGAATAGGTTCCTCTATTCCTTTGTCGCCAATGCGGGGACCGAAGGCTTGTTCTACAACGCCGACTTGGCGAAAGCGGAAGAGCTGCGTTCCTTTGATGATCTGCTCCATCCCAAGTGGAAAAGCAAAATCGGTTTGAACGATCCGCGCATCGGCGGATCAGGAATCTCGTTGTGGTCGTTCATGTGGGAGATCAAGGGTGAGGATTATCTTAAGAAGCTGGTGCAGCAAGAACTCTTCTTGAGCCGCAATCTGCGACAAGTCGCCGACGCGCTGGCGAAGGGCAAGCTTGCGGTCACCATTGGTCTTGGCCGCGTCGAATATGAGCCTTTTCTAAAAGCAGGGCTTCCGATTAAGGAAGTTCCTACGCCCAAGGAAGGGCTGCCGGCGAGCAGCGGCTACGGAGTTCTTGGCATCGTCAAAAATCCACCCCATCCAAATGCCACCAAGGCTTTCGTCAACTGGTTTCTAGGCAAAGACGGTCAGGAATTTTACGCCAAGGTGATGAAGCAAGGAACTCGCCGCTTGGACGTGGATACCAAATGGATGAGCCAGATTGGCGTCGATGCCGCAAAGGACGTCATGACCCTCGCGGATTATCATAGGCTGCGAAACCACCTCGAGGACAAGGTGATCAACGTCCGCAGACCGGCGGCTAAATTCGCCGAAATAATCCTCAAGTAACGAATACATCGCAGATCGATCCACGAGCGCACATCGCAGCGAAACTTTTCTCACTGCCGCCACTTTTGTCGCTGAGCATTTCAAAGGCGCGTTGCCGAAGCTGCGGAATCCACGTCCGTTTCGCTTGACAACTCGTCGGTAGAATCACTAGATTCAAAATCGTTTCCACAAGAACTTGATCTATCGATGGGTTCGTCTCGCACATGCGGTGAATTTTCGCGGAGGCGCACATGAAGGCGAAGATGATTGTGCTTGTGTGGCTGTTATTGCTCGCGTCGGTTTCCTCCCTAGACGCGGCGGAAAGCACGAAGTATGCGCCGCCCCGGTTCCCCTCCTACGTCAAACCGCCGAAGTTGAATATGCTGCACGAACCGAAGGAAGCACTGCTGCCCAAAGAATGGATCGACTTCACCAAGACCGCAAATTTACCCGATGATCACGGTTGGCATATCCACAATCTGCTGCCGACGTATCGAGTCAAGGTGCGCGGTACGAAGAGCAGCTGGATCACGCTTATCGACAAAGGCGAGTTGACGGCGTTCAGGAGTCCCGAGGTGCGCGCGCTGGCGTCGCGCTATGGCGATCCGCGCGACGTTCTCAGCGACGATTGGGCGCCGCATCTGCCGAGCATCAACGCGCCGGGCAGGTATGAAGACTATGCGAAGGATCCCTGGAAGACTATTTCGGGAGTGATCAAGCG
>DASPXM010000437.1:0-2053 GCA_035637295.1 Verrucomicrobiia bacterium
AGATCGTACATTGCTTCCGCGGTCACCATCATGCCGGCGACATCTCCGGCGAGAAGGCTCCTAACTCGATCTGTATTACGGCCTTCGTCGAAGTGGACCAGCGTCACATCTTGGTCGGGATCGATGCCGAGTTTCCTCAGCGCCAGACGCGTCAATTGATCGGGCGTGCTGCCCGGCTCACCGGTGCCAATCTTCTTCCCCTTTAGATCGGCAGCGCTCTTAATCGATGCGGCGGCAAAGAAGGCGGAGTAGTTGTAACCGGTGTTGCCGACCAAGGTCATCGCCGCGCCGCCTGCCGCGTTGTTGTGAACGATGTGATTGGCGCTGACGACGGCGATGTCGGCGTCGCCTTTCTTTAAAGTGGCGAGCAGTTGTAGCCCTCGCGCGCATTATTGAGCCGCTCGGGAGCGAACTTCGCATAGCGTTCATACTGGCCGAGCGCTTGCTCACGCAGCACCCCTGGTAAGTATTTGGCGCTTTTCTTATCGAGGTTCGATAGCTCGCGTTCTCTGAAGCGCTCTACGCTCGGCGAAAGCGGTCGATACCATGTGGCGATGGTCGGGCTCCAGCTGACATTTTTCTCGACCATCGCTTTGACGATCTTGTCGAAATTTTCCGGCTCGTAGTAATAGGACAGATCGGCCGTATTGATCTTGCCGGTCATACGTCGCTCATGGATCTCCCAGCGCTTTTTTAAATCGCCGATGGAGGTCATGCCCGGCGCCCAGTGATGCTCGACCCCGGCAAAACCGGCTTCGGCTGCCAGAAACAGTCGAGACAATGACATGTGATCGGTAGGCCTAAGCGATGGGCTTCCTCTGCCCCGGCTTTAATCGCTTCAGGGGAGACGTACTCGTTGAATTTGATGATCTCGATGCCCGCCTCCTTCTTTTTGCGCACTACTTGGCGGGCTTCTTCCGGCGTCTTGATCAAATAGCCGCGCTCACCGCGGAGCGCCCAAGCCGGTGGCGGACCGACCAGACGCGAGCCCGTCGACCAGATGCGCGGACCGCGAATTTTTCCGAGGTTTGTGCCCTCGCGCTGCGCGAGCGTCCATTCATCGTCATTCTGGGTGATATCGGGACAGGTGGTAATCCCAAGATGAAGATAAATCTCGCCGACGAAGTCGAGCAGGTGACAGTGGCCATCGATCAACCCCGGAAGAATCGTTTTGCCTTTGACGTCAATGACGCGAGCATTACGGGGGATCGCGACGTCGCCGCGTTTTCCCACCGACTTAATGCGGTTGCCTTCGACTACGATCACCGCATCTTCGATCGGTAGTCGGCCGGTCGCATCGATGAGCGTGCCGCCTTGTAGAACCAAAGGACTACTGGTTTGCGCCGCGCCAAGTTGTGGCGATAAATCAACGGCGAAAAAGATCAAAAGCACGCCGAAGAAATAGCGACGATTCAAGCATATCATTGGAAATTCTCCTCCGGCGCAACGATGATTACTTGTTAAGGGATTCGATAAAGCCACTTTTCTCCAACTGATCGACGAGAGAAGTGTCGACAAACTGCTCCGCTTTGGGCAGTGGCTTTTTACCTTGGAATTGATTTTCGATCAAAAACTGAATTGCTTTCAATGACGGACGCGGGCTCTTTTGCAGCGTCGGCGCGTAGTCTTGCCAGGTTCCTTCCAAGATTTCTTCGTCGGTGATTTTGCCGTACTTTGCGAGGATTTTTTTGCTGTATTCCTTATCCGTGCGATAGCGGTGCATGCCGCGCGTGAAAGCCCGGAGAAAACGTAGCGCGGTGTCGCGCTGCTGCGCGATGAAGGATCGCGTCGTAATCACCGTCCCGTTGATATCTTCCACGCCGAGCTGGCCGAAATTCACCAACTCGCGCATGCCCAGCTTGGCTGCCTTTGGATAGAGCGGGTAACTCAAGGCGACGACATGCACGGCGCCGCTCTGCAGCGCGGCAAACGCTTCAGGCTGCGCGCCCATGCTGAGAATCGCGACATCCTTGTTGGGCTCTAAGTTGAACTGCTTGAGCGCGATGCGCAGAACCTGGTCGGAGGTTGAGCCAAAAGTGGTAATCCCAGCCTT
>DASPXM010000438.1:0-6855 GCA_035637295.1 Verrucomicrobiia bacterium
GTCTCGGTGCCTGGCCTAAGGTTTGACATCATCGGTGTTTTCCTACATGGAGGAGTTGCAGAGAACCGTTCACGCAGGCGTCCGCAAGCGATGGAACGAAGATTACGGAGAAGTGAAATGAATCAAAAGAAAAATTTATCGAGCTCGATCGGATCCGCAACCTTTATGTCGACGATCGCCTTGGCTCTCATTATCTGCGGCGCTTCTGCCGGTAAGGTTTTCGCGGCCGCGGCGGATTCCCTCGATCAACTTTATGAGAAGGCAAAAAAGGAAGGAAAGATTACGCTTTATGCGCCGTTATCCCCGCAGACGATGTCGGTTATTCCGCCTGCGTTCATGAAGCGCTTTCCCGGCGTGACGGTCGATCATATCGACGCCACGAGCGATAAGCTGATCGCGCGAGTGCTCGCCGAGCAGAAGGGAGGACGCGTCATTGCCGACGTTATAAGCGGAGCGCTGACCTATTTGCCGCAGATCCTGGACCTGAAAATCGTCGAGCAGGTCGTCATACCCGAGGCAGCGGCGTATCCAGCCCAGTTGAAAGGTGACCTTTGGGTCGCCACGGATACGCAATTCTACATTGCCGGATGGAACACCAATCTGGTCAAGAAAGGCGAAGAGCCAAAAAGCTACGAGGACCTCGCGAACCCTAAATGGAAAGATGGCATCATGGGCGAGCCGCGCGATTACCAGGTGCTGGTCGGATTTGCCAAACGAAAATACAATAACGATGAAAAGGCGATCGATCTGTTCAAAAAAATCGCCGCCAATCAAGTGGAGTTTCATCGGGGGCATTCGCAGTTAACCGAGTTCCTCATGGCCGGTCAGCGCGCCATTTGTTTTACTTGCTACTCGCACCATTTTCCTATGCGCATGAAAAAAGGCGCCCCGATTCAACCGCTAATGACGGAAGGTGTGGGCGAAGTCGGCGGCTCTGTGATGGTCATGAAGGGAGCCCCGCATCCCAACGCCGCACTACTCTGGGTTCGCTGGGCCGTCAGTGAAGAAGGACAGAAGGTTTATGCTCAAGCGGGTGAAACCCCTGCTCATCCCAAAGTGGAACCTCTGGAAAAAATCCGGCCTACGACGCCTTACATGCTGACCATCGACGACGTGAGAGAGTTTCCGAAGTACGAGAAAACGTGGAAGGAAATCTTTCAGATCCGTTGAAATTCGGGAGTGGTCTTCCAGCTGACCGGCCGCGGCAACGTTCGACAGAAAATTTTTTTCAACGACGCTGACGGCTATCGGCTGCTCCTGAACGGTTCGACTCTTAGTTCCCTCGTTGAACTCTTGAACCTTGAACTTTGAACGGTTGTGAGACCTTTGAACGGCTTGAACTGAGCGCAGCGGTTGAACGACGTGACCGGTTTGAACCCTTTCGACCGCTTGCGTTTCATGTTCTGAGGAGTTGCCATGGAAATCATCGATGCCGATGGTCATGTGAACGATATTGCAGATCAAGAAGCGATCGCCAAATACATGCCGGCGGGGAATCGCTCGTCGCAGATTTTTCCGGTGCTCGATCATCTCCATTTTCACTATCTGCGTCCCGACGGAAATCGCGTCGGCCTGGAAAACCCCGGGCCGGAGGAATGGGTGCGGTTTCTGGACGAGACGAGCATATCGCGCAGCGTGCTCTATCCGACATTCGGCCTGGCCGTCGGCCGGTTTGTCGCCGAGCATTGGGCCATAGCCGCTTGCCGAGCGTACAACACCTGGCTCTACGAAAAGTTCACCAGCAAGAGCTCCCGGCTGAAAGGCATGGCGCTGCTGCCGATTCAGGACGTCGAGGCTGCAGTGGCGGAACTGCATCGCGCGGTCACCGAGTTTGGGATGGTCGGCGGCATGCTGCCGTCAAACGGCGAGGGAATCAAAGATCACCTCGGCGCGAAAGTGTACTGGCCGATCTACCAGGAAGCGGAAAAGCTCGGCTGCGCCTTGGCGGTGCACGTCGGTTCTTTGCATCACCTCGGCATGGATGGGTTTAGCACCTACTATCCGGTTCACGCCCTTGGTCATCCGTTCGGCATCGCCATACAAGCCGCCGGCATCATGGCGCACGGCATCTTTGACAAGTTTCCGAAAGTTCGCGTCGCTTTTCTCGAGGGCGGTTCGACATGGGTGCCGTTTTTTATCGATCGGCTCGACCGATCATATCACGCCGCTCACTTGCAGGTGGATCTTCACAATGAATTGGTCGGCGGCCCGAAGGAAGGCGAGAAGGCGAGCGATTATCTCAGGCGGCAAATTCGCGAAGGGAGAATGTACGTCGGCTTCGACGTCGATGATGCCGGCCTCGGCTTCGCGGTTCAGAAAGCGGGGTGCGAGGCGTTTGTATTCGGCAGCGATTTTCCCCACGAAGTCTTCAACGCCGAGAAATGCCGCAGGGAGATCGACGAACTGTTGTCGCGCAGCGACTTGACGCAAGCGGATAAAGAAGCTGTCCTCGGCGGCAATGCGCGCCGGTTTTATGGATTGAATGCATCGATATCTGGCTAGTTTCCGTTCAAACGTCCAACGATTCAAGGTTCGGTTCAAACAAGTTATTCGGTTGAAAAATTTCTTGCCATTGCACATGACGATTGGACAGTCCGGATCAGAGCGGCGAACCCAAAAGGGGTCCGAACCCAAAAGAGGTCGAGTCCGCTCTTAGCTCTTTGATGGTCACAGCCGGCGTCGGGAGCAAGTCTTGTATCTTGACAGTTCGGATTTTCGCCTGTCTCACGACGTGGTCAACGTGAGAGCGCGTTCCTGTTGTTTCAGCTAGGATTGAAACCCACCCTTCAACTCCGCGGCAGACCTAGAAACGTCATGGTGTTAAGGCATACGCGAACGTAAAAAAGGATCGCAACGCAAAAATGCTTCGCGTCCCCTTTTCTTGTTCCTCGGGAGCGGCTTTTTCATCGCTCCCCTAGAACCTTGCCTAGCTATTACTCTTAAAACGAGAGATAAAGATACGAAAATGGTTAGCAGTCAGTATTCGGTCCATGTATCGCTGAAACCACTTTTGCTGTTGCTCGCCGGTATATAAATAAATCCGGCTTACAAAAGCTGCAATTGATGTTTACTACACCAGGCGACCTCTGCAAAGCTGAGGGCTGTAAAAAATAGCTATGAAGCCGGAGACTTCGAGTCAGACGCGTAAATTAGCTATTCTGCTGGCCGTAGCCAAGGCGCTCGCAAATCAGCTGCGCCTTGATGATCTCTTGAGTACGATCATCGGCAAAACTGCCGAGGTGCTCGATGCTGAACGTGCCACGCTGTTTCTCTACGACCAAGCGCGCGATGAGTTGTGGAGTAAGACGGCCGACCAGCTCGAGATAGGGGAAATTCGTTTTCGGATCGGCGTGGGTATTGCCGGCGATGTGGCTCGAACGCGGACTGTCGCAAACGTAGCCGATGCTTATGCCGATCCGCGTTTTAACCAGGATTTTGATAAACAAACGGGTTTTCGGACCCGCTCGGTTCTGTGCATGCCTCTAAGCGGTAGTCATCAAGAACTTATCGGCGTCATTCAGGTTCTGAACAAAAAGAGTCGCACAGGATTTGATCAAGAAGACGAATCTCTGCTCGGAGGGGTCAATGCCCATATCTCGGTCGCCCTTGAGCGCGCTCAACTTATCGAAGCCTATATCGAAAAGGACCGAGTTCTGGAAAGTCAAAACAACGCCAAAACCAAAATGATCGATCACCTTTCGCACGAGTTGAAAACACCTCTGGCGGTTATATCCGGCTCTTGCGTATTACTACAAAAATTGGCCTCCACACAGGACCCGCAGCGAACTCACATTATCGCCGAACGACTGCAGCGAGCCATCGGCAGACTGGTAGAGCTCCAGCTGGAGGCTTGTGACATTGCCGCGCAAAGACAATTCACTGAGGAAATCGTGCTGACGGATTGGTTGCGGCGCTGCCAGGACCTGCTCCAGAGCATCGTCGACGAGCAAAACGCGCCGGCTTGGTTGCAGGAACGGCTGTCGCAGAGGATCGCTGAAATATACGCTCAGGATGCCAATCAGAAGCCCGAGACGTTGCTGATGGATGTCTGGATTCCGCAGGCAGTGGAAGCCTTACGCCCCGATTTCAAACATCGTCTAATCGCTTTGGAACAGACACTTGAAGCAGTTCCGGCCGTGTATCTTCCCGAGCGATTGCTCTTCAAAGCTTTTCGCGGCTTGTTGCGCAACGCGATCGAAGCGACGCCCGACGGTGGAACAATTAGCCTCACGTTACGCGAAGTGAGCGGGAACGTGAAGCTCGATATTCGCGACACGGGCGTCGGCATTGACACGGAGCTACAAGAACATCTATTCCATGGTTTCATACATGCGGGCACCACCGATCGTTATTCGTCGGGCCGACCCTACGACTTTGGCGCCGGCGGCAAGGGCCTCGACCTACAACGACTCAAGCTTTTTTCGGAGCGTTATGGTTTCAAGCTTTCTTTCGCCAGTAAGGTTGCCACGGGCAGCGTATTTTCGCTCGAATTTCCGCCCGCCTTGTTGAGGCCGCGTGTTTGTTAGGACGAAACCACGGAGCAGTTATGGCTGAAAAACTTGCGCCAGCGGCGGCCGGTTCGGACGATTTCTTTCGCGCGCTGGACACACAACTTTTGGTACACGAGCTGAAAGGGCCACTCTTATTGATCGAGGCGGCAGCCCGTACCCTGATCGAACAAGCCGGGCGAATGGGACCACTCACCGAGCGGCAAGAAAAAACGGTAAAGCGCATTCTTCGTGGGACCCTGCGAGGCAGGAGACTGGTCAATCAACTGTTGGAAATCGGACGGGCCGAATCGGCGCAGTTTTCGTTGGCCTCTTTTGATGTCGGCGAGGCTGTGCTCAAAACATTGATCGAATCTGTCGAAAGCAGCGATGCCCAACTCGCCGCGCGTCTGAGCGAAGCCACCACAGGCGAGGCTCAGCAGGTAGTGCTTGCGCAAGCTGGAATCACTATAAAAATAGCTCCGGAGATCAACCGGGTGCGAATTTTTCAGGATCCGGTCAAATTCGGTTTGATCGTCGGTAATTTGATCCAGAATGCATTGCATTTTCGCCGACGATCGCTGGAGGTTGTTCTGGACCGAGAAGGTGGTGACCTGATCATTTGTGTGCAGGATGACGGTCCCGGTATTCCACCCGAGCACCATGCGGCTGTTTTTGAGCGTTACAAACAGCTGCCCATCCATGATGGTTTCGAGCGAAAAGGCCATGGCCTGGGATTAGCGGGGGCTCTGATCCTGGCACGTCGGCTCGGCGGCGATATTTCTCTTGACAGCGTACCAGGTCAAGGTGCGACGTTTCGATTTAGAATTCCCGGTGAACAGGGCCAAACCCAATGGAGCTAATTGACTGCCACGGAACATCCGATTGTTGGAATATTGAGATTCAGGCCTATTAGACTTTTTGGCCCGTGAAAGACGAGCCGGATATTGGATGCAGGCCGACGCTTGTAGCGAGTTGCCGGTTGCTGTCAGTCAGTAACGCAATAGCTCACCCGAGGTTGCAAGCCGGGATGAAAAGATTTAAACAAGGCTTCGTTTGTTTGAACCGGTGACGATGGTGCACGGGAGCGATCCCGAACGGGGCTGTTAATTGATCCACTTGCTGGCGTGTTGTGAACGATTCTGCTGAGTTCGTTATGATCGTCGCTCTAAATCCTGGGTGAAGGAGAAAAACAGATGTCGGAAAATACTTCCAGTGCACGCATACAGGGGCTTCGGATCTTGGCCGTGGATGACGAGCCGGACATTTTAGAGACGATTGTCGATGTGCTCGACGGCGCCACGGTCGATTGCGCCAGAAGCTACGAAGAGGCTAAGGAACGATTAAGCCCCGGTGAGTCGAGGACACCGGCAAATTTGAAATACGATCTGGCGATTCTCGATATTATGGGCGTGGACGGTATGGCTTTACTGACCCAAACGGTGAACCAACACATTCCCACCGTGATGCTGACTGCCCATGCGATGAATCCACAAACCCTCAAAGCATCAATTCTCAACGGCGCGTTATCCTATCTGCCGAAAGAAGAGCTCGCCAATCTCGCCGAGCACATCGATGATGTTTTGGATGCGGTCGAGAAGGGACAGTCGACCTGGAAGCGGCTATTCACGAGGTTGGGAAAATTCTTTGAAAAGGGTTTCGGACCTGCCTGGACATCGGACGACCCCGAATTCTGGAAATATTACTATGGACCAATGATGTGAGTCGAAACTCGATCTCCAGGCCGGAATCTTTCGCGATCCGCGAGCATAACCTCCGCCGCGCGTGAATTTTGCAGCGCTTTCCCTACCATTTTTTTGTTTCGTGTCGTTGGCGATCTCGTGCGGATTCTCGTCGTGCGCCATCACAGAAGACGTTCCACCGTCGGCATCACGCGCCGACGATATTGCCCAACGCCTAACCGATTCGCCGACAAATATTCACCTTCACGCTTCCGGTCCGGTCCAAGCGGTGTCCGATTTGCCTAAGTCTACTAATTCCTTTGCGACGCTCGGCTTACGTTGGATGGATGGCAAGCAGGAACTCGGCTACCTGGGAAGCGAGATAACCCTGCTGCAATACGGGCTTTATGAGGGTGAGCTCTTCATGGGTGGCGCCAAGAATTGCGAAACCTACTTTTGTCTTTTAGGCGGCAGCCGCTTCGCCGCTTTGATGAGACCTCTTTGAAACTCGTTTGGCTCATGAATGTCGCTTGGTCTGACATGACCCGGTTGAAAACGGGCGGCGAAACGCTCGCTATGCCAGCGCGCGAATGCCGCGACGATTCCCTCGTAGCGCTCTTGCGGAGGCGAAGGCCGGGGCATGGCCTCGGTCAACGCATACCCCAAGTGATTGGCTGACGTCACTC
>DASPXM010000439.1:0-25267 GCA_035637295.1 Verrucomicrobiia bacterium
TCATTTTGGGTAAGGTTGCTCGCATCACTACGGATGAGGAAACAAATACCTTGGGACTCAGGCTCTTCGACGGGTCCGTCTACGAGCGAGAAAGAAATCGCCCGGGTTTTAGCCAAACTCGCTTTAACATTTACGATCTCAAGTTCGACCTTGATGAGCTTGTCGGGCCGGTGCGCCAAAAAGAAGCTGGCCCCAAAGAAATGCCGCTCACCGAGCTCCTCAATGCAATCGAGGCAAAGGGAAGCGCTGGTGGTAAAACGATCGCCGAACGCATGGAACTGCATCAGCGCATCGCTTTCGCGTTCGTCCCGCTCGTGTTTTGTCTTCTGGGAGTGTCCTTGACCCTATTGCCGCGTACGTCACGAGCCAACCGTTCGTGGGGGTTTATGCTCTGCACGTTCTGGCTCATGACTTATTACACCCTGCTCTCCCTCGGCAAGGCGCTCGGTGATAAAAGTATTCTCCATCCTATTCCGGCCCTCTGGCTTCCCAACCTCGTTGTCGGTGGGATCAGCGCTCATTTCTTTAGACAAGCGCAACGTGAAACACCGCTTTTCCTTCCACAAATGGTTGAACGAGCCGCTATCTGCGTCGGCGACTTCATAGGAAAACTCCGACGCCGCAAGTCGAATTGAGGTCGCGCGTGGCAAATCGACTCCAAGTTGGATTTCTCCCTGTTGGCAGCATCCTTGACCGCTATTTGGCGGCGGGATTTATGCGGGTATTCTATCTCAGTTTGGCCGTCATCATTTCGCTCTACGTTACCGTCGATTTTTTCGATCGCATCGGCACGCTGTTGGATTCTGGCGCACCAATCTCCACCATCGCGCGGTACTTTTTTTATAAAGCTCCGCTCTTGATCTCCCGCGTGATCGGTTTCGCCACGCTTTTTTCCACCTTATTTTGTCTAGGCATGTTGGCGCGGACGCATGAGATCACGGCGATCCGCTCCAGCGGTATCACGATACAGCGGATTGCCCTACCGCTGTTGCTCCTTTCGATGGTTATCTGTGGCTTTACTTTTGTTTGGAATGAAACCCTCGTTCCCGTTTTTGCGCACAACGCGCAAAATATTTACAAGACCGAAATTAAGAACAAACAGCAGCAAAGTCTTCTGGGTACTCATGATATTTGGATCCGTGGTGAGGGCAGCTTTATCAATGTCGATAATTTTGATACTCGGACTAGTGTTTTGGAGAACGTCACGGTGTTCCTTCTCAACCGAGACTTCACTCTGCGCGCGCTCGTGGAAATTCCCCGAGCTCAATGGACTGGCGACGGCTGGCGAACTAGCGAAGCTACAGAGTGGAACATTCTAGCGGACGGAAAAATGGTTCGCGGAGAAGCCAAGGCCGTTCTGCCGCTTACCGAGACGCCGGAAGATCTAAAACTATTGGCTCGTGATGCCGAGGAATTTACCTTCTTTGATTTGCAAAAACAGATCGCAGATATGAAAAGCAAGGGAATTGACACGACTTCCTACGAAGTGGACCTGCAGATAAAATTAGCATTGCCGTTCATTTCTCCCTTGATGGTCCTGCTCGCGATCCCGTTCGCTCTGAAGCGACAGATGAGCGGCAGCATTTCGTTGAGTTTCGGTGTTGCGATGGTCATCGGCTTTGGGTACTGGGTACTCACCGCCTTCTGCGTGTCTCTCGGACATGGCGGAGCTTTACCGTCGTGGATATCGGCGTGGACGCCCAATGCTATTTTTGCGATGATCGGATTTTTCTTTTTTACGACCGAAGTGTAATCGACACGGCGGTACCCCAAATCATCGGGGCGGCACGTTCGATTTACGACCGACAAATGAGATTTTTATAAACTTGCGGCAAAGCATTCTTACGTGACCGATGCATGCCAGCATCATCGATATCGGTCAATAAGCGCCTGTCCAAATTGAAAAAGAAAGGAGAAAACTCGATTTCTTTTGCCTGATCAGCGCAGGTGTAATGAAGGACGGACCCCAGCGGTGTTGGCAGATGGGTCGCTCTTTTAAGTACACGAGCTTGGGTTTGGCTTCTCGATGCAACCGCAAGAAAACTGCCGTCGAAAACAAAATCAAGCCCTGCGTGAGTGGATTCCGGACATTGGCGACTACCCCTGTACGACATTATCGCTTGGAGTATTGTGGACGCTTACGCGCCTTGTGCCGGCCATATTTTTTGCGCTCTACTGCGCGTGGATCGCGAGTGACGAAACCGGCCTTCTTTAGCGGGGAACGAAAATCCGGACTTAGCTGCATCAAGGCACGGGTAATCCCATGGCGGATGGCACCGGCCTGCCCCGAGTTTCCACCGCCGGCAACATTCACGTCGATATCAAAGTTTCCCCCTGTCTGGGTCACATCGAAGGGTTGGAGCACGATCATCCGAGCCGTTTCACGACCAAAGTAATCTTGCAAGGTTTTATTGTTGATCGTGATTTTGCCTTTTCCCGGCCTAAGAAAGACCCGCGCCACTGAAGTTTTCCGACGTCCCGTTGCCGCAAATACTTTTTCCGCCATCATCGTACTCCCTATGCTATGATTGCCAGAGGTTCCGGCTTTTGTGCTTCATGTGGGTGTTCTGGACCCGCATATATCTTGAGCTTAGTCACCAATTTGCGGCTCAAACGATTCTTCGGCAACATTCCCTTTACGGCGAGTTTCACGAGTTGCTCTGGCTTTTCTTCCAACATTTCCGCCGCGGTTCTCTCCCTGATGCCGCCGGGATATTCAGTGTGCCGATAATAAATTTTCTTCTCTAATTTCGTGCCCGTGAGCTTGATGCCGCGCGCGTTAACGACGATGACGAAGTCTCCTGCGTCCTGATTCGGCGTAAAAATCGGCTTATTCTTTCCCCGCAAGACTTTGGCGATTTCAGTGGCTAACCGCCCGAGTATTTTTCCTTGCGCATCGACAACGTACCAGCGCCTCTGGGACAGCGCTTCATGCTTATTCATAGCCCCGTTCTCCAATCAAAAAAGCTCTACCCATGGCGCGAGGATGGCGGGGCCGACGAGACTCGAACTCGCGACCTCCGGCGTGACAGGCCGGCGTTCTAACCAACTGAACTACGACCCCGATATTAGCTTCCTCGTCGCGCCTTCTGGTGGGCGGTACAGGATTTGAACCTGTGACCCCCGGCTTGTAAGGCCGATGCTCTCCCGCTGAGCTAACCGCCCTTCCACTCGAAACAGCCGATCAAGATGTGCCCGAGGATATTTCGAGACGCTTCTGGCTTGCCCCGTGCTGAAAATTGTAAAAACGCCTAGCTCGAAAAGCACCATTTTCCATACCTTGAATTTCGCGGCCCAGAAGGAGCTATCAATTTGGTCTTTTTTTTTGCTTTTTGTCCTCTTATTTGTGTCTCGCCGGGGTTACACTGCGAACGAGCCTAAACGACGAAATGTTTATCACGTTGTCACTCGTCATTGGCCGCCACAACTAGGTTCTAGTAAAATTCAATACTCGTCCAAACTAACTCTGGGCAGTTGATTGATGATATGCCAGACGAGCGCGGTTGTGCTTTCCCGCGAGCCTACGCGATGCTTCGGCACAATCGAATGCAATTTTATAACAGCACGAATGCCGGGTGTCAAACCACCCGGCATTCTAACGTTGAGCTGGGGAACTATTGGGGCAGAATTTCAGAAGCGGGAACGTCGTCGACCTTTTCTGTAAATGGTGGCCTTTCGTCTTTAGATTGGGCCTCGACGGCAACATTGCGAAATAGGTTGTCTGGATCGTTAACCACAAGGGCCTTTTTTAGGACCTGATCCATGTGGGCAACCAGTTCCAGTTCAACCGTCTTGAGAACTGTCGCAGGAATTTCCTCGATGTCTTTTTCGTTATCCGCGGGAATCAGGACCTTTTTGATTCCGGCACGGTGGGCGGCCAAGACCTTTTCCTTCAGTCCGCCGATCGGCAGAACGGTTCCCCGCAACGTAATTTCCCCGGTCATGGCCAGATCATTATGAACTGGAATCTTCATCAGTGCGGAAACCAGAGAAGTCGCCATGGTGATGCCCGCCGATGGACCGTCCTTCGGAATGGCGCCCTCCGGTACATGAATATGCACGTCGAGCTTCTGATAAAAATCCTTCTCCAAGCCCAACTCGGCAGCGCGGGAGCGAACATAACTCATCGCCGCCTGGGCGGACTCTTGCATCACATCGCCGAGCTTTCCGGTAATGATCAGCTGGCCTTTGCCCGGCATGATCGTCACCTCGGTCGCCAAGAGCTCTCCGCCCAGCTCCGTCCAGGCCAAACCGGTCGTAACCCCAATCTTGACTTCGGCTTCTGCCTTTCCGTAACGAAATTTGATCGCACCGAGATATTTGTGCAGGCTCTTCGAGCCAATTTGAATGTGGGCGTTGCGATCTTTGCGCACCACCTCTACGGCAACTTTACGGCAAATAGAGGCGATCTCGCGTTCGAGATTACGCACACCCGCTTCCTTGGTATAGTGACGAATCACACCGAGAATCGCGTTATCCGTGAAATCCAAGTTTTCCTTCGTCAGACCGTTTGCTTCTTTCTGTTTCTCCATTAGGTATTTCTTGGCGATACTCAGCTTTTCCAACTCGGTGTAGCCGGCAATCCGGATGATTTCCATCCGGTCCTGCAGGGGACGCGGAATTCGATCCAGGGTATTTGCCGTCGTGATAAACATGACCTTGGAAAGATCGTAATCGAGATCAAGATAATGATCGTTAAACCCGGTATTTTGTTCCGGGTCCAAAACCTCGAGCAGCGCCGAGGACGGATCGCCACGAAAATCCGTAGACATTTTATCGATCTCATCCATCAAGAACACCGGATTGCTTGAACCCGCCTTTTTCATCGACTGAATAATTTTTCCCGGCAGAGCGCCGATATAGGTGCGCCGGTGACCACGGATTTCGGCCTCGTCTCTAACTCCTCCAAGCGAAACTCGGATGAATTTTCTTCCCGTCGCTCGTGCAATCGATCGACCCAATGAAGTCTTACCGACGCCGGGAGGGCCGACCAAACAAAGGATCGGACCTTTGATTTTTCCGACCAAGCTTTGAACCGCGAGGTATTCGAGGATGCGCTCTTTCACTTTTTCTAAACCGTAGTGATCGTCCTCCAAGACGCGCTCAGCCTCATTGATGTCGAGCTTGTCGTCCGTGAATTCATTCCAGGGCAGGCTGACAATCCAATCGATGTAATTTCTGACCACGGTGGCTTCCGCCGACATGGGCGACATCATCTTGAGTTTTTTAAGCTCCTTCTCAACCTTGTCTTTGGCTTCGGCAGAGAGTTTTTTTTGCTTGAGTTTGTCTTCGATTTCTTGAATCTCATTCTTGAACTCGTCTTTTTCGCCCAGCTCTTTTTGAATCGCTCGCATCTGTTCGTTCAGATAATATTCTTTTTGCGAGCGCTCCATCTGTTTTTTGACACGCGAGCGAATCCGCCGTTCAACTTCGAGAATTTCGATTTCCGCGCGCATGTGGCCGAGCACTTTTTCCAGCCGTTCTGCCGCGTTGAACGTTTCCAGCAGGTTTTGCCGGTCTTCCAGTTTGATACCAAGATGGGCGACGATCGTATCTCCCAGTCGCCCTGGATCGTCGATGGAGGACACCGACATGACCATTTCAGGGGGGATCTTTTTCTTCAGCTTTACGTAATTTTCAAACGTAGTGTGAACTTCGCGGACGAGCGCTTCGACTTCGGTGTTTCGTTCGACAACTTCTGGAGCTTCTTCCACTTCCACCAGGAAAAAATCAGAATTTGAGGCGAATCTCGCGACTCTCGCCCTCTTTTTGCCTTCGATTAAAACTTTGACCGTACCATCGGGAAGCTTAAGCATCTGGACTACCGAGCCCAGAGTACCGATCTTGTATATGTCGTCCTCACTCGGGTCATTTGTCTTGGCATCCTTTTGCGAGGATAGAAATATAAGGCTTTGCTTCTGGGTGGCGTCTTCTAGGGCCTTAATAGACCGTTGCCGACCGACAAAAAGCGGCACCACCATATGGGGAAACACGATAATGTCCCTGAGAGGGAGCAGAGGCACCCGCGTGGGTCCTAACGTTGGTTCTTTATCGTCTTTCTTATCATTCCGAAATAGCATAACGATTCCCCCTCCTAAGCGCTCTCTGCGGCTTTGGTGTATACGACGATCGGAGGTTCATGTCTTTCCACCACGTCCTCGGATATCACCACTTCTTTAATGTTCGGCTGCGAGGGCATGTCGTACATGATCTCTAACATGATATTTTCCATGATCGCTCGGAGTCCCCGCGCACCAGATTTCCTTTTCATAGCGTCGCGAGCAATGGCTCGAAGCGCCTCTTCGGTAAACTTGAGATGCACGGACTCCATTTCGAATAGTTTCGAATATTGCTTGGTTAGAGCATTTTTTGGTTCCTTAAGAATCCGTACTAGGGCGGAGTCATCCAACTCGTCCAGCGTTGCGATAACCGGCAAGCGCCCGATGAACTCGGGGATCAGCCCAAATTTTAACAGATCCTCCGTTTGAACATCGTGCAGCAAATCGGTCGACCGCCGCCCATCCTTATCTTCTAATTGGCCACCAAAGCCCATCCGCTTACGACCTGTGCGTTTGCGAATGATGTCATCCAACCCGACAAAAGCACCACCACAGATGAACAGAATATTGGTGGTGTCTACCTGGAGAAATTCTTGTTGCGGATGTTTTCGTCCCCCTTTTGGTGGTACGCTCGCCATGGTTCCTTCGATTATCTTTAAAAGCGCCTGCTGTACGCCTTCTCCTGACACGTCTCGCGTAATCGACGGATTGTCCGATTTGCGCGAGATCTTATCGATCTCATCTATATAGACGATGCCACGCTGCGCCTTTTCAACGTCGTAATCGGCTGCCTGCAGGAGATTTAGAATTATGTTCTCAACGTCTTCTCCTACATACCCCGCTTCCGTCAAGCTAGTGGCGTCGGCGATGGTAAAGGGTACTTGCAGGAAACGGGCCAGCGTTTGAGCTAGAAGGGTTTTTCCGGATCCAGTGGGGCCGAGCAGTAAAATATTGCTTTTTTGCAGCTCCACGTCACCCGTTACCATTTGGCTATCGATGCGCTTGTAGTGATTATGAACCGCCACCGCCAAGATCTTCTTCGCGCGCTCTTGGCCGATTACGTATTGATCAAGAACCCGTTTGATTTCAGCGGGTTTCGGCACATTGGACGAAGAGCTAATATTCTCATCGTGGTCGCATTCTTCAGCAATGATATCGTTGCAGAGATCGATGCATTCATCACAGATGTAAACGGTCGGACCGGCGATCAACTTACGAACCTCGTCTTGACTCTTCCCGCAGAAGGAGCAGACAAGATTGCCTGATCCGTGTTCACCGTGCTTTGCCATGGCACCCCCGTTCAACAACTACTTCTTGACACCCGAATCGGGCCGAGACGCTATGACTTCGTCAACCAACCCGTACTCCTGGGCTTGCTTGCCGCTCATAAACATATCGCGGTCGGTATCTTTTTCTATCTTCTTCAAACTTTGTCCAGTGTGCTTCATTAAGATATTGTTTAACTCTTCACGCATGCGAAGAATTTCACGAGCTTGGATGTCAATGTCAGCAGCTTGGCCTTGGAAACCGCCCAAAGGTTGGTGAATCATAATGCGTGAGTGAGGCAGGGCAAACCGCTTAGCCCTTGTGCCGGCCGACAACAGTACGGCAGCCATGCTCGCGGCTTGTCCGACGCATACCGTTGAAATCTGCGGCCGGACGTACTGCATCGTATCATAGATCGCTAGGCCGGCAGTTACGGAACCGCCAGGGCTGTTGATGTAAAAGAAAATATCACGTTCTGGATCTTCGGATTCGAGAAAAAGGAATTGCGCGGTAATGAGGTTAGCGACGTCGTCGGTTACGACCGATCCGAGAAACACGATTCGATCTTTAAGGAGACGCGAATAGATATCATAAGCTCGTTCACCACGGCCCGTTTGCTCGACGACAATGGGGATGAAATTCATGTGAAGCTAAACCCCTTATTCACATTTTGTATTCTATCTTTTTTCGGCTTGCTCATCAACCTTAGAGACGGGTGGATCGACTTCTTTTATCTTCGCCCGCTCAAGCAAAAATTCGAGAGTTCGATTAAACACCAGCTGGGCGCGTAATTCGTCCCGACTATCCGACCGCGAATAGATCTCTCGCACGGTTTTAGCGCGATCACCGGCCGCTCGCGCCAAGTTGTCTACCCGGGCCTGGACATCCTTGTCCGTAACATCAATATTTTCGAGCTGAGAAATCTTCTCGACCAGCAACGTTGCTTGAACCTGGCGCGCCGCTCGGGTTTTGAGTGTCTTGCGGGCCTCTTCCATCCGTGGCGCGACGTTGGCATCGGCGCCAGCTTGGCCCGCAAGTTCATTCTGATAGCGCTCCATCAAATATCTAGTCTGTCGCTCGATCATCGATACCGGGGTTGTAAATGAATGCGCTTCAAGCAGACGGCTCACAAGTTTTTCTTTGAGATCCTCGCTTTGGTAATGCTTGAGTTCACTTTCCAGCCGCGTGCGAATTCGTGATCTAAGTTCGTCCAGCGAAGCGCACTCACCGTGATCTTTGGCGAATTCGTCGTCCAACGGCGGCAAAACCTTTTGTTTGATTTCGCGTACCACGATCAAAAAATCGACCGGTTTCCCCGCAATGTCCTTATTGGGATAATCTTCCGGGTAGTTCACCTGTACGGTTTGCCGCTCGGCCGTTTTTAGTCCAACCACCGCATCTTCGAATTGTGGTAACGCACGTCCAGCGCCGACTTCGAGAAGATAATTTTCGCCCTTGCTGCCAGAAAATGGCTTACCGGCGATAGAGCCCTCGAAGTCGAGTATCGCAAAGTCGCCTTTCTGTACGAGGTCACGGTCCTCGACCGGTTCTAAACGCGCGTGGCTTTCCTGCAAGCGACGTAGCGCCTCCTCGACCTGAGCGTCACTGACAGAGAGTCTCACGCGCTCGACCTCGAGGCCGAGATAATTCCCGACCTCGATCTCGGGCTTGATTTCGAACACAGCAGAAAAAGAAAACGCGCCGTCTTCGTCGAGTTCGTTAGCTTCCACTTCCGGCCGCGATACAATCTGTAAACCGCGTTCCTTGATGACTTCTCCCAAGGACTCCTCGACAAGATGAGATTTGACTTCCCCTTTCACCTCCGCACCGTAGATGCTCTGCAAAACAGTTCGGGGAATCTTGCCGGTGCGAAACCCTTTTACGCGAACTCGCTGGCCGAGATTCTTATAGGCACGGGAAAACTCACTGGCAACCGTTTCCGCCGGAAGTTCGACGCGAACCTTCCGCTGCACTGGGCCCAATTCGTCGATGTCGATTTTCATAACTGCAACTTACCAGTGGCGCTATTCGCTTGCCGATGCGGGACGGATAATTCAACTTGCGATCTGGTTAGGACAAGCGAGCAAGGCTTTCACGGCCAACCTCTCTAGCAAAAATTTGCTCAACCTTTCGTCAGCATTCTCGATGGTGCGAGAGGGGGGACTCGAACCCCCACGGTTGCCCGCTAGATCCTAAGTCTAGTGCGTCTGCCAGTTCCGCCACTCTCGCAGAATCGGGACAAACACCACTATCAGCTTTCTTCCGACGAAAAGGGAGAGTAAAAATTACCCGACGGTATGTCAAGCGACGGAGGGCTTGAATTTGGCGCCCGATCCGTCCTGATGAAAATTATCAGGTGGGCCACCGACGAAGGTATGAAGATATAATGCGATGAAAGCCTGAAAATTATTGCTCGGTTCTATTCGCTGTGCGTTCGCTCTGCCATACAACTACTACAGGGACACAGGGATCTAAGATAATCGAAGGTGTAAATACCGGTGCTATGACCATCATTCCACCGCAGCTCGATCGCGTAATTGCCGACGCCGCGGATCTCCTCTAGTGTGGCGCCGGGAACATCGATAAAGCGCCGTTGGGCGCCATGGCCTTGGCAAAGCGCGCAAGGGCAATATCCGCGCAAATACTGCTGAGCGTACTCACCCACGTGATCATCGTCCCAAGTGATGCGCACGACGCCGCGCGATTTGAAATGATTAATCTCCGTCGGAATATTCATAAAAGAAATTCGCCACGACGATCAGCAAGGTTTTTGCGCGCAAACCTGAAATCCTCAAGCCCACTCCTGCATGCCCGGCTTCTCAGAATTCGATTAGGCCGTCCCCGATCGCGGTCATAAATCCGATCTTGGCGCGATTTACCAAATAAGTGCGCGGTCCGACATCTTGTCGATCCACCAGCATCGCTTCTGTCACCGGGATAAACTGACTTTTTTCCATCAGCAGACCATGGAGCGGACTTCCCGGCGCCAAGTGAACGTTTCCCTGGAGCAAGTACGGGCCCACGCTGAACAAAGCTTTGCTTCTATCCTTCTTGACATACAAACTGTCGATGCCCGATTGTCGCGTGCCGCCTTCGGAGCCCAAGTCGGCAATGAGAAATACTTCTTGCATATAGATCAGATATTCATCCGCGCCAACGGAAACGGGCTTTCGGTTGAAGCTTTCCAATGTCGCGTCTTTTATCGAAAATACCTCTTCACCCTGCCGAACGATCAAAAAGTTGCTCAAGCGCTCTTGGCTCGTCGCCAAGACACCCCGCACCACTGCTGCTTGGAGGTAAACCTCCAAGTGCATCGTGTAGCTTAGCCCCTCTGCCAATCCCATCGCATACCACCATCCAGCCGATAAGTGAGCGCGAAGCTCCCCACTTCTCTTGTAAATTTGGATTATGTCACCACGGCAATACCTTAACAACTAAGATTTTCATCGCTGGGGATTGGCGTACCGGAGAAGTTGCGAGCGGCGGGGGAGCGGGAAAGGATTAAAAGCTCCGAGACGGGGCCTTTTCACTTCTCAAACATCTCTTGACAACCGCGCGCCGTCGTCCGCGAACGCCCACCGCCGGAGCCAACGATCTCGGCCAGCGCAATCTTGCTGGCTCAAGGCGTTCCAGAAAACTTGCCAATCTATTTCCGCGATCTTCATATCGTTCCCTTGCTAGCGGATCTGCTGCCAATTCACTTCGGTCACCTCTTTGGAATATCTCCGCTTGTCACCGCGGAAAGAGCGCAGGCGCTCTTGAAACCAGGTTTGCCGCGGCCAATCCCAATTTTGTACCGCAAGCCGATCGCCGTCGTAGTCAGCGTCGTTTGCTCTGCTTTGTCGAAAGATCAATTCCCACGAATCCATTGTCCCTACTCCTCCAGTTAATCAGTACGTTTTCGTGCACATAATTGTCCCGAGGTCGTTTATACAGCGAGTTCTTTTCCTTCCCAAGTTCCGCGATGAGAGGGCATCTGTCGACCCTTCTCCTTCCACCGGAGCAATCCCTGGCGCACATAAGCGGGGTTAAGCCCCAACGATTCACAGACATTTTCAAACGAAAAAATCCAATCGCTGTCGGTATCGGCGATCCACTCTTGCACTTCCTGAAAATGCCTCTTGCCGCGCTTGTCTTGGGAAAACATATTCTCCTGATAGCGACTGATCGCGTCTTCCAGGATTGCCAACATGAGCCTTTTTTCCGGCTCTAACAGAGACTTTCCGCGTAGATTGTCGAAATACTGCGCGGCGAGCAATGTGTCCGGCTGAAAAAGCGAGGCGATTTTCTCGTCGGTCGTGAGACCGGCTTCGTCTCGCGTGTACGCGGAGCTGGCCCATTCTCTTGCCACGGTTCTACCTCCTAGGTCGCTGCGGCGGCCAAGCGGGTGTCGAGCCTCTGCGCGATTTCCGCTTGGCTTACCGCGCCAATCATGCGGTCCTTTTCTTCGCCGTTTTGGAACACAATCAAGGTCGGTATCGCCTCAATCTGAAATTTTTCGACGACAGAGGGATTGCCATCGACATTGAGTTTCACGACCTGCGCGCTCCCTGCATACTGCTTGGCGACCGATTCCACGACCGGCGCAAGCGCTCGGCATGGGCCGCACCATTGGGCCCAAACATCCACTAAAACAAGTCAAGTGGATCCCAGCACGATCTTCGCGAAATTGCCGTCGTTTACTTCTTCGATATGTGTCGTCATAAATTTTCTCCCCGTATGATCTCCTCAATAACCGCTTTTGTCATGCATCCTGCGCCCGCAAGTGTCGCTCGTTGCCGATACATATCGGCCAGGAGCTTTCTCCCTGCTTCATCGATGAACGTCACTTCTTTCAAAAGAACGCCGACCTGCCGGTTTCCAACAGCGGCGCGCTGCCAGCAGGCTTTCAATTCCTCGACCCAGGGTCCCGCGACTCGCCCTTCAAGCTCGAGTGTGATTCGCCCTGCGTCCGCATGAGTTGTGATCTTCAACATGATCAACAGATAAAAACTCTATATGGACTCGCCATTCACGACGGTCACAAAAACCCCCTGAAGCTCCTCACTCCCCTCGACCAGCGCGCGATCCAACGCCATTCGCTGGATACCGAATCGATCGAACCACCCGACGGCCACCAAGTCGCCGTCATTGTCATACAATTCAATATAATCCGCCGGCCTTGGCGTGGACGGATCATCGTAAACAACCACCGCGCCCACGGTCTCATTGCCAGCAACTACCGGGGTAAGTGAAATCCGATTCAATGAACTTCGCGTCAATCCGAGAGCCGGCGAAGTGATGATTGACTCTGAAGCACCTTCGGCTGCTTGCACGGATGCCGTCGCTATGTGAACGAGAAAGACCAATTCGCCGATAAACCCCAAAACAATTATCACGGCCAGATAAATCTTATTCTCGAATGACATCGCGTTTCCCTCTTCAGTTTGTTTGTTTCTCAGTTCCACGTCACCTGCCGATGAAGCACGATCTCCTTGCCGTTGTCGTCGATTTCAACAATGGGATCACACCAGCAGAAATCGGTATCCAGATGATTGAGCCCAATCGGCATCTCCACTGCCATCGCCGCGGGGTAAAGCCATCCTCGATTTGTAGATATCACCGACGTTCTCCCCTCCCTCTTCATTTGCCCTTAGAGCTAACTCCGGGGGATCAGCGAAGAATTTCTCTTGCCGCCTTGAATCTGCCAACGGACCACTCGATAGCCGTCGAAACAAGCGCTTGCTCGAAACCTTGAATCCCCACACGAGTCATCAACTCGGTTCCCAGAAGCAGCAAAGCAGTCAGAATTGGAATCTCGATCTTCATGACATTCACCAAGGGTTCTCCTTCTCTCGATAGGGCAATCGATGTGCCAAGCCGCATGGATATTGGAAAACCCAAAAAAACGATTTAGTATCCATGGCTTCCTTGCTCAAGGAGACCGGTGTGGTTCATCACGTGACAAAGTGGCAGTGCCGACGGATCGGCGCGCGCCGAAATGGTGGCTTTATCGCGACGACCGGGTCCGATTCTTTTCGCCCATTGCGCGATAAAGAAATGGGAGCATCCCATCACGGGTGTCAAAACCAGAAGCGCCTCTACGCGCGAATCCGGTCAGACTTGGTCGGTTTTTTTAAGCTAGTGGGTTCCGTTTTCGGCGGGCGCAGCGGAGCTGCGAGCATCGATATAGTGAGACGTGGCCGGCGGCGTGTCACCAATGTGGAACGCCCTGGCACAATTTTCAGCAACGCGATCGCTGACTGTCACGCGCTCGTTTTGTCGCAAATGGTCGGCTCAGGATTCGACGACGAACGTTTCGATGTAACGGCTCGGGTCGGCAGGATCAGAATACAGACCTGAGCGTAGTGCGCCGTCGCGCAGACATTGCTCCTGCACGGGCTGCATAGCCAAGGTAAAATCCCGCGCCTGTTGCGGGTCGATGAGGTACTCAACCGTCACCAGTACTGGCCCGTCCTCTGGGCGAGGTTTGCTAAGCAGCGCTGGTTCCGGCCAATGGCTGATGGAGTCAAGTCCAGTCCTTCGACCCCATTTAACGGATATCGACGAATGGCAGCTAGACTAAAGAGCAGGCGCACGAGAGCGCCACCGATATCTCGGCATACTCCGTCACGGGCAAGATCCCAGCCAACGGAATCGATCCCCATTTCATGCCGAACGAGAACCGGAAGCAACGCCCATAGCGCGCTCGCGAGCGGCACGAATAAGCCGGTACGAACCAGCACCGCTCGGAGCGCGGGCGCGTGCCGCGCGTAGTGGATGCCAGCACGGATGGAGTTCAGCACCGGTTCCGACGGAACCGATTTGTTGGATTTTGGCGGACGCCAAGCGTAGAGCACGGCAATCACGCTCGCGAACGAAACTGCGTTCAGGAGAAAGACGGCCCATGCTCCCACCGCAGCGACAACAATGCCACCAAGCGCCGGACCGACCGCGCGCGCTAAGTTCAAGCCCATTCCCGTCAGCGCCACTGCCGACGGAAGATCAGCGCGCGGCACCAGCGCCGACACGGTCGCTTGCCATGCCGGCGCATTCAGCGCCGCGCCGGCGCTTAGCACGAACGTCAAACTGAGCAACAACCAAGGCGTCATCACGTTGGCGACTGCAAGCACACCGAGCGCAGCCGCGGCCACGAACATCCAAGTTTGCGCTAGCATCAGCATCCGGCGGCGGTCCACCCCATCGGCCAACGCGCCCGCGGGTAGAGCCCGAACAAAGATCGGCAGGGTCGTCGCGGTCTGCATCAACGCCACCATGACGGGCGATGGAGTCAACAAGGTCATCAGCCACGCGGCTCCGGCTTCGTGCATCCAGGTGCCGATGTTTGAAGTCAGCGAAGCGATCCGGAGCGCGAGAAAGAGCGGTAGCTGCAACGGACGCCAGGTCGAAAGGCTGACGGCTTTAGAATGTCGGGTCTGTGCGAATTGTGAAACCGCCATAGGTGTGCAAACAAGACCTGGCGCGCGAGCTTTGCCTAAGCCCGTTGGCCATGAAAGTTGGTCTAAAAATTCATCGAAGTCGGCGCATCTAGCCGATGCTGGCACGGGCAGGCAGGCCGCTATTCCGAAGCGCGAGCCGACGTTTTCAGTGCCGCTTCCTTCTGAAGCAAGCGTTCCGCCGAAATCCTCCAGTTTTCGGACATCCGAGGAATGGTAACTAATCGCTCGACCTCATTTCCGATCACGGGTGTAGATGCGAAATACATCTCGAATGGTTAGATCATGATTGGGTCTTTCGACCACGCGGATCTCATCTCCGGCGCTAAGACTTCCCTCGACAATGATTCGCAGGTAGGCGCCGGTACGTAGCGCCTCGGTAAAGCGACGAGAAAACATACTGTCGTTCATCCGAACTCCAAGTCGCCAGCAAGGCACCCGCGGTTCGGATACCTCAAAAGCGGCGGTACCAATTTCCCAGCGCTCGCCAACGAGCGCAGCGTTGACGTCGATCCCCTCCGTAGTGAGGTTTCGCCAGACCCGCCGTTACTCAACCGGCCGACCCATCTCTTCTCGCCACCAACTCAAGTCTTCCACCGCGTAAGCATAGATAGCCTTATCTGCGCCTCCATGTGCTTTGCGATCCGCCTGCTCGTCGCCTGCAAGATTTACGCCGCGGGCGGCAAGAGGACCGGCGACGGGTGCTTTCCAGATGGCGCTTTTGGCGGGGCGGCCATGGTATTCAAACTCACGGGCTTGGCCGACATTGATGGAGACGACTCTGCCTCTATTTTTCTGCATTAGTTCACCCTGTTTTCTTCGTTTCATCGACTTCGGCTTATCTACGTACCGCCGGCTGGTACGTCCCGGGCTCCTGACGAAAACTGATAGCGATACGATTCCAAGCGTTGATAGTGACCACCGCGAGCGTAAGATCGACCAACTCCTGTTCGCCAAACTGTCGTCGCGCCTGTTCGTACAACTCGTCCGTAACATGATTCCCGGCGATCAGGGTTAGCGCTTCGGTCCACGCGAGAGCGGCGCGCTCGCGCTCGGTGTAATATGGCGCTTCTCGCCAAGCCACCAAGCCGTAGAGCCGCTGTTCGCTTTCGCCGGCTGCCCGCGCGTCTTTGGCATGCATATCGATGCAATAAGCACAGCCGTTGATTTGTAAGGCGCGCAGCTTGATCAATTCTCGGAGCGACGGCTCGATGCTGCTTTCGGCCAGATATTTTTCCAGACCATACATAGCCCGCAGCGCACCGGGCGCAACTTTTGTGTAATCGATTCGTTGTGACATGCTATTTTTCCTCTCAAGAATTTTTACCTTAAGATCCGCAGCTGACAACCAACGAGGTATCTGCTCAATGGAGCATGACAAACAAAAAAACGAAGTATGCCGGGATGAGCACAAGCGGCAATTGAGCCATTGGCATTCCGTACCTTACGCTACCCCACCACCCGCCTGGAGATTATGTCCGGTCACCCAGCGTGCCGCGTCGCTTGCAAGAAATGCCGAGACGTCGGCCACTTCCTGCGGCGTGCCTATGCGGTTGAAAGGCGATAGACTCGCACCCAAAGCGCGCACTTCTTCACTGTTGAGCATATCGGTGTCGGTAAATCCCGGAGAAAGTATGTTAACGGTTATGTTGCGCGGACCCATTTCGCGCGAGAGGGCTCGGACGAATTGCTCCACGGCCGCTTTGCTTCCAAGGTAAAGCGCGGCATTAGCGAATGACATCTTCGTACCTCCGGTAGAAACAGCGATGATTCGACCGCCGTCGCGCACGCGACGGGCGGCTTTTGCAGCGTAAAAAATACCCCTCTAGTGTTGATATTGAACACGTGGTCGCAATCCGCCTCGGTATTTTCGACAAGCGGTTTGGACAGATACACTCCAGCGTTGGCCACGACGATGTCGAGCGGCCCCACCTGCTTTTCAGTTTCATCGAACAGTCGCCTGACTTCAGCTGGCTTCGAAACGTCGGCTTGGATCGCTAAGGCCTTGCCGTCTCTCGCCTTGATCCCATCAACCACCTCTCGCGCCTGCTGGGGACTATGAGTGACGACGACAGCGGCTCCACCGGCGGCGAGACGTTCAGCGATGGCGCGGCCGATGCCACGCGAGCTTCCTGTCACCAGGGCATTTTTCCCTTGAAGTAAAAAAGCCATAACTCCTCCTTGTTGGATGAAGCTCTTCGATAGTAAGCGCTTCTTATCTTTTTCTTAGTACAAGGATTGTGCCAGCCTCAGATGCGATCGAAAAATCCGTGATAAGCACCGCGCGGCCGCTATTTGGAGAATTTTATTGACGTGTGGAGACAAAAGGCAGTGAGAGCTCCGCCGATTTGTCGGCGGGCGCCGAAATATGGGCGCGGCGCGAAGGACGATCATTGGCCACGGTACTGACCGTCAGCTGCAGGCGCGCTGAAAAAATTACTTCGTGCGGCGTTCTAAGAGATCAATGTAGGCGCATGCTACCCAATCGGTTTCGCAAATACCCAACTGCTTCATGATCTCTTCCGCCACAAACTTCCCGTCTTCAGACGCTTGCCTTTCGTTCAAGACAACTTCAAGCTCGACAAAGAAACCGAGCCGATCAACATCGTCCAGATGAACGCGCGAATTGCCGATCCTGTAAAGAAGTCGCTGCTTTTTTACGACTCCGCGCACTCCCAGCGTGGTGGAAAGCAAGATTTTCAGGGAAGTCGGATCGGAAGGCACGATAAGATAGTTCGACTGTTTCGGAGCAGCGATATTATCGCGCTCGTAATAAATGAGTTTGCCGCGATCGCGAGCGAGAATGCGCAGTTTCAATCGTCCCTTCGGCGTGTGAAAGAATACATCTTCCTGAAAAATTACCTCACAAGTGCTTTGGCCGAGATTTGCGAGGACTTGGCGAAGCCTGTCCGGCTCATGAGCTTTTGCCTTAATCTCAATGTTAATTCCCATGGTTTCTGCGGCCATGAATAATGAAGATAAGTGCGTTCGACGGGCGCGGTGATTTTATTCGAGCTTTCTCTCACGAGCGTATCTGGGAAGTCGATCCGCCAACGAAATCCACGAAAGCTGGCTCTCGGTCCAGGTATGATCCTGTGGCTTCAGCGCTTCCGGATCATCCAGACTTCCGAGCGTTACGTCGATCGAGCCGGACAAGTCGGCGCGCTGATAGGTCAAGGCGGTTCCACATTGACCGCAGAACGTGCGAATGACGTTTGTCGACGATGCGTATGAGGCCGGCTGGCCGGTAACGAACGTGAATTTATCGGCATCAAATCCGGCCCACGTGACAAATGGCGCGCCGCTCGCCCGCCTGCAAGTTTTGCAGTGGCAATGGGTAATCCCGTACGCCGGCCCGGATGCGCGATAGCGAACCGCGCCACAAAGACATCGACCTTCTGTGGGTTTCACGATCATCCTCCTTCCAGCACCGGCACGATCTTTACCGAACAGCCCGTCCCCGTTCGACTATCTAATGGGGTCTTCCGCTTACGATATCCTATTGGCAGCCGTGTGTACTGTATGATTCTATAGAAAATGCTGCCGATATTTTGGCAGCTGACTAAAATGTGGGCTTTCACCATTAGAGATTCACAAATCCCATCATCTCTTCAGGGTAACGTCCGCCACTTGCAACGCCGCGCGGCGCGATCTCTTCGACGCGTTTTAACTCTTTCGAGGTAAGCCGTATTTCTACGGCCGCGGCGTTCTGCTCCAAATAGCTGCGCCGCTTCGTTCCAGGAATCGGAATGATGTCATCGCCTTGCGCCAGCACCCAAGCGAGCGCCAGTTGCGAAGCGGTGCAGCCTTTTTCCTTCGCGATCGTCTCGACCCGTCTGACCAATTCTAGATTGCGGCGAAAATTCTCTCCCTGGAATCGTGGGTTGGTGCGGCGCCAATCATCTGCCGCCAAATCTTCCTCCCGCTTGATCTCTCCGGTAAGAAAACCGCGTCCCAACGGACTATAGGCGACGAATGCGATCCCTAGTTCACGCACCGCCGATAATATCTCCTCTTCTGGCTCGCGGCTCCAGAGCGAGTATTCAGTTTGCAAGGCAGCGATCGGATGAACAGCGTAGGCGCGGCGGATAGTTTCCGGCGAAGCTTCGGACAGACCCAAGTAACGAACTTTGCCGACGTGGACCAAGTCCGCCATGGCGCCAACGGTTTCTTCGATCGGCACCTCAGGATCGACGCGGTGTTGATAGTAGAGATCGATCGTGTCGACGCCGAGTCGCTTCAAGCTAGCGTCACACGCCGCGCGCACATATTCCGGGCGCCCACTCACTCCGCGTATTTGTGTGTCTTCAGTCTGGACAAAACCAAACTTCGTGGCAAGCACGAATCGGTCTCGAGTGCCACGAATGGCGCGACCGACCAGCTCTTCGTTTACGCCTGCGCCATAGATATCCGCGGTATCGAGAAAGTTGATGCCGAGCTCGAGGGCGCGGTGAATCGTCGCAATTGATTCCGCATCGTTACCGTGCCCATACGCGTACGACATGCCCATGCAGCCAAGACCGATAGCCGAAACCAACGGTCCATTTTTACCTAAACGTCTTTGCTTCATTGTTTCCATTGAGAATCTCCCCTGCTTTAAATTGTGAAACTTTGAAAAATATTCTCTCTGTTCGTAATCTTTTTGTTTCCCTCTTCGACAGCCGCTAGGCGCCAGCACTCGGAAGCGCTGACGCAAGCTCACGCCATTGTCGCAGTGGAAGCGCTCGCGGATCGGCCGTCAGTACTTGGATGCAGACATGGTCGGCGCCGGCGGAATGGTGCGCGCGAACCCGATCGATGATCGCGCTCATGTCGCCCCAGGCGACGATGGCGTCCACCAGCCGATTACTGCCGCCATCTTTGAGGTCCTCATCGCCGAAGCCCAGAGTGCGTAAGTTGTTCACATAGTTGGTGAGGGTGAGATACATGGACATATACGATCGCGCGATCTCTCGCGCCTGGACCGAACCGGTTTCCAGCACGACGGCCTGCTCCACCGCCAAGCGTCGATGGGCGCCTAAAATCTCACGGGCACGCGCCGTGTGTTCCGGCGTCACGAAGTAGGGATGCGCGCCGTCGGCTCGCGCGGCGGCGAGTTGCAACATTTTGGGTCCAAGGGCCGCGAGAACTCTGAACGGTTTAGCGGCAGGAGGAACTGCATGATAGGGCGCCGCGTCCATGGCATCCAGATAGGCGCGCATGGTAGGCACGGGTTTTTCGTAACGGTGACCTCTAAACTGCTCGACCAGCGGAGCGTGACTCACACCGAGGCCTAGGACGAAACGATCCGGGTAGGCTTCGGCTAGCGTATTCTGTGCGGCGGCCATCGCCACCGGATCGCGGACGTAGATGTTGGCGATGCCGGTAGCGACGACGATTCGGCGCGTCCCCGCCAGTAGCAAGCTTGCATGGGGCAGCGCTTCGCGCCCCGTAGCTTCGGGCAACCAGATCGCTCGGAAGCCGAGCTGTTCGAGCTCCGCGGCAGCTTCTTGTGCCCTAGCAGCAGGCTGATAGTCGAGTTGAGACGTCCAGATCCCGATGGGTCCAAGTTGTGGCGTTGATAATGAGATCATACTTCCTTCCCTTGCACTCTTTCATCGTTGCCAGACAGTTTTACAAACCCCGACATGAAGAACGTCGCGGCACTGAGAATTTGCAGCAGCCAAAACGATACATTTCTACTTTTACTAAGCTGCGGGATTATTAGACCGGCCACGTCCACAGACACGGAACCTCACTTTTGCTGTATTCTCTCACTGCTCACACATGGAGAAGTCCAGCAGATGGGTGACTTCAACACAGCTCAAACCGTACTGCTCCATGATGATTTCGGCGGCGTCTTTCAAACGGTTCTCGCGCAGGGCCTGGCGAGCTTTCGCAGAGATGCTTTGTCCAGTGAGCAACAACGGCACCAGTGAAAATTTCATAGGATTTCGTCCCTTCTTTGCAAGTTTGTCGTTTTAGAAATCCGCCAACAGCAACGTTCCTCTCAGACCACGCCGCCGCCGGCTTGCAGATTTTCTCCGGTCACCCAGCGCGCTGCATGGCTCGCCAGAAAGGCAGCCGCGTCGGCCACGTCCTTCGCGGTGCCTACGCGATTGAAAGGCGACAGGCTGGCGCCGTAAGCGCGATACTCCTCGGGGAGCATATCCGTATCCGTAAATCCTGGAGACAGAACGTTGACGGTAACATTGCGTGGACCCAATTCGCGGGATAGTGAGCGAGCGAATTGCTCAATGGCTCCTTTACTTCCGAGATAAAGCGACATGTTGGCAAAATGCATTTTCGTACCGCCGGTCGAAACGACGACAATGCGACCGCCGTCGCGCACCCGGCGGCCGGCCTCCTGCAACGTGAAAAAGACCCCTCTCGTATTGATGTCGAAAACGTAATCGTAATCCGCCTCGGTGTTTTCGATCAGCGGTTTTACAATATGGACACCGGCATTGGCGATTACGATGTCGAGCCCTCCTATCGCTTTCTCGGCTTCGCTGAACAATCGCTGCAACTCCGCGGGTTTCGAAACGTCGGCCTGAATCCCTATGGCCTTGCCGCCTTTCGCCGAGATCGCTTTGACGACCTCATGCGCCAGTTGTTCGTTGCGGGCATAATTGATGACGATTGCTGCACCATCGGCGGCCAGACGTTCGGCGATCGCCCGACCGATGCCGCGCGAGCCTCCGGTAACCAGCGCTGTTTTTTCTTCGAGTGGCAGAGACATGTTTCCTCCTTGTTAAAGCTTCGTGACGATTCGACCGATGCTGTGGTCTTCGATTATCCGTAATGTAACAAGGGTTGTGCCAAGCACTGTCGATGCGCGGAAGAAACCGGTAAATGCTTCTTACAGAAGCATTTTAACAACCTTTTATTGTGATCGTGGGATGACGCGTTGAAAGTTGCGTGCCGAGTTATCGGCAGCTGCCGAAATGATGGCGTTAGATGGAGCGGGTCATACCGACCGAGCGCGCCGCGTGGAATCAGCGGACTCCCTTGGGTCGCCGAGCTCCTGGAGTTTTTTTGACAGGAAGATCTGTTCCGATTTCATCGTGGCCAATTCAAGCGCTTTACGAAAATGCTTCATCGCAGCCTGGCGATGGTCTAAATCCGCCTCGAACTCGCCCAGCACCGCGTAGAGCAGATAATAACAATCTAGCTGCTGGCGGTCGTGAATGGCCTCTACCGCTTCGATGCCTGCTCTCGACCCGTGAACGTTGGCGACGGCGACGGCTCGATTCAGGGCGACGATGGGGGAATCGTCCATTTCGATCAATCGGTCGTAGAGCGACAGGATGCGCGGCCAGTCCGTGGATTCGTAATCCTGCGCCGCGCAGTGGCAGGCGGCGATGGCGGCTTGAAGATGATACTCGCTGGCTTCGTCCCCGTTGGTCGACTGCACAAGATGAAATAACCCGCGCGCGATCATCGGCTGGTCCCACGATGACCGGTTCTGCTCCTCGAGGCGAAGAATGTTGCCGTCACAGTCGACGCGCGCCGGCAAGCGCGAGCCGTTTAGCAACATTAGTGCGAGCAGCGCGTGCGAACGCGGCTGATTGCCGGCAAGGTGTTCGGCCAGCAACGCCGTCAGGCGAATCGCTTCATGACAAAGTTCGGCCCGGATCAAGTGCTCCCCGCCCGAAGCTTTGTAACCTTCGTTGAAAAGCAGGTAGAGCGATTGCAGCACGCCGTCCAAGCGTCGGGTCAATTCTTCCCCGGCCGGGATTTCGAACGCAATGCGCGCCTCGCGGATTCTTTGTTTGGCCCGCGTTAACCGCTTGGCGATCGCCGCTTCCGACGTAAGAAAGGCTCGGGCGATTTCCGCGGGACTGAAACCGCAAAGAGTTTTGAGCGCGAGCGCGACCTGCATCTCCTGCGGAATGAGCGGATGGCAACATGTGAACATCATGCGCAAACGGTCATCCGTGATGCCATTCTCCCCTGACTCGGCAACGGCGCCATTGGAATCTGCGGAGACCTGCTCCATCAAATGGGCGATCTCACTTTCTTTGTTGCGGAAGACTTTGTCGCGCCGGATCAGATCGAGCGCGAGATTTTTCGCCACCTGCGTGATCCAGGCGGAAGGATTTTTCGGAATGCCGTAGTAGGGCCAGGTCTGCAACGCCTTAGCCAAGGTTTCCTGCACGACGTCTTCGGCGCGGTTGAGGTTTTCGATGCCGAAAATTCTCGTTAGCGTCGAGATCATCTTTCCCGCTTCGTGACGGAAAAAATGCTCCACCACCTGGGTCACTTCCCCAGGTGGTGGAGCTGCACTGGTAATTTCGGAACGTGTCATTGTCAAGGAAGTGCTACGGTTTGAGGTCCACCGCCGCTTTGAAGCTGCCATCCATGTAGAACGGCACCGAGAAATGTTCATGGGTGACCATCCACGTGCCGTCAATCTTGTGGTAGCAAACAGTCGCGCGCACCCAGGTATCGGTTTTTTCGCCGTTGGCCCTCGTTCCGCTGATTCGATTGAGACTGTGGCAGAACGCTACGTCGTCGCCCGCGGTGATGCTTAGGTCACGAATCTCGTAGCCAACCGGACCTCGAAACGTGGGCAGCCACTCCTCCCAGCTTTTTCTATACGCATCTACTCCCTTATATTGCAGCGGGGCGCAAGGTCGAACAACAGCATATCTGGCGCGTAGTTGGACATAAGCCCGTCGACATCTTTGGCGCGCAACGCCTTTGCCCAATTATCGACGAGTTTTCGAATCTTGGCTTCGTCCTGTGTTTTGGTGGTTTCGGTTGTCATGGTTTCCTCTTATATCCAAATGGACCTTCAACTAAGCGATCCATCTGTCGGCGTCGAGCCTTGTTAGCTGCGCCGCTACTTCGATTCACACACCTGCTTGAGCTTTTGCAGCACCATGGCCCACGCGAAGCTGCAAAATCCTAAATACTCACTGTTTTGGTCCCAGCCGGAGTGGCGGAAATCGAGAATTGCGATGCGATCCCCATCCTTTCCAAAGCCGGATAGAGCGACGACGTTATCTCTTTGTGAAATCTCCCAAATGACATGCGTACCGGTCCAAGCCGAAGCCGGGCTGGTGTTGGGATGCGTACTGATGAACTCCCATTCAACCCGCTTATCCTGGACCGTATCGAGCACCTTGAATCTCACCACGCCGTGCGCTGGACCTGGGTCGTGCTCCACTACGAGACCAGTATCTGTTTTGGTTGATTTATGTGGGCCCCACCAGCTAACGATTCCTTCCAAGGTGGAAATCGCTTGGTATACCGTCGCTAATGGAGCGTTTATCCATACTTGGTGATATATCGCTGCCATGTTGATCTCCTTCAAGCAGCTAACTACTGGCGCACCGAGTTCAACTGAGAGCCGCCTATCTACTCGTAGCCGCTTGCAGAGTTGAAAGCTTACGCACTCGCGCGCGCGGGCTGCGCGGCAATCTTTTCGCTCGGGCTCAGCGCCAGCGGACATTCAGGCGCTACCGGCCTAACTTCCACCGTCGAGCCGTAGTTCAAGCCTGGAAAATCTTTGGCGATTTCTGCAGCCTCTTCAAGGCTACCCACCTCGAGCAAGAAAAAGCCACCGATCGCTTCTTTGGATTCGGCAAACGGGCCGTCCGCGACGGAACGACCTTTCTTTTGTGAAACAATTTTGCCCTCTGGAAAGAGGGGTTTGCCCGCTTTGGCCTTGCCTTCCGCGGTCAAGCGGTCAAGCCAGGCGTACATTTGTTTCACAACCTCCTGGATCTCTTCCGGGGACAGGCCCTTGTGCCAATCCGTGCCGCGGAACAACAAGATGTATTCTGACTTTGCCGGTGTGCTCATAATTTTCTCCTTATTATTGACGATATTATTAACGGTTTTGTTGCGCTTCATTGATACGACGAATGAGCAAGCGCTTCCAGGACATCCTCGCTGAATTTTTTTGGCTTTCTATCGATTGTGTGCAAAATTGAAGGGCGGAATTAAAGGGCACGCAAACCTTTTCCTGACGCCAATGAGCGCTAGTAAGAAGCCTGCCTATTCAAACCGAAAGGACGCATCCGTGCCGGAGACGGCGCCCTTGAGCGATAAATTATTGAGCGTGCCTTTGAACTTGAGGTCCTTGATGGTGTAGACGCCGTCAAACCGCAGCGCTTCCGGCAAAGCCTTTCTGAACTGCGGCAGGGCGGTGTTGACCTTGCCCAGATCGAGGGCATCGGCGCGGATGTCACCATCGAGGGGGACGTCGCGATAGTCACGATTTCCGGCGATAGGGCCGACCCGGCCTTTGAACTTTAGGTTGTGTTCGGCGGCCATGACCGCAGCCTCCAGCTGAATGTCAAAGGGCTCCTCCCATTCGAAGTCGTTCACTTTCAGGTTGATCTGCGTCGCCGTTAGCTCGCCGCCGTTCTTGAGGTCGCGATAACGCAGCGTGCCATCGGACACATTCAACGACGCGACCAAAAACAGCGTTCCGTCTTGCTTCTCGGACGATGCCTCTTTGCCCCTATCCGTGCGAGCCCGATCGTTTTTCTCATTGTCGGCGTGGCTCGCGAA
>DASPXM010000440.1:0-12490 GCA_035637295.1 Verrucomicrobiia bacterium
CCGGCCATGCCGCACGATCACGAAGACTACTAAGTGTTGTAAGTTCGTCACAGCAAAAAGGCGCTTGGAATACCAAGCGCCTTTTTGCTGCCTCAACGCAGAGGCAATAATAAAGAGTGATGTCGGGCATACCCGAGTCTCGAGTTCCGGCAAACCAAACTTCAACCGCGGCTCTTAATAGCTGAACTGCCGACTATAAGAATTAGCCCCAGAAAGCAAAAAGGGGGAAGCCATCGGCGTCCCCCTTTTTGTCCACGTTGGACCAGTTAACGCGAATTAGTTCACGCTGACGGTGATCTGGCGCGGCTTTGCATCTTCGGCTTTCGGCACGTGGACCTCCAGTATGCCGTCTCGGTAGCTCGCCTTGATGCCGTCGGGTTTAACGGTCTGGGGCAAGTAGAAGGAGCGGGAAAATTTCCCCGTCACTCGCTCGACTCTGTGATATTCGACGCCGTTGGCCGTCTCTTCAAACTTTCTCTCGCCGCTGAGCGTCAGTGTTCCGTCTTTTACTTCCAGGTTGAAATCTTCTTTTTTCATTCCTGGAAGCTCTGCCCGAATGAGGTAGGAATCCTTGCTTTCCAGAATATCCACTGGAGGAACCCAAACCCCAGCCGTCGAAGCCGGATAAGACCGCGCGCGACCGAAAGTGTCGTCGAATAGGTCGTTGATCCGAGACTGAATTCTGTTCAAGCCCTCAAACGGCTCCCATCTTACTAGTTCCATAATTAAGTCTCCTTTCAAAAGTCTAACTGAGATGGTGAAAAATTAAGAATGCCCCTCCGGGTTGTCAACGACTTGACAAACCGACTTGGCATACCTACTTATTCTCAGTTGACTGCCTTATTTACAGAAGACAGCTGAGAAGAAAACCCTCGTTCATGCAGGTTACATCAATTCGGTCTCGTACCTGGACCTATCTTTGGGCGGCGGTGGCGCTGTCTCTGCTAGGAATTCTGTTGGTCAAGCAGTCCTGGGTCGGAGGGGCGTCGCTGAACGATCCGCGGGCTACACCGCGTGCCGTGTCTCCTCGGGGCGAATTCTTACCCGATGAAAAATCCACCATCGCTTTGTTCCGACAAGCATCGCCCGCCGTCGTCAATATTACCGCGATCGGAGTCCAACAGGATCTGTTCACGTTGAATCTGTATCAGATTCCCCAGGGTACCGGTTCTGGGTTCGTGTGGGATACCAATGGCAACATCATCACCAATTTCCATGTGATTCAGAATGCCAGCGCCGCTCAAGTGACGTTGGCAGACCAATCCAATTGGAAAGCGCAGTTGGTTGGCGTCGCACCGGATAAAGATCTCGCCGTGCTGCGCATTGACGCGCCGGCTAAGCAGCTTCATCCCATTCCGATCGGTACTTCGAAAGACCTACAAGTCGGGCAGGGCGTGTTTGCGATCGGTAATCCGTTCGGTTTGGATCAAACTTTGACGACTGGTGTGATCAGCGCGCTCAATCGGGAGATTGATTCGGTAACGCGCCGGCCGATTCAAGGAGTGATTCAGTCCGACGCGGCGATCAATCCGGGAAATTCCGGCGGGCCATTGCTCGACAGTGCGGGGCGCTTGATCGGCGTCAATACCGCGATTTTCAGCCCTTCAGGTGTCTCCGCGGGAATCGGCTTCGCTATTCCGGTGGATACCGTCAATCGACTCGTGCCAGAATTGATCCGTAGCGGGAAGATAACCCGCCCGGGATTGGGCGTTCAGCTTGACGAGCAAATCAACGAGCAAGTCTCGCAAAGACTGGGTGTGAAAGGAGTGTTAGTAGTGGATGTGGTCCGGGGTGGCGCAGCGGCAAAGGCCGGCATACAACCGACTCGGAGAGACGCCGAGGGCCGCCTACGATTGGGCGATATCATCACCGCCGTCGACGGCAAAAAAGTTGAAACGCCGAACGACCTGTTCTTGATGTTGGAAAAATACAAAGTCGGAGAGGCTGTCAGTCTTACGCTGCTACGCGACGGCAAAAGTGTTCAGGCCAAAGTGAATTTGGAAGGAGTTCAGTAATTGTGCGCCGCGCTCCGGTGCGCCTAATAGTATTCGCTTAGGCTTTTGTCGGCAGATCCCGCGCGCTATTTTGATTCTCATCGCGCTCGTAAGCCGTGATTATTTCCTGTACCAAGTGATGCCGCGCTACGTCCTTCTCCGTGAACGTAATGAAGCGGATGCCGTGCACTCCTTTTAAAATTCGCCACGCTTCTTTCAGTCCGGAAGGTTTTCCAGCGGGAAGATCAATCTGTGTGGCGTCGCCGGTGATCACGGCTTTCGATCCGTAGCCCAGACGGGTGAGAAACATCTTCATCTGCTCAGGCGTGGTATTTTGCGCTTCGTCGAGAATGACGAACGAGTCGTTTAAAGTCCGGCCGCGCATGAACGCCAAGGGCGCAACTTCGATAGTGCCCCGTTCGACTAGCTTATGTGCGCGGTCGAAATCGACCATGTCGTGCAGCGCATCGTAAAGCGGGCGCAAATAAGGATTCACCTTCTCGGCCAAGTCGCCGGGTAAGAATCCGAGTTTTTCGCCGGCTTCCACGGCCGGCCGCGTTAGAATAATTCGCACGTAATTGTTTTTCATTAACTCGGCGACCGCCATGGCCATGGCGAGATACGTCTTTCCCGTGCCCGCCGGTCCGATGCCGAATACGATGTCGTAACGGCGGATCGCATCGATGTAAGCTTTCTGAGCGATACTTTTGGGCGTGATCGTACGCTTGTGGGCGGAGATATAGATGGTGTCGAGAAAAATATCCTGGAGTTTCGCCCGGCTATCCCCGCTCAAAATGCGGATCGCATAATCGACATCGCTGGCGTAAACAGGGTAGCCTTTTTCCAGGAGGCTGTAGAGTTGACGGAGAAGTTGGCTGGTCAGCTCTACCTGCAGCGGGTCTCCTTCAATCTCCATGGAAGACCCGCGAACACGAATCCTTACTTGCAGCGAACTTTGGATAATTTTCAAGTGCTGGTCATGTTGACCCAACAGATCGCGGAACAATCGGGGATCATGGAACTCAAGTAGATTTACGCCGATCTCCGTGACGGTATCAGCGACTGGTTTCTTTTCGTCTTTCACTCCGCTTCTCCTATGAGCTGGACGACGATTTCGCGCGTGCGCGGTCGATTGTCGAAATCCAATAGAATGACTTGTTGCCAGGTACCGAGTAACAGGCGGCCGTTTTCAACCGGAATGCTTATGGAAGGGCCGAAGAGAGACGCGCGCAGGTGGGAAAATCCATTGTCGTCGCCCCAACGGTCGTCGTGGTGATATCTGCGATTCGACGGGATCAGCTTCTCGACGAGTTCTTTCAAGTCTTGAACAAGGCCGGGTTCGTGCTCGATGGTTGTGATGGCGGCGGTGGAGCCAGACACGAATACATTTATCGAGCCGTGACGAATCTTTCCGTGCTCGATGTGCTCGGTTATCTTGGCGGTGATATCGACGATGTCGCAGAAACCCGCGGTCTTTTCCGTGAACGTCTTGATGCGAATCGTGACCACGCTATTGAACTGCCTTCCGCAGATCACTCAATTCGGGAACGAGCAATGCTCCGAACATATTTTTGCGCGTCATGTTGCTTGTCGGATAAGTTCCTCCGCCCGCTTCAGAGCCGCGTCAATTTTTGCCGGCTCTTTGCCGCCAGCTTGAGCGAAATCCGGTCGTCCGCCGCCACCACCGCCAACCATGCCGGCCAATTCTTTGATGATGTTACCGGCATGGTAGCGCTTGGTCAGCTCTTTCGTCACGGACGCGACCAGGTTGACGTTACCGTCTCCCGCGCTGGCCAAAACGACGACTCCGGAAACAAGTTTCTCCTTGAGTTGATCGGCGATATCGCGCAACTGTTTGCCGTCTACGCTGTCGACCTGGGTAATCAACAGATTGATACCATTGATCGATTGTTTCTTTGCCAATAGCGCTGGGATTTGGTCCTTTTCAAACTGACCGCGCAGTTTTTCAATTTCCCTCTCTAGCTCCTTTTGGCGATCGAGAAGTTTTTTTATTTTCTCCACGGCATCGTCGGTGCCGGCGCGGATGAGGTCGCCGATTTCCTTCAGCCGTTGCTCGTAGGTTTGGATAAGATCCAGGGCCCCTTCGCCGGTGAAAGCTTCGACGCGACGCACCCCGGCGGCAACGCCCCCTTCGAAATGAAGCTTGAAAAGCCCGATCTCTCCGGACGCGTGCACGTGAGTGCCGCCGCAGAGTTCGGTGGAGAAGTCGCCGATTTTGACGACACGCACGCGATCGCCGTATTTGTCGCCGAAGAAAGCCAGCGCTCCGTGACGGATCGCTTCGTCGTAGTTCAGCTCTTGAATCGACACGCCGGCGTCCTCGCGGATGTGCTGATTTACTTGGGTCTCGATGAGCGCGAGCGTCTCGTCGGCAATCGCGCCGGTGTGGCTAAAGTCGAAACGTAGGCGATCGGGAGTTACCAGCGATCCGGCCTGGCGCACGTGCTGTCCCAATTCCCTGCGCAACACCGAATGCAAAATGTGCGTCGCCGAGTGGTTGAGCATGGTTTTTTGACGATGCTTTCGGTCGACCACGAGCTGTACTTTGTCGCCGACTTGGACCCGGCCTTTGATTACTTTGCCCCGATGGGAAGTGAGCTGCGGCGTCGGGTGTTGTGTGTCGATCACTTCGATGAGATCGCCGCGTGCAGTAATTATCGTGCCGCGGTCGCCGACCTGACCGCCCGACTCACCGTAAAATGGCGTCTCGGCCGTCAGTAGATCGATTTCGTCGCCTTCCACTGCTTCGGTCTTGCCGCCGAATATCCCAAGGACCTCGGATTCTCCTTCCAGGCGGTCGTAGCCGGTAAAACGACTAGTGATGATAACGGTTGGGGTTCCAGTCGAAATCCTCAAGGAAGCTGGAATGAGGGTAATAGTTTGAGATCCTCTACTATCTCTTCCCCGGGCGCGTTGCTCCTCCATCAATTTCTCGAAACCCTCGCGATCGACGGTCATTCTCATGTCTCGCAGTATGTCTTCGGTCATGTCGAGCGGAAAACCATAGGTGTCATAAAGACGAAATGCAGTTTCGCCGGGGAGCGTCTGTTTCTTTTCCGTCTTTAGCTTGGTTGTGGCTTCTTCGAGAAGTATGAGTCCTCTATCCAAAGTCTCGCCGAAGCGTTCCTCTTCGGTGCGAATGACTTCGCGGATGCGCTGCTCCTCTTTGCGCAATTCAGGGTAGCCATCGCCCATCACCGCGGTCACGGTCTTGGCAACCTCATGCAAAAAAGGTTCTTTTAGACCGATTAACCGTCCGTGGCGCGCGGCGCGCCGAAGCAATCGCCGAAGGACATAGCCGCGCCCTTCGTTGCTCGGCATGACGCCGTCGGCGATCAAAAAGGTGACGGCTCGGGCGTGGTCATCGATGACGCGAAAGGAAATGTCCGCGAGTGGGTCGGCGCCGTATTTTCTTCCCGTAAGTCTTTCCGTCGTCGCCGTCAGATCACGCATGTAGTCGATGTCATAGTTCGACAGGACATTCTGCAAAACGGCGGTGATCCGCTCCAGCCCCATGCCTGTGTCGACATGCTTCGACGGCAATTCTTCGAGCTCGCGGTTTTCCTTGCGGTTGTATTGAATGAAAACCAGGTTCCACAGCTCGATGTAGCGCGCGCAATCGCCGTTCACCCGGCATTCATGCCCCGGCACACTTTTCATATCACAAGCTTCGGGGCCGCGGTCGAGATGGATCTCGCTGCACGGACCACAAGGACCCGTCTCGCCCATCTCCCAAAAATTTTCTTTCGCGCCGAAACGCATTACCCGCTCGGCGGGAAGAGCAGCAATCTTGAGCCAGAGTTTCTCTGCATCATCATCGTCGAGGTACACGGTAGCGTATAGTTTATCCTTCGGAAGGCCCCACTCCCTGGTCAATAGCTCCCAGGCCCATTCGATCGCCTCGGCTTTGTAGTAGTCGCCAAAGGACCAGTTACCGAGCATTTCAAAAAAGGTGTGGTGATAAGTGTCCCGACCCACGGCTTCGAGATCGTTATGCTTGCCGCTGATGCGCAGACATTTTTGCGCGCTTGTGGCGCGCGTGAAAGGCACCCGTTCTTGACCGAGAAAGACGTTTTTAAACTGGACCATGCCAGCGTTGGTAAAAAGCAATGTCGGATCCTTTTCCGGCACCAATGAAGAGCTCTTCACCGCGGTGTGGCCCTGTTTGATAAAGTAGTTCAAGAAAGACTTGCGTATGTCGTTTCCAGTGATCATGGCGCGATTATACTTCTTCGTTCGGGCACCGCAGCAGGTCCGAGATGACCTGGCTGCTGTAGCCGCGCCGCTGCAGAAACGCGACGGCACGGCGCAATGTTTTCACGTCGCCAAGACTTTCGCTGCGAAATCGTTTGGCCAAAAGTCGTTTGGCTTGCGTTTTTTCGTCACAATGGTCGAGGGTCTCTCGGATGACCTCGCGAATCACGGACTGGACGATGCCTTTGGCTCTGAGCTCCTGCTCGATTCTTCGCGGGCCGTAGCCGCGGCTTTGGGCTTTGGCGAGCGCCCAATTGCGCGCGAATGATTCATCATCGACGTAATTTAATGAACGGAGCTTTTCGAGCACGCGGTCGCTGACAGCAGGAATGTAACCTCGTCGAAGTAGATAGCTTCGGATTTCCGCTTCGCTCCGAGGCCGATAACCAAGATAACGTAACGCCTGCTGCAGCGCGTCTGCTGGTAGCGGAGCTCGATTCGGCTTAAAGGGAATTTTCTTCAGAGCTATCGAGGACGTATCGGGGCTACCTGCCTTTGGCTTTTTCCTTCTTTTCTATCGGCGCCGCCGCTGCGGAGGTTTCGTGCTCGGGCCGCTTGACGCCGGCTTTGTCCATCACCTTGGCAAGAATCGCGCTGGCGGTTTCCGGGTGTTCTTTGAGGAATTGTTTGGCTGCTTCGCGTCCTTGGCCGATTCGCTCGCCGCCGTAGGAATACCAAGCGCCGCTCTTTTCAATCACGCCTATTTCGCTGCCGAGGTCGACGACTTCGCCGTCACGGGAAATGCCGGTGCCGTAAAGAATATCAAACTCGGCCTCTTTGAACGGCGGCGCCATTTTGTTCTTGACGACTTTAACCCTCGTGCGGCCGCCGACGACGTTATCACCGTCTTTCAGGGCGCCGATCCGCCGGATATCCATGCGCACCGAGGCATAGAACTTGAGTGCGTTGCCGCCCGTTGTCGTTTCCGGATTGCCGAACATGACCCCGATTTTCATGCGAATCTGATTGATGAAGACGACCACGGTCAGGGAACGAGAAATCGTTGCGGTCAATTTTCGCAGCGCTTGCGACATCAGGCGAGCCTGTAAGCCCATATGGGCGTCGCCCATCTCGCCTTCGATTTCCGCTTTGGGAACCAGGGCAGCAACCGAGTCAATAACGAGAACATCGATGGCGCCGCTTCGTACCAGGGTCTCGGCGATTTCCAACGCCTGTTCGCCATGGTCAGGCTGGGAGATCAGCAAGTCGTCAGTCTTGACGCCGAGTTTCTTGGCATAACCCAGATCCAGCGCATGTTCGGCATCGATGAAAGCGCCCATGCCACCGTACTTCTGTGCTTCAGCGACAATGTGCAAGGCCAACGTCGTCTTCCCGGAAGATTCCGGGCCGTAAATTTCAACGACGCGGCCGCGAGGCACACCACCGATGCCGAGCGCGATATCGAGACCGAGAGAGCCCGTTGAAACAATCGGCTGATCTTTCGGCACGCCGCCATCGCCAAGTTTCATGATGGCGCCTTTGCCGAACTGCCGTTCGATTTGGCTTACCGCAAGATCAAGCGCTTTCTCTCGATTCACGTCCATTGCCAGTCTCCTTCACATAGCCCGTCACTCACCGGTTTGTGCGCTCGTGAGTGTTACTATTTGCAGTTTAGTATGAATCGCGCCTTCAGGGTTCAACTTGCTGTGAAATAAAATCACTTCGTCAACGTTCGTAGCGCCGAACTGGTAATCCTTCCAGCTCTCCAGTGCTTGTCCGAGGGTTTTAGACGCCCGGTCAGTTTGCCGCCATCGGCCGATGGTCAAATGCGGCGTGAAACTTCTTTTCTCCGGGGCAAAACCAAGCGGCTCCAGAGCAGATTCTAATCTTGAAACAAGCGACGCCAACTGAATCCCCGTCAAACCAACCCACAAGATTCTCGGCCGTCGCAAGTCTGGAAATACCCCTAAACCTTTAGCATTTATGGTGAAGCGCGGAAAGGGGTGGAGCTGTGCTTCGAGCGCAGCGCCGATTTGATTGATTTGGGTCTCTTCGACGTCGCCGAGAAACTTGAGTGTCAGATGAATATTCATTGCGTTAACCCAGCGAATACCTGAAACTCGCGATTTAAGCTGATTGATCGCCGCGGAAATTTTGTCGATGACTTGAGGATCGATCTCCACGGCGATGAAAGCGCGAATCACAAATCTAACCCATGAGGGCCATGCGCAACCAGTTAAGCGCGGCCTGCGAGGCGCCAAGGATGATTCGCTCGCGGTCGCCATGAAAGCGGAAAGATCGAGCTTCATGGCGGCTTTTCTGAGCGATACTGATCCAGACTGTGCCAACGGGCTTTTCTTTGCTCCCGCCTGACGGTCCGGCAACTCCGGTGACGCTAAGGCCGATACTGGCGCCGGTTCGCGCTCTGATGCCTTGAGACATTTCCACTGCTGTCTCTTCGCTCACTGCGCCATGTTCTGCCAACGTCGTGGGCTTAACCCCGAGAAATTTCATTTTGGCGTCATTGGAATAAGTTACAACGCCACCGTAATAGTAGGCCGAACTCCCGGCAATCCGAGTAATGCGCTGACTAATCAAACCACCGGTACAGGATTCAGCCAGGGCCAATGTCTGGTTTTTATCCAATAGTAGCTGCCCGACGACTTCTTCCAAGGTGAGGTCGCCTTCGGCGTAAATATGAGAGCCAAGAATGCGTCGAATTCGGTCACAAAGTTCAATGAACGTCTGTGGCTGCGTCGATCCGGCCGGCACGGTTAAGCGCATGGTCAAATCCGGATAATGAGCGCGGAACGAAAGTTTGGCGTAGGAACCGAGATCGATCGGCTTCACTAAATCGTCCAGTTTTGATTCGGTGAGGCCATGGATCTTGAACGTGCACGCGACATTTTCGGCCGCCTTGCCCTGCTGCTCTGCGATCCAGGGCATCACCGTATCGTTGAACATCGCGATCATTTCCTGGGGTACGCCCGAAAGCCAAAAGAGATTCTTTCCGTCGCCGAGGCTGACGCAAAAACCAGGGGCGGTACCCAAGGGATTGGGAATGATGGTCGCTCCTTCAGGGAAAAGCGCTTGTTTTAGATTGTTAGGGGTCCAGGGAATGCCGCGCGCCTCAAATCGCTTTTTTAGACTGGTTGCGATTGGTTCAACCTGGATCAGCTTGCGGCCGAGAAACTTCGCGACTGTCTCAGTGGTTAAATCATCCGCGGTTGGCCCAAGGCCGCCCGTGCCGATGATGAAATCGCCGAGATCGCGCGCGTGACGAAACGCCCAGAATAATCTCTCCTGGTCATCCCCGACTTTTAGTACCGCTGCGACCTTGATGCCGGCGGCGGAAAGGCGGTCGGCAAGGAAGGCAGCGTTGGTATCGACGACCCTGCCAGTCGTGAGCTCATCGCCGGTGCTGAGAATCACCACGGTTTCGATCATAATATTCCCCATATAAGTAGCAGCCGCACGGCAGCCAGGGTATAAATTCCTGCCATGATATCGTCCAGGACGATACCGGCGCCGTGCGGAATCCGTTCCAACTGAGACGCTGGAAACACTTTGGCGATGTCAAAAAAGCGAAACAGGAGGAAGGACGCGAGCAGAACAGGAAGCGTCATGGGAGCAGAGAAGTTGCCCAGCAAGAATCCGACGATCTCGTCAACGACAATAATTCCAGGGTCCTTCTGATGCAGCAACCCGGCGGCTTTGGTAGCGAGAGCTATAGCACAGAAGATCGCGCCGACCAAAGCTATGGTCGCGATCGCCGGCGAGAACTCAGCAAGGCGGTTCAAACCGAGAGAAAACGGGATGGCGACCAGCGTGCCCACTGTACCGGGAAAGATCGGCACATAACCGACGCCTCCAGCTGTGGCGCACAGAAGAGTCAATTTCCCCTGTACATTGGTCTTGACGGCGCGGTTTGAGTGGACTGAAGACAAGGTTTCGTTACGGCAAGCTGAACACGTTCTCTTGCCAGAGACTAGCCAATTTCTGAATGAAACTTAAATGACCGACAACGCATCGCGTTGCAGGACTATGATTGGGGCGCGGAAGTCAGCTCAACCAGATAAGTACGCATCTGGTTTTCAAACATTTTTTGCAGAGCTGGTTCAATAATTTCATCCGCTGGGAAATCGACGCTGAGCGGATTTATGTATTGCTGGTCCTTGTAGAGCTCAAAGTGAAGATGGGGACCCGTTGCGCGTCCGGTGGACCCCACATAGCCAATAACCTGGCCTTTCGTAACAGCCATACCGGGGTGAATTCCGTCGGCGAAGCTATCCATGTGAGCGTAGCGGCTCGTGTAGGTCGCGTCATGCTTTAAATCAATGGCTTTACCGTAGGCGCCATTCCAGCCCGCTTCGGTAACGATCCCATCGCCCACTGCGTGAATGGGGGTTCCTCTTTGGGCGGCAAAGTCGACGCCCGGGTGAGGTAAATAGGTTCGAAGAATCGGGTGAAACCGCGACTCGGCAAAATGAGAGGTGATGGCAGTGAACTCCAAGGGAAAACGGAGAAACGAGCGCGCCAGACTTCGGCCTTGCAAATTATAATAATTTCCCTGCCCTTTGTCCTTCTCAAAATAGATCGCCGTGAGTTTCTGCCCGGCGTTAATCAGCTCGGCCGCTAGGATGCGCAGAGCGGTTTTGGTTTCCTGGCCTTTTCGGCTTCGTTGCTCGTATAAGATCTTGAAACTATCGCCAGCGCGGATGTCTTTTTCTAAATCCACATCCCACGTGAAAATTTCCGCCAACTGCGAGAGTAACGCCGGTTGAATGCCGGCCTTGAGGCCATCCTCGAATAGGGAATTCTCAAGGGACGCACTTACCGTCTTAAGCTCGACGTCATACGGTTTTTCACGTTTCTGAAAGAGAATGCCGCGAATGCCTTTTTCCCAGGTTAAGGTGAAGGCGTCGCTTTGATCGAATTCTATGGCTTTTAGCGTGCCGGGGGCGACTCCGCTGGGGCGTTTAAAGGCTGGCTTGGCAAAATAAAGATGAACCTCTTTGCCGGCCGGTAATACCGGACTGCCCATATTACGCATGATCGAGCGGACCCAGAACTGCTTTTCCGCGTCGGGCACGTAGTAACGAGCAAGAACCTGAGATAGTGTCTCACCGGCCCGTACTCGATGAATTACATGTTCGCGCTTTTCTAACGGATCAACCGGCGACGCTATCGGCGGAGGGAGCAATGTTTTATGAGCTGGAGTGTCCGTGAGCTTGCTAGCCGGAGACGCGGGAGCCGGCTTGCCTTTGGGCGCATCCTTGCGGACGGTTTTCTGTTTTGCCCCGCGCACCTCGTGAGGAAGCAACGCCGAAAGCGCTGTGATGAGCCAAAGCCAGACGAAGAAATTTAAGCTACGAGGGAGAAACCGGCCGCATCCGGGTTGAATAAAGATGTTTCCAGAGCTTCTGTCGCTTTTTGTACCCGGACGCATAGAAAGAAGATTCTCTAATAGTCTGTTTTGGGCGATCTGTCAAATAAAAAATCGCAGTAATTAATGAAAATGCTTAAGGATTTAACTAAGTGGCTGGGTGGCGCCGGTTCTCCGACGATTAGTCGGACTCAGCGAAGAGGAACTTTCTTAGCGCTATTTCCAGTAGGAACAGGCAAAACGCCAGGACTATAAAAGGCTGTCTCAGCGGCTCATAGCTCTTGGTTACGACATCCCTATTACTTAAACTGCTCCCCCGCGGCTTGGGATTGATTTCGCCGCCGCTTGCCTCGGCTAGGCGGGATAATAATCGGGTATTAAACTCCGGGCGCGGACGTTCGGTATTAATATCGTAAGGCAAAGTGTATCCGATTGGCGGAAAAGCGATCCTGCGCCCGCCTCGTTCTTCCAAAAGGTCGACTCGATAGTCGCCCGGCTGCGAGATAGGAAGGGCGGCTTGGTAGTGCCCTGGTGCTAACTTACTGAGCACGCCTTCTGATTTTCCCGCCTTACCAGTGACAGTGAATCGATATTGACTATTGGCGCTGGATTCATCGAAGACCGACAAATCTAGGATGGACCGGTTTTCGACGAAACTCACTCTCGCTTCGTGGGCCGGAACCAGATTCTCCTCGGGCGGGCTGAGCCAGTCGAGAATGTGTCCCCAGAATCCCTGTAAGCTTCCCCACGGAATCCAATTTCGCGTCCAGCGACCCTCAAAGTCGGTCGTTAGGGCCACGGATTTTCCTTTTCCGTATCGCCATGAAGCAAGCAAGGGAGCCCGACGGTCCTCGCGGGTGACTACGAGGTCCGAGTGAGCGCCGCGTTTAAGCTC
>DASPXM010000441.1:0-12247 GCA_035637295.1 Verrucomicrobiia bacterium
TTGATTTGTAATCACTACCAAACCAAAACCCATCTGCTGGAGCTCGCGAAGCGCCGCTCCAACGCCGGGAAGCAACGCAACTTGCTCTGGCTCCGATAGATATTCACGCTCTTCGATGATCGTGCCATCCCGGTCCAGCACGACGAAGCGGCGCTGTTGAGATTGAAGTCCTTGTACGGTCATGGCAATCCATGGTTCATCACAAACAGGGCACATATACTACGCCGGATTTCAAGAGCATACCGCCCGTTTGGAGCTTAAGATCTTTTGAGATCAGATCATGAACCAGTACACGGAGTCGTGACAAGAGCGCATAGATTGTTACAATCGGAGCCCTCGAAGACCCAATCTTCGTGGATGACAAGCTTTATTAGTTTTGTTAGATAAATGATAGTCTTCGGTGGTAACTTTCTAGGCGGTTTGTTTCCCATTTCGTGAAAGGAAAGATAACCTTCACCCAGGGCACATTATGAGCTTAAGGTCGTTCCGGCCAACAATTATTATCCCGACAAAAGATCGAGCGCAAATTCTAGCCCAGCTTTTGGACAGCATCGAACAGCTCGGGGCCATTGAAAGGATTCTACCGGAAATTATCGTTGCCGATAATGATTCACGGGACAACACCTATGAGCACGTCAATTCGAAGGCTAGGTGTTTTCCCACGACGATCCGCGCCCTGAAGGTCCGGCGGCCCGGAAAATCGGCCGCCATCAATGATGCGGTGCACGCGGCGACGGGCAACGTTCTGGCATTTTTAGACGATGATGTGGTCGTCGACAAAACATGGCTTACTTCGATTGAAGAGTTCTTTCAAAGGGGCCAATATCACGTCGGGCAAGGGATCATTCGGCTTCAATCTCCCGCCAGAGACGATCCCGAAATCCAGAAGCTCGTTCAACGCTATCGCACTATTCCGAAACTCGAACACGACCCGAAACTGGCGGAAGTCCATTCACTGAATGGTTCCAATTTTTTCGTGTCGCGTAATGTTTTCGATCGCGTCGGTGGATTTGACGAGCGCCTTGGGCCCGGAGCCTCAGGTACATCCGAAGACGTGGAATTCGCCCATCGGCTGGCCCGTTCCGGCATCGGTATCGGTTATGCCTCCAAGGCCGTCGTGTACCATCATGTGGACCGCAACCGGCTGACCGACGAATATTTCAAGCAGAGCCACTGGCGTCAAGGCCGAAGTCGCCTACTGATTCGAAATCGCAGCGCTGCCGAGATACTCTTTAACCTCGTCCACGCGATCGCGCAATACGCTTTGTACACCCTGTTGTGCAAAGAGCGGAATCGCTATCGCAGTAAAGGCCGCATCTACCATTATCTCGGCATGATTGAAGCCAAACAGAATCACGTTGACCATCGGGAAGAGCGATAAATGACCTCACCTACTTCAATGCGGTCCTGGTATTTCCCAACCCGAGCAGACTGAAATCGAAGCTGAAGCTCGTCTTGGCGGGATTGACGTCATGCTTGACGCCGAACGTCGCCGTCCAACATTCGCAAAACGACAAGAACTTGGTTAAGACCCGAAACCCGAGGAAACGGGAATCGCGGGCATCATAGGTACTGTTAACATTGACGAGCAGGTTATCGGTTAAATGATAGAGCATATTGGCGCCGACATTGCCTACGGTATTTTTGTCGAAGCCGGTCACAGCGCAGCGCGGATCGAGGGGATGAGCAATGCAATTCACGGGCGCGTCGAGATCGATATTAGCGTCGTCGGCGAGAAAACTATTAGGACCCCGGCGTAAATAATGATAACTGAAGCCTACCGAGTTCGGCTGGTTAAAATCCGCATCTAGCGTCCGGCGCAGCACGGGACGAGGATCGGACATATTAAACGTGACCCGGGCTTGGGTAACTTGCCATGCGCCGGGATTGACGCCGCCGTCAAAGGTCAAGTCGATGTACGGCAAGGGAGCAAATTTCACGTTTAAATCGAGGTCGGTTAAGCTGTCGCCGCCTTTCCGTTCTTTGTCAATATCGTAGCTCAGTGCGAGCCTCACCGAGGCCATCTGGCGAACGTCGCCGATAATGCCGGAATTCAGCAGCTCGACGGAACTATCGTCGACCGGCGGTGCGATCCCGCTCTGAGTTTTTCCCCACAGGCGATTGGCCACCGCAAAAGTTAATACATTGCGGCGATTGACCCGGTCCACATCATCCATGATCGGAATGTGGCTCTGGTTGGTACCCGGCACAAATAGGTAGCTGATCTCGGGCTCGAACACATGTTTGACCTGGCTTAGGCCCAAGCTGTTGAAATTGAACACCCGGCTAAGGGCGGTGCCGATATTGCCGCGGATTTCGACGAGCTCGCGCGAAAGGTTTCGATCCGAAGATTTGACTGGCGTATAAAGGTGATAGACGGTCTCGCGGGGGGCCACTCCGAGGGAGCCGAAAAAGCGCGACCCGAGCCGAAATGGCAACACAACTTCCGGCCGAAGATCCAAGCGCAGCCCGTCGCCGCTTTCCCGTCTGATATAATTGACGCCCTCTCCGCGCCAGCGAAATTCAAGCGGAAAACCCGATAGGTAGCGGCGCCCCCAAAAGCTCACCTGCGGAGTGCGCTGCAGGGTCATGCTATCGGGCTGAATAAAATCTTGATAGAAGTTCCATTCTCCTTTGAAAAAGGTATCTCCCCAATTCTTGAACACGCCAAATTGAGAATCAGCGAAACGGCTTCGGCGAATATTCGCCTCTTGTGAGCCCGGAAGGTCGTAACGGTCGATCAACTCGCGAGTAAACAAATCATCCCGGTAGGCGGCAAAATCGCTGTAGGTGAGCCAGTCCGAACCGATGGTATAACGGTGCGATCCGGCGACGCTCCAACGATCTTTCGGAATCGTTTGGTCGGCGATGGTGCGGTCGACGACCGCGTCTTGCGCGTTTTTCCGAAGGCCCTCATTGAAATACGCCGCGTCGATCCTAAAATCCGAATTCCGTTCGAAAACAGTGCGAAGCTCGCCCAAAAAGCCGAAGCGGGCGCGAGTCTCGATGTCGAATTTGGCGGTTGCGTCAGTGCTCTTGGAAATCGTCCAGAAGAAGGGCTGCATGAACCTAAACCCCTCCGTGTTTGATTGACCAAACTGGGGAAAGAGGAGGCCGGTTTGGCGCTCGCTCCTGAGCGGGAAGTAACCGTATGGCAGATAAAAGACCGGAACGTCCAGGATGTACAAATAACCGTGCTTGATCGTCCCGACCCCATCGAGAGCAAGGTCCATTTGCTCCGAGGAAAACTTCCACGACGGCGCTCCCGATTCGCACAGACAGGTGGTAAAAAACCCGTCGTCGACATGATAGGTCTGGCCGCCAAACTTTTCGAATCGACGACCGGTGAGACTGACGTGCCCGTCTTCCAGGAATAGGTCGCCGTTGTGAATTTCGCCGATTTCCTTTTCCAAGTTCATCTGTATGGCATCCGCCGATTTGACCTTCCATTCGGGATCATCGAGGGTCACTTTGCCTTTGGCCTCGGTGTCCTGGGTCGCACGATTCATGCGGACTTCATCGGCTTTCAGGGTCATGCCGCCGCGTTTGATCTCGACGTTGCCGGTGGCTTCGATCTGGTTCGAACCGTTTCCGCTCGATAGCTTGTCCGCCGTTACATTGATCTCACTGCCGGGTTCTTGAGCCCCGCGGCTAATCACCTGAGCTGCTCGTCCGAGACCAGCGACGATGAAAACCGTTCCAGCCAGTGTCGATATAAAAAGACTTATTTTGACTCTCATAGTGACTATCATTGGTTCAAATGGGGGAGCGTGCGCCGGAGGCGGCTCTTGCCGTGGCTATGTCGAGAAGCATGGGGCGAATTTCACCGAGTAGATATAGCGAACCTGCTACCAGGATAATATCGTCAGAGCGGGCTTCACCGAGCAGAGTGCGCAAAGCGACCCGGGAATCGTGAATGGTACGATGGGGAATGCTTGCGCCGGCGGTTTCCGCCAGTTGGTCGGGATCGGCGCTGCGTTCCATTGCGACCCGGGTGAAAATCACTTCATCCACTGCCTTCGTCAGCGCGCCCAGCATGAGTTGCCATTCTTTGTCCGCCATTGTCGCAAACAGCAGCTTTATCTTTCGGCCTTGGCGGAAGTCGTTCATCTCATCCACCAAGGCTCTCACCCCTTCCGTGTTATGAGCGCCGTCCAAAACGACCGTGGGCTGATTGAACATCACTTCTAACCGCCCCGGCCAGTGAACGGTTTGCAAACCCTGGCGCACGATTGTCTCGCTCACTGGAAACCGCTCCTCGGACAATTCCAGCGCGGCCAGAGCTACCGATGCATTGGCTCGTTGGTGCCGGCCACGAAGCGCCAACTGAATATTAGAATAATGTCGTTTTAGACCTCTATAATCGAAGAGGCCCTCGCTTTTCAAGGAAAATCCGAAATCGGTGCCCAAAAAATAGGCCGGTGAGCGGTGTTCACCGGCCATCGCTCTCAGTAGCTCGGCGACCTGCGGCGAGATCTTGCCGCAGATTACCGGGATCGCCGGCTTGATGATGCCGCCCTTCTCGCGTGCGATCGACCGCTCATCGGGGCCTAAATAGGCTTCGTGATCCTTGGAGATCGTTGTGATGACGGAAACCATCGGAGTAACGACATTGGTGGCGTCGAGCCTGCCGCCCAAACCGACTTCGACCACAGCAACCTCAACGTGGCGCCTGGCAAAATGAACAAACGCCATCACCGTAACAAATTCAAAAAACGTCAGCGGCACATTCGCCGCGTCGGTGCACCGCCGGACCTCCTCGGCCAGCTCAACAACCTGGTCTTGAGTCAGGTCATCTTCGCCGACGCGAATCCGCTCATTGAATGAAACGAGATGAGGTGACGTGTAAAGCGCTGTCCGATAACCCGCCAACGATAAGATGGAGTGCAACATCGCAGACGTCGAACCTTTGCCGTTTGTGCCGGCAATGTGAATGGAGGAAAAGTTTTTTTCAGGGTGGTCGAACAGCGCCAGCGCCTGTTGCATGCGGTCCAAGCGCAGGTCGATCATCCCGCCGCGCAAGTGGTAGATTCTTTCAAGCGTTTCGGAATACTTATCCATGCGACGCTTGCCCGCCTACGTATGAAAAACCGACAGGGGGAATTACTGAACCGTTAGGGTTGCCTGACGATGCTATGATGACCGAGCGGCCTGTTTCATCGCCCGTTTCAGCCCGGCCACGAACGCTCCCGCCTGCATGGCCTTTTCCCGGTTCCGCTTGGTTTTCTCGATTTTATCCACCAACGCACTGCCAACGACCGCGGCGTCGGCGAAACCGGCGATCCACGCGGCCTGCCGCGGCGTGGATATGCCAAATCCCACGCCCACGGGAAGCGCGGCGGCCTTGCGCACTCGGGCGACCTGCGCGCGCAAGTTGTCGTCAAATGAACGACGCGCGCCGGTCACGCCCGTGACCGAAACGTAATAGATATAGCCACGGCCCTGCCGCGCAACCAACCCGACACGGTCCGGCCCGCTGGTCGGCGATAATAAAAAAATCAAATCCAGCCCCACTGCATCCGTCCAGCGCTTCAGCTCGCCGCTCTCTTCCGGCGGCAAATCGACGCACAACACACCATCGGCGCCTGCTTGTGCCGCCTGCCGGGCAAATTTTTCCAGCCCATAACGAAAGACCGGATTGTAGTAACCGAATAGAATGACGGGCAGTGCCGAACCTCGGCGAAACTCGCGGAGCAGGTGAAAGATCGCCGGCAAGGTAATTGACTTTTTCAACGCGCGTTCGGAAGAGCGTTGAATCGTCGGGCCATCGGCCGTCGGATCTGAGAACGGAATGCCCACTTCAATGCAGTCTGCGCCGCCCTCTTCGAGTGCCCGCATGATTCTAATTGTAGTCTTCAAGTCGGGATCTCCGGCGGTAATAAAGGCGATCAGCGCCGCTTCGCGGCGCTTTTTGAGTTCAGCAAATGTTCTCGCGATACGGCTCATGTTGTTCTGTTCAAAGTTTGACGTTCAATGTTCAAGGTTCAAGGTTGGGGTGCAGACGATTCAAAGTTCAGCGTGGCAAAGCCTTCGACCCTTAAACCTGAATCTTGACCTCCGGCATTGAACTTGAACCTTGAACCTGGAACGGCTGTTATAGTTTCACTCCGAGGTAATCCCCGACGGTCATCATGTCCTTGTCGCCGCGTCCCGAGAGATTGACGATGATGATCTGGCGTTTGGTTAAGCGGGGGGCTAGGCGCGTCAGCGCAGCAATCGCGTGGGCACTTTCGAGGGCGGGAATAATACCTTCGATCTCGGCAAGGGATTTGATCGCCTCGATGGCTTCACGGTCGGTTGCCGAATCGAATTGTATTCGACCGCAATCGCGCAAGTAACTCAATTCCGGGCCGACTCCCGGATAGTCCAAACCCGCGGCTATGGAGTGAGTCTCGGTAATCTGTCCTTGTGAATTTTGCAGCACGTAGCTTTTACTGCCATGGAGGACGCCGACTGCGCCGCCCTGAATCGACGCCGAATGCTTGCCGGTGCGAAGACCATGTCCAGCTGCTTCCACACCGAGCATCTTGACCTTGCGATCTCTCACGAAGGGATAAAAAAGCCCCATCGCATTGCTGCCGCCGCCGACACAAGCAAGCAGATAATCCGGCAATCTGCCTTCCTTCTTTAATATCTGCCTGCGCGCCTCGCGGCCGATCACTGACTGAAAGTCGCGCACCATCATCGGATAGGGATGGGGCCCCGCCACCGAGCCAATAAGGTAGTACGTCGAGCGCACATGGGACACCCAATCTCGCAGCGCTTCGTTCATCGCGTCTTTGAGAGTTTGGCTGCCCGCCTCGACGACCCGGACCGTGGCGCCAAGAAGCTTCATGCGAAAGACATTGAGCGACTGGCGTCGGACGTCTTCCTTGCCCATGAAAATTTCGCAGGTCAAACCGAAACGCGCCGCTACCGTCGCCGTCGCTACGCCATGTTGACCCGCGCCGGTTTCGGCGATAATGCGCTCTTTGCCCATGCGCCGGGCGAGTAAAATCTGACCGATCGTGTTGTTGATCTTATGCGCGCCGGTATGGCACAAGTCTTCGCGCTTGAGATAAATCTTTGCGCCGCCAAGCTCCTCGGTCAATCGCTCGGCAAGATAAAGTGGCGTCTCCCTTCCGGCATATTCGTGCAGATAAAACTGGAACTCGTTCCGAAAGGACCGGTCACGCCGCGCTTTGTCGTAGGCGTGCTCCAGCTCGCTGAGCGCCGGCATCAGAGTTTCGGCGACGTACCGGCCGCCATAGGGACCGAAATGGCCCTGTCGGTCAGGCACCTTTGGCGGCAAGAATGAATTCTTTGAGTCGAACATGATCCTTTATACCTGGACGCGCTTCCACGCCGCTACAAACGTCGACGCCAAATGGATGAATCCGGTGGATTGCGTCGGCAACATTGTCCACGCGAAGACCGCCGGAGAGAATTAGTTTGTTCGTATCGATGCCATCGAGCCATTCCCACGGAAACTGCTCCCCCGAACCGCCGTAGCCGGTCGACCAGGAATCCAGTAAATAAAAATCCGCGGGAAAATCTTTCATACCGGCGAGCGAATTTTTTTCTTTCACACGAAACGCTTTGATCACTTTCATGCCCCAACCGCGACAAAAGGTCGCGTTCTCTTCGCCGTGAAACTGGAGCCCACTGTAGGCCTGCCGCCCACCAGGCAATTGACCGTGAGCAATAATCTTCTGAACTTTTTCTTTTGCCTCGTTCACAAACAGCGCCACGTTGAATGAGCCAGCCGGCAGTGCTTGCAGGATCTCGCGCGCTTTTTCCGGCGCAATCGAGCGCGAGCTCGGCGGATAAAAATTGACGCCGAGCATATCGGCGCCGTACTCGAGCGCCTTTTCCGCGTCGGCTAAATTGGTGATCCCGCAGACTTTGACCTTTACAGTCATGAGTAACGAGTGCTGCGGACCGAGCCTCATGACTCAGTCCTCCTCGCAGCTTAGTCCACTAAGAGCTCTCTTAGCTTCTTTCCCGGTTCGGGGGCACGCATCAGCGACTCGCCGATCAAGAAAGCGTGAATGCCCCATTCCTCGACTCGGCGGATTTGGTCAATACCACCGATGCCGCTTTCGCACACGGCCGGCGTGCCGACCGGAATGAGCGGCGCCAAGCGCTCCGTGGTCGAGAGACTCACTTCAAAGGTTTTTAGATCCCGATTGTTAATGCCCATCAGTTGCGCGCCCGCGGCGATCGCCGCTTCCAATTCCTTCTCAGTGTGCACTTCAATCAGCGCGTCCAACGAGAGGGCGCTAGCCTGTTCGCGCAATTCGCGCATCAAGCCGGGGTCAAGCATTGCTGCAATGAACAAAACGGCATCAGCACCGCAGCTCTTGGCTTCGACGAGCTGATAGGGATCGATCATAAAATCCTTGCGCAGTAATGGAATCCCTACGGCGTGACGGATCTCTTCGAGGTGCAGCAGGCTGCCCTGAAAAAATCGTTCTTCGGTCAAGACAGAAACCGCGCTGGCGCCATGGGCGGCGCAATCCTTTGCGATCGCCACCGGGTCGAAATCGGCGCGAATGAGCCCCCTGGAGGGCGATGCTTTCTTCACCTCGGCAATAATCCGACGCGTAGTTCCGGTCAGTCGGCGAGCGAAGCCGCGAGTCGGAAGATGGAAAAGTGGTCGGTCGCGCAAGGCTGCGAGCGGTGTTTCCCGCTGCCGGCGCTCGACGACCTCGCGCACATGCTGGGTGATGGTGGCCAGAATTTCAGCCATCGGAGGTCACACAGCGTTGGTCATCTCGACCAGCTGTTCGAGTTTTTGTCGCGCTTTTCCCGAATCGATCGATTCAGCCGCGAGTCGGAATCCGTCTTGAATCGTCGTGGCGCTAGCGCCGACATAGAGCGCGGCAGCGCTGTTGAGCAAGACCACATCTCGCGCCGGACCCGGTTTGCCGTCAAGCACGCCCCGCACGATCGCCGCGCTTTGGTCCGCACTGCCGCCGTGTAACTCTTCCAATCGGCACCGCTTCAAGCCAAACTGCTCCGGTTCGATCGTGTATTCCTTGACTTTACCATCGCGCAGCTCGGCGACCTTGGTCGGGCCACACAAGGAAATTTCGTCCAATCCTTCCAAGCCGTGCACGACCATAGCGCGCACGCTGCCCAGGTTATTGAGCACATGGGCGATCATAGCGACCAGTTCGCCGTTGTAAATGCCGATCAACTGATGGGTCGCCATTGCTGGGTTGGTAAGCGGACCCAAAATGTTGAAGATCGTGCGAATACCGATATCGCGGCGCGGCTGCACGGCATATTTCATCGCCTCATGAAGCAGCGGAGCAAACAAGAAGCCGATGCCGATCTTGGCGATACATTGCTCGACCCGCTCCTTCGACGCATCGACTTTGACCCCCAACGCGCCCAACACATCGGCGCTACCGGACTGGCTCGATACCGAACGATTGCCGTGCTTGGCCACATTGACGCCGGCACCCGCCAACACGAACGCCACCGTCGTCGAGATATTGAACGTGCCTTTCTGATCGCCCCCTGTGCCGCAGGTATCGAGAACTGTCTTCGAGTCGATGCTGACGCGGTGCGCTTTTTCGCGCATCACTCGAGCCGCTCCGGTGATCTCTTCTACCGTTTCGCCCTTCATGCGTAGCGCGGTAAGAAACGCGGCGACTTGCAGCGGTGTTGCTTCACCGGTCATGATCTGGTTCATCACCTCGACGGTTTCCGTTTCGGAAAGATTGACTCGATTGACCAGTTTTTCGATCGCGGCGCGAATATTCATTCTCGTTGCTGCCCGCTCACTTCGAAGCGACGAAGGCCTTGGGAAAGTTTTCCTTGGTCTTTAGCGCTTCCACAGCCTTGTCCGCCTCACCGCGCGAACTGTATTTGCCAACGCTGACGCGGAACCATGTCTTTCCGTTGTTCTGGACCTCAGTCACATAGGCGTTGTAGCCTTTATTCTTCAGCCGATCAACTATTTGTTTCGCCGATCGTTCGTCGGGATAAGCGTTGACCTGCGCGCGCCAGATTTTGCTCTGATCTTTATCTGCTGCAGTTTCTGTGGTTTCCGCTTTCTTCGGCGCAGCTTCCGCCGCGGCACTCTTTTCCGCCTTCTTTTCTACAGCCTTTACCGCCGGCGCCTCTGCTTTAGTTTGGGTTTTGGTTTCTTTGGCCGCTGCCTTGGCGACTTTCTCCGTCGGCGCAACTTCTTTGGTTTTCTCTTCCGCTGCGGCTACTGCGTCGGCCGACTTGGATACCGAGTCATTGAAGGAAATCTCGTCCTTGGCCTGAGCCGCCGGGGCACCGCCAGTTTCCTTGGACGGCTTCACCGGGATCTTCACGAGCGGCTCCTCTTTTTTCGCCAGCTTTCTTTCCTCGATGCCTTTGCCTACGAACATTCCGAGAAAAAAAACCATAATTGAAGTCAGTATAAAGGCGGCGCCGAGCAAAACCATTTGGCCGCGGCTGAAGTAGAAGCGATTTTCTTTACCTCTGCGATTTTCCGCCATGAAACTTTCCCCTTGCCACCTCGGCCGGAAGTTTATGCCTCCGACCGCGCTGCCATCTTTAGAGGTGCACCGACACCCAAGATGTCCAGCCCGCGGCGAATTGTCTTCTGAACGTTTTCGACTAGCAGCAGCCGTGCACGGCTCAAATCGCTGTCTTCCGAGATCACTCGGTAACGGTTGTAATAGCGATGAAATTCACCGGCCAAATCCAACAGATAAAAAACCACACGGTGGGGTTCGAGCTCTAGTACGCTTTGTTCCAAGACGTCATTGAACTGTATCATCTTGCGAATCAGCTCAAGCTCTTCGGCCAACCCCAGCCGTTCCACTGAGACGATTGCGTGGCTGCCGATCTCCAGACCGTTTTTGCTCGCCTGTTCAAAGATGCTGGCGACGCGAGCGTGAGCGTATTGGACATAGAAAACCGGATTGTCGCTCGACTGCTGCTTGGCGAGATCCAAGTCAAAATCGAGATGACTGTCCGACTTCCGCATCAAGAAAAAGAACCGCGCGGCGTCTCGCCCCACCTCTTCCAAAACTTCTTCGAGCGAAACGAATTCGCCCGTGCGTTTACCCATGCGCACCGGCTCGCCTTTACGCGTGAGCTGAACCATCTGCACCAGCACGACCTTGAGAACATTCGGATCGTAGCCAAGTCCCTGCACGGCCGCCTTCAAACGCCGCACGTAGCCATGGTGGTCGGCGCCCCAGACGTTGATGAGTTTGTGAAATTTCCGCTCATACTTGTTGCGGTGGTACGCAATGTCGCTGGCGAAGTAGGTCAACTCACCGTCGCTCTTAATCACCGCGCGATCCTTATCGTCGCCGAATTGCGTCGATTTATACCACTCGGCACCTTCCTGAGAATAAAGCAGGCCCCGGGCGCGCAGCACCTCTATTGCCTGAGCGACTTCACTTCGCTCGCGCATGGCCCTTTCACTGAAGAAAGAATCGAACTGAATGCCGAACTCGCGCAGCTGCGCCCGGATAGTGTCGAGCAACGATTCGCCGCCGTACTCTCGGAAAAAACTGACGGCCACTTGCTCATCGCCGTTTAGATACTTATCGCCTTGCCGCTGCTTTACCGCCGCGGCAATCTCCTTCACGTAATCGCCGGGATAACCACCCTCAGGAAAGTCGACTTGCTCCCCGAACAGCTCACGGTAACGCGCATAAATTGAGAGCCCCAAGTTCTCCATCTGGTTGCCGGCGTCATTGACATAATATTCGCGCTCAACATTGAATCCGGTTGCTTCATGCAGACGCGCTAACACGTCGCCGATAACCGCGACACGCCCGTGACCGACATGCAAGGGACCGGTGGGATTGACACTGGCAAATTCAACTTGAACTCTCTCACCGTGCCCGAAATCAATGCGATCGTAGCTGTCCGCTGCCAGCTCGCGCAATTGGGCGTAGTAAAATTTCGGCGCAAACGTAAAATTCAAAAACCCCGGCCCGGCAATCTCCTTGCGTGCAAGAATTCCGTCCGGATCGTCAATATTTTTCAGAATAGTCTCTGCAATCATGCGCGGCGGCTTCTTGGCGCTCTTCGCCCAAAGCATCGCGGCGTTGGTCGCCAGGTCGCCGAACTCCCGCTGTTTCGGCGGCTCGAGAAGCAAAGGGGGGAGCTCTGTCGAATTCAGCTCTCCCCCCTTCGCCGTTTTCTCAATAGCTTTGGTTAAAAGCTCCCTAAGGTGACTTTGCATTGCGCCCTTTGATCATTCGCTTCTGCCCGGCGCGTTATTAACGCTACCGGACGAGCA
>DASPXM010000442.1:0-10164 GCA_035637295.1 Verrucomicrobiia bacterium
GGCGGCGAGATAAGGGTCGACAGTAAGCCTGGGGAATATACTCGATTTACCATCTTGCTGCCGGTTCAAAATCACCACGGGTTTTCGGAAACAAGGACAACGCTTCAATGACTCCTGCCGTCGCAGAGCCAGGCTTCAAACCTTCGCGTATTTTGGTCGTCGACGACGATCGCGCGATGTGCCAATTGCTGATCGATCTTTTACGGGAAGATGGTTACGAAGCCGACGTGGCTTACGATGGCGAATCGGCGCTTGAAAAATGCAGAACAACGCGCTTCGACTTGGCGATTACGGATCTCATGATGCCGAAAATGAGAGGCATCGAATTGGTCCAGCGGCTCCGAGAGATCGACGCCAGCGCGCTGGTCCTTCTCATTACGGCTTTCGGAACGATCGAAAGTGCCGTAGAGGCGATGCGCGCGGGCGCGTTTCACTACGTCACCAAACCGTTCCACAATGACGAAATTCTAATCCAGGTAAAGCGGGCGCTCGAACAAAAAACTCTGTGGGAGGAGCTCAAGCGGCTGCGCACCGAAGTGCAAGCGCGCAATCGTTTCCAGAACATCATCGGCCAGAGCTCGGCGATGCAGAGTGTATTCGAGACCATCGCGCAGGTGAGCGATTTGCCCGCCAATATATTGATCGAGGGCGAGAGCGGCACAGGTAAAGAACTGATCGCTCGCGCGATTCATTCCAACAGCTCGCGGGCCACCGGTCCTTTCATCCCGGTGAACTGCGCGGCCATCCCGGAAACTCTCTTGGAAAGCGAATTGTTCGGATATGTTCGCGGCGCGTTCACCGACGCTCGAAGAGATCGGCCGGGCCTCTTTCGAGAGGCGAGCGGCGGGATCTTGTTTCTCGACGAGATCAGCGAAATCCCGATAACGCTGCAGGCTAAGTTGCTGCGCGTTTTAGAGGACAAAGAAATTCGCCCTTTAGGGGCCAATCAAAGCGAGAAAGTGGATACCCGCGTACTTTCAGCGAGCAATCGATATCTAGACGAGCTGGTAAGAGACGGCAAATTTCGCCAAGACCTGTACTATCGGCTCAACGTCATTCGCATCGAGCTTCCAGCACTGCGCCACAGGAGCGAAGACATTCCGCTGTTGGTCAAACATTTTATCGAGAAGTTTGCGGACAGCGCCAAACGGAACGTGGAGGGTATCCAGGACGAAGCATTGGCCGCGCTGAAGAGCTATGACTGGCCAGGCAATATCCGGGAGCTCGAGCACACCCTCGAGCGCGCAGTTCTTTTGGGCAAAGGCGTTCTCGTCGGAGTGGAGGACCTGCCGGGTCAATTGCTCGCGTGCGGCGAATCCGCCATTGTTTTGGCCCAAGCTCTCGGCAAACAGTTTACTCTTCGCGATCTCGAGCGGGAATACATCGGAAAAGTTTTGGAAACTACCCACGGCAACAAGACGGAAGCGGCAAGAATCCTCGGCGTAGACCGCACGACGCTCTACCGCAAGCTCGAAGAATACAAGTTCAAGGACTAAAAATGAGTCGATTGAAAGCCCGTTCAGGCAGTCGAAAACAATAGTATTAGAGTGGGCCGATCTCGGCCATGCTAGCGTCGAAGATGATTTTTTCGTTTTGTTCGGCCTGGCGCAAGATCCAGAAGGGATCTTTGCCCTGGCGAACGGCGTCAATCGAATCCTTGATCATGTTGCGGAGCAGGATAACGCCTTGGTCGGAGGCGCCGAGATGTTCCTTACTTCGATCGTAGATATCGCCCTGGCTTTCCTGGGCGACGCGGTCTTGGTCGTGTGAAGCAATGCGCCACCAACCGTCGTCGACGCGCGTGTAAACTCCCGGCTTGTCATCTTCGAATCCGACTGTCTTGAGAACCAATGGTTTGCCACGATTCGCTTCGTCGTGGGGCGTGAAGCGCAGCCAGAATGTCGTGGTCTTAGCGTCATCCGTCGGCACGCGGAAACGAATGGCATGATCCGGAATGCGACCTTTGCGCGCGGTAGTATGACGGGTGTGCGAGGGAAAAACCCAATGCGAGTGTTTTGGCTTGGATACGCCCGGCACATGCATGGTGATCTTCGCGCCATAAACGGTTTGCTGCCAACCGATCTCTGGTCGCTTCAAGGCCATATGCGGGTATTCAGGCGCGTGGAGCGCGACAAGATGAGTTTGATCCACGGAGTTCTCGGCGCGTTGGAGCCAGTTGCAATATTCCGTGCCGGCGCCGATGGTGCGCTCGCCGCTCTCTTCGAAAAACAAATCGTAGCGCGGCAGTAGCGGCGCGGGCTCAGGGCCGATGTATGCGAAAATGAAGCCGGCGATTTCCTGAGCTTTGTACGCGGGATGCTGGATGCGGTCTTTGAAGGTGCTATCGGCAGGTTCTGCCGGCTGCTCCAAGCAGCGCCCGTTCACATCATAGAGCCAACCATGGTAGCAACAGCGAATGCCGCGATCTTCGACGCGGCCATATTCTAACGACGTGCCGCGGTGGGAACAGTGAAGTTCGACAAGCCCCAGCCGCCCGCCGCCGTCACGGAACAGCACGAAATCTTCGCCAAGCAATCGCACTTTTGTCGGACTGCTTTTTTCTTTGACGTGCTCGGTGAAGCCCACCGGCCACCAGTAGCGCCTGAGCATTTCTCCAGCCGGCGTGCCTGGTCCGACGCGCGTCACGAGCTCGTTTTCTTCCTTGGATAGCATGGACGAAACCTCCGAAGTGGCTCGACTAAAATCAGAATGGTTCCATCGTTCCAAACGTTCCAGTCGTACAAAACAATTCGACTAGTTCAAAAGTTCAAAGGCTCAAAAGTTCAAAGTCATTCGCGTGTTCATGAGCCCTTCAATATCTTCGCCAATTCCTCTTTGAACTGGAGACCTTCGGCGTCTTCAGATTTGAGATAGTAATTGATCGAGAGCTTTGGCTCTTGGACGGCGACTTTATTTTCCTTGAGATACTTTTGCATCAAGGTTCCCTCGACCAGGTGCGAGCTACGGGACTCATGCTTTTGCAGGACGCCTTGTGCCTCTTTGGTGGCCATAAAAGAAACGAAGAGCTTGGCCAAATTGGGATGGACCGTGTTCTTCGGCACACTGAGTTGAAAATAGTCGGTGTTGGTCGGCGTCACGCCCGGTACGGCAATCAGCGGTGCGCCCTTGGGCTGCCATGTCCACATCGCACTTAATGCATCGCCAAAATTGGCCATAATGGGAAATTCACCGCTCACGACGCGCTCTTCTTCGCTGTAGCGCAAGCGCCCGCCGCTAATCGCCACGAGCTTGCGTGCGTAGTCTTTGACTTTCTCCTGTCCCCAGACAAGCGACAGTTCGGCAAGCCAAGCGACGTAAGGCGGAATAGCAATCTTGCCGGCCCAGGTCGGGCTCAGCTTCGGATCGATCAGGTCGGCGTAATTTTTCGGCGCCTTGTCCTTGGGAATCAAGTTGGCGTTGTAAACAATGCCGTTGGGTGAAGTGTAGGTCAGGACCGTTTCATTGGGAAAGATTTCCATGTCTTTGGTGACCCAGGAAAAAATTCCCGAGTAGTTTACTTTCTCCAGCGCGTTTTCCTTGTGAAGCAGCGCCTGATGCGACTGCGATCCGAGGAAAATATCCGACGAGACTTTCCGTCCGGATTTGATTTCAGTGATATGCCGCGCTGCGCGCGCGTTCATGTCCGGTCCGGCGGCGAAGCTGATCTTCATGTTAAGGCCGTATCGTTTGTTAAACGCTGCTTCGATCTCCGAAAGTCCCTTGCGGCCGCCGAAGGTTTGCGCGCCGGCGATGAAGACGAGTTCATCTTCCTTCTTGGCGCCGGCAATCAGTGATTCCATCGCATCGGCAGCGTACAGATGCGACGCGGCGAAAAGCGCCAATGCGAGCAGAGGCAGGCCGAGTTGGGATACCTTATTCACGAAGCGAATCATGATCTGCCTCCGATCAGGCCACCCGAAATTCACCGGGCACGGGGCGCAGAATATCATTTCTCGCCGGATCACGAATGGTTCCCACGGGATCCTGGCCATTCTGCACGGCCTCGATGCTTTGCTTGAACATGCGACGGAGCAGGATCACGCCTTCATCCGATACGCCTAGATGTTCGCCGCTGCGGTCGAAAACCGGTCCCTGGCTTTCCTGAGCGCAACGATCCTGATCGCCGCGGGCGATCCAGCCGGTCTCTTCGTCCCATCGGTATTTACCGGGGGTGCTGTCGCCTAAACCTTGGTCCTGCTGGTCTTTGGGCACCTTGGCCGACACTTTGCCGTCGACGACCGGGGCGAAGTAAAGCGTAAAGTGCATCGTATTGGCGTCATCGACGGGAACGCGCCAGCGCAGCGCCTCATAACCTTCGTGGGTCGCGGCGAATGCCGCCGGGTGATCTTCATTCAAGTGATAGCCGACTTTGTTCATATTCGGCATCAAAAAATGGCTCACTGTCATGAACGAACCCTCGGGAACTGTGCGGGTGAAGGTGTCGCGGATGCCGAACTCGGTGATCTCGGATGTCAGCTTCTCGTCGGACCACAGGCGAGTCCTAGGCGTGCGGTGAAGCCACTTAAAGTGATGCTGGTCGACGCTGTTCTCGACGGTTTGCAAAAAGTTACAGTGGATTAACCGCGCCGCCAGCGAGCGCACTCCGTCTTCGCGAACCAGAACATCCCAGCGCGGCAGGAGCGGCGCCGGCTCCGGGCCAACGTAGGCAAAAATAATTCCGGCCGCTTCCTGCGCCTTATAAGCTTTGTGGCGGACACGATCTTTGAACGTGCTCTCCGGCGGTTCGCCGGGCATTTGCAAAATTTTACCATCAATGTCGTAGAGCCAGCCGTGGTAACAGCAGCGCAAACCGCCGTCTTCGACATGACCAAACTCTAGTGACGTGCCGCGGTGGGAGCAGCGCAGGGTGAGGAGCCCGACCCGGCCCTGGTCGTCGCGAAAGACAACCAGATCCTCGCCGAGTAGACGCCGGCGGATCGGCCGACCTTTGAGCTCTGTGCTCAAGCCGATGGGGTGCCAATAGCGGCGCATCATTTCCCCGCAGGGCGTGCCCGGGCCGACGTGGGTGATCAATTCATTTTCTTCAACGCTGAGGGCCATATGAGCTCTCCCGAATTAAAATTGAGGGATCAGCAATTGCACGAAAGAATATTCGACAAGTAAGCGAAGTGTCAACCGACGAGTCAGGGACAAAGATTTCTCTCTTCGTTCGAAATGACATGCCGGTACAGGCGATTCCGAGTCCTGTCGGAGTTCGTCATTCCCGCATGCTTTTTAGCGGGAATCCAGGCGAGACTCAGACTAGACCCCCGATAAGAACCTCTGAGGTGACGATTCGGGAGGCAGTTGTCACAAAGGTTTGTCGCTATCCCCATAGCCCACCGCCCGTTTTTCACGCGAAGATGCAACACTCTCAACGAATGCCCTTTCGCTCTAAGAACGCCTTAAAACCCTCACGCGGCGAGTTGGCTTTTAGCTTGCCCTTTCGCGCATTTTGTTCGGCATCAAAGCGTTCGCGCCAGGCCTTGCCAATATCGTCGTTGAGTAATTGTTTGATACCTTGCACCATACGCGGATCGTTTTCACTGATTTGTTTGGCCATCTCGATCGATGCGTCACGCAGCTGCGCGCATGGGACAAGCTGATTGAGTAAGCCGATGCGTTCCGCCTCTTCAGCTTTGACCGGTCGTCCGGTATAGAGCAGCTCTTTGGCTTTGGGTAATCCGACAACCAGAGGCAATGACCAAGTCGAGTTCGCGCGTCCATACTTGGCGGCGAGGAATTGAATTTCGGCGTGCTCGCAACCGATACGAATGTCGACCATAGTCGTCAATTGCGCGCCGGCGCCGTATGCAAGACCGTTAATCGCGCCGATAATCGGCTTCGTGAAAGTGGCCAAATGCCAATTCGCTTCGCGGCGATTGTCACTACGCGCGGCCATCTCCTCAGGCGTCGATTTCACCATTTGCATGATATCGCCGCCGGCGGAGAAGGCACGCGGACCGGCTCCGGTGAGAATCACGGCGCGTGCATTGTCGTCGTTTTCGATCTTCGTGAGCTCCTCGTCCAGCTCACAGGCAAGCTCATAGCTCATCGCGTTGAGTTTTTCCGGGCGATTCAAAGTGATAATAGCAATCTGATCGACGCGTTCGGCGAGAATGTTTTCGTAGCTCATATGATTTCTCCTCTGTGCACGACGCATTACAACAGAAAGGCGGGAACGGTGCAAATTAAGGAGAAAGGACCCGCGACGAGAGAGAGCGGATGTCGGCGGACCGCTTGCCGTGCCCATAAGACACACGGTTACGTCCTATATGGTTCATAGACTAAGGCCTGTTTGATCGCGGCGTCGATTTGTGTGGCCATCGGGTTACGGATCTCTTCGGCGATGTGGCCCATCACGCCGAGAGTTCTACCGATCAGCGCAAATGCTTTTGTGATCTGCCAGGGAAAGCCCATATCGAGCGCGATGGCGCCGATGGCACCGGTAACGTTGACGGGAATGAGTCTTTTGCGGCGCTCGGTCGCAAGTTTCGACAACGCTTGGAGCAGCTCGCAGTACTTGCCGTAGACGCCGGTGCCCTTGGCGATCCCGAAAAGGGTGTCCGCCCGTGGGTCACCTTCGGCGTGAGTGCGATGGCCGATGCCGGGCATGCGCTGTTTTCGCTTGCTGTAGTCATCCATGATTGACGCGACGATAGCGGCGAAGTCAGGATTTTGCGTGTCCGGCGGCAACGCCTCGGTCAGCATTTTCGCCGACCATTCCGAAGAACCAAGATGCACGCTCCCCGCGCCGCAGAGCGCCGCCGCCACCGCCGCTTGGATCGCTTCCGGCGCGCAGTGATAGATCAGTCGCGCGGCAATGACATGGGATACCATGCCATGCTCGACTAGAATTATGAGGAGCGCATCGAGCATTTTGGCTTCATTTACAGTCGGCAGCCGGCCGCGCAAGATGAGCGAGGTCATGTCCGTGAACGTGATTTTGCCAAGCAATTCCTTATTCAGATCGTAGCCGCGCACGAGTATCCGATGCAGCTCGGCTTTGCCGATGCCGGTAACAATTTTCGCGGGTTCCGCCATTTGAGATTCCTCCATATAGTGAGATTATTCCCGATTGGATACTAGGCCAACGACTTGCAAAACGTCAACTGATCGGCGCTTGGACTTAGTTGACATGGCAACAGACCGTCGGGTACGCTGAAAACAAGATGACGACGCGGCGGTTAACTGAGGAGGATTCTATGGCTAAACCCGAAATTAAATCGGAAGCAGACGCATTCCGTCAAGCGTTCCACGAGCGCATGCACGCTAACCACATGTATGGTCTCTGGGAACTGGCGAGCCAAATGACGCCGCATCCTCAACCCAAAATGATTCCGCATATGTGGCGCTGGTCGACGACGGAGTCGATCATAGAGGAATCAGCTCGGGCCGTGCCGGTCGGCGACGAGCGGCGCGCGTTGCAGCTTTTCAATCCTGGTCTCGGTGGCCGCTGGGCGACGACCAACAACCTGATTGCCGCCGTACAGATTCTCTTGCCGGGTGAAGTCGCGCGCGCGCACCGGCACACGCCGACGGCGATTCGCTTCATCATTGAAGGCACGGGCGCTTATACAGCGGTCGACGGCGAGCGCGTTTACATGGCTCCGGGGGATTTAATTCTAACGCCAAGCTGGGCATGGCACGACCATGGCAACGAAACCAAAGAGCGCGTGGTGTGGATGGACGGGCTCGACATCCCGTTGATCGCATCGGTCGAAGCGATGTTCTTTCAGTTCTACACGGCGGAGCAGGTAGCGGCCACGCGTCCGCCCAACGCGTCGAAGCAGCTCTTTGGCCATGCGCATATCAGCCCAACATGGGTCAAGGAAAAGCCGAAATCTTCCCCGCTGCTGCTTTATTCATGGGATCAAACTTGGCAAGCGTTAAACGAGCTGCGTGATCATGAAGGAAGTCCTTTCGACGGCATCGCTCTTGAGTATCGTCATCCGCAGACGGGCGGGCCTGTGATGCCAACCATGGCCTGTTGCGCGCAGCTCCTCCGGCCCGGCGAGCACACAAAGGCGCATCGGCACACGGGCAGCGCGGTTTATCACGTCGTTAACGGCGAAGGATTCACAATCATCAACGGTCAGCGTTTCACCTGGCACAAGGGCGATATCGTCGCTCTACCGCCGTGGGCGCTGCACGAACATGCGAATTCCTCCGCGAGCGCGGATGCGGTGCTGTTCTCGATCCAGGATTTGCCGGTGCTGAGCGCACTGGGCCTCTACTACGAGGAAGAACTCAAAGAAAACGGCGGACACCAGGAAGTTACTTCGATGTTTAAGACGGCGTGATTCGCCCCGGTTGACGAAACTCAATGTGAAGCAACTAGACGAGAAGAGCCATTAGCCAATCTCGTCAACGGCCGAACCGGCAAAGGCCGTTTGGAGGGACAAATTAGTAGGCGGAGATCACAGCTACATTCCGCTCGGAATTACCCTGCGGCCGCATGCCGACCGCAGGAGCGAAAAGAAAAGTAGCCGGTCTCCTTGTGATTCACAATGTAAGTGCAGAGGGCTGGCTATTTGGATGCTTGACCGTCAGGGTTTTTTGCTGGCCGCGCTTTCCGTAAAGCTCAAGAAAGAGATTGTAGAAGGAAGAGATGGTGCGGTCTTCGCCTTGTTGGTGTCCTTCTTTATCTCGATACGAGAGTGTGATGGAAATTGGCCTTTTGTGCAGCTCAACCAGCTCGACCCCCTTGGCGTCGAGATAGGCACCGACCGTGCGCAAGGTATTCGAAACACTGTAAAAGTCCGGAAGGTGCCGCGGTCTGGAACGCTTTGCTCGCCCGGCTTGGGATAATTTTTCGACGTCGGCCAAGCGGAAAGTCAATGACTCAGCAATGGAACCGCTGCGCAATCGCAAGTACCACTGTCGTACCTTCGTACGTAGCGAGCTGGTCTCCTGAGGCGTACCCTCAATGACATACCTATCTGCAAGCCGCTTTAGTTCGAACACGCTAATATTTCTCGCTTCGAGCGCCTGGCCAATAGCTCGGAGATCTTCGTCGTAGGGTTTTGTCGCCGCCATAGCACACCTCCGATTAAATATGGGCTATTATATTCGCTCGGCGGCTAGAAACAAATCGGATTTGCCAGACGGCTTCGGATGGTTGACCGCCGAGGCACCGAGGCGCGCAGGGCCAGGACGTCCGATTCGGATTCCGTACACAGCGTGTTTACGACCGCAACCGATTTAGCGACCAGTGAGCGACGAACACTGCCAATGCTAGGGAAGGACGTGGACAAAAACATCCAAAAGTCCGTTCGTATCATTCTTTACGAGATTATTAGAATTCGATTCAAAGGCCACTAAGCGACCGTCACCCGAAATGGCAGGGTTGACGCTATCGCCATTGCCCTCTCTCTTTTTCGCATCCACCGACGCGCAGGTTGTTTTCTTACCGGTTCGATCGCGGACGAACACTTGACTATTACCTGCGATGCATCGGCTGGGCGTCAGGTTAGTCGCAACCGAGGAAAAGGCCACCAACCGGCCGTCAGATGAAATGGAGGGTTGGACGCTATCGTTGTTGCCCTGGTTTTCATTGTTATCCATCGAGGCACAGGATGTTCTGCCGTTGGTTAGATCACGAACAAAGATTTGTGCAAAGGCGTTGTCGCACTGCGACGTGAGGTTAGTGGCGTCGGACTCGAATGCGACAAAGAGGCCATCGCCTGAGATTTTCGGGAGATCGCTGTTGCCGTCGCTCGGGTTCTCATTAGAGTCCACGGAAACGCACCTTGTTTGGCCGGTCGTTAGATCATGCACGTAGACGTGAGAGTTCCCGTTGGTGCACCGGTTCGTGAGGTTGGTCGCCGATGAGTGGAAGGTCACCATTTGGCCATTGGCTGAAATTGACGGGTCGAAGCTGTCGCCGTTGCCCTCCGTACCACTGGAATGCACTGAGACGCAGGTTGTTGTTCCCGTGGTTCGGTCATGAACAAATGTGTGATGAAATCCGTTATTGCACTTGCCCCCTGTCAGGTTCGTCGAGACCGAATCAAAGGCTACGAATTGGCCGTTAGATGAGATTGAAGGCGCATGGCTATTCTGGTTGCCCTGGCTACCGTTGGAGTTCACTGAGACGCAGGTTATTGTCCCCGCCCTTCGGTCACGAACGAATACGTGATTGAATCCGTTGTTACACCGCGC
>DASPXM010000443.1:0-37084 GCA_035637295.1 Verrucomicrobiia bacterium
GGGGAGCTCTGTCGAATTCAGCTCTCCCCCCTTCGCCGTTTTCTCAATAGCTTTGGTTAAAAGCTCCCTAAGGTGACTTTGCATTGCGCCCTTTGATCATTCGCTTCTGCCCGGCGCGTTATTAACGCTACCGGACGAGCAGGTGTATTTGAGAATTTGGGGGAATGATCGCTACTACCGCTGCCAATTTAACGTAATGAGTTCGTCCGTGCAAATCCAACGGTCAATCGGCCATCGCGAGCCCGATCATGGACCGAATCCTGCCTGTAATCCCGAACCCGTGGTTGGGCGGTAGGCAAAGAAAGCCGACCGTTAAATCGCTGGGATTATCATGCGAAGCGCTAGTCATGCCACTCGTTGTTTGATCGCAGTCCCTCGGATTGAACCGAAGGAACCTCAAATATCCCGCCGAAAAACACGAGGCCCAAAACCGGCACGAGCAGTATTAACGTCCAAACGAACTTTCGCATCAAGGACGCGCGGCTGCGCCAAAGATTCACCGCGCAGCAAAGGGCGATTAACCCGGATACCGCGGCGATTACGATAAGCAATGTCATCTCTTTTTGAGCGGCCGCAGTAATCGCCGAATCTCCGGCGGAAACTCTCGCCGTGGCGAATTATCTTTCAAACGGAACGGCGGCAACGTCGGATCCTTTTGTGCCGCTTGGACATATTGGCGCTTGGTGACGGCTTCGCCATGAAGCCAATATTTGGGATAACCCCGCATCAGTTTCCTCTCGCGCCAGTCTCGTTCGATTCCGTGTGGCTTTCCTTTGTACCAGTGTTTTTCTTCGTTGACCGACAGCTGGTCTTGATTGAGACGCCATTGGAAGCCGTGAATCATGCCGTCACTCATCGGATGGATCTCCGACACAAAGATACGCCCATCGCCTATTTGACCACGCCAAACATCATAGCCGGTACCGTGAATCGTCTTATAGGTGCCGATCACCCTGCCGTTCTGATACTGCTTGGCAATACCATGCATCTTTCCCTCGAAATACGGTTCGATCAAGTTCAGCGTGCCGTCGTCATCCCAGTTAATTTCCCGGCCATGCTTTTTTCCGTTCTTTAAAGGGACTTCCTGCACGAGCTGGCCCTGCGCGTTATAGCAGCGCTCACCGACAACCCTTCTGTTTTTGATGCACTCGCGAATCTCCAATCGGACGAGGCAAGCAGGGCCTATCCATTCGTTTTTTGCTTCGCTCCATTCTTCTTTATATTCGCGCGTCACGCGCTCCGTCACGCCGGCGGGAATATCAGACTTAAGTCGTCTCATATCAGATGGTCCATGATTGCGACTTGGGACCGTGGGGAAAATGTCAGCGCAGGACAATGTCCGGAATCGGGTTAGCGCAACGACAGAAACTTGGCCGGCACGCTTTGGGTGAGGTAAAGTGGCCCCGATTGGTAGAAGTCGATTCCTTCGTCGTGTGCCGCTTGGGCATCCACGACAATGATGGCTGGACTGGGATCATGCCGCTTGGCGACGGACTCGGCCTCCTCGGCGGAAACACTCAAGTGAACATACTGGCGGTCGCGCGGTTTGAGGCCGCTTCGGAGCATCGACTGGGCAATGTCTCGCGCCGCGCCGTAGTAAAGCTGCGCCGGCGGTTCGACAGCCTCTCCTTCCAGATCGACGGGAAATGAGTGTCCATAAGTGGCCCGCACCTTATCGCCCATAAGCTCGAAACGTTTCTTTTCCGACTCATTGACGACGGCGCGGATTTGTTCTTCGGTGACGTCGTAATAGCGCTCTTGCAGCATCTCGACGATATCCTGCCAGTCGACGAAACCTCGCTTATCGAACACCAGCGGATACTCCTTGGGCCGATGGCGCAAGAGATACGTGAGAAATCGGGAAATGCGTTCCGGAGGCAGTCCTGCCATTTCTTCAAACGCCTCGCTTCTCGCCCGTGATCACGTCGTAAACGTTGCACGCAATACCCGTGGCTTCGTAGCCGTCCAATCCGGTCGCCTGGGCGATGGAAAACAACTGGTATGCCAGCGCGACGAACGGCATCGGCACTTCCATCTCGCGTGCCATGTCGAGACCAAATCCCACGTCTTTGGGCATCCAGGATTTGCGCGGCTTGTATTTGCGACTTACGACGATCTCCATAATGCGATCGATGGCGACGGAATCCTGCGGCGAATTTTTCAGGATCGTGCGAAATGTATCCTCGGTCAGCCCGCCTTTTTTGAGCCAAGAGCAAATTTCCGCCAAAGTTAGATGCGTCACCGCGGCGAACATCGCCATGGCGTTTTTCACCAGCTTGGCGTTGCCCAGCTCGCCGACAAAAAGTACCTTATTCCCCATCGCTTTGAATACGGGCTGATGCTCGTCGAACAGCGCTTTGGAGCCGGAAAGCCAAAGCGACAATGTTCCGGCTGCCGCCGCTTCTTCGACCCCGCCTGCCGAACCGTCGAGAATCGTCCAACCTCTATTCGACAACTCGGAATTCACGCCGACGATGGTTTTCTTGTCGATGCTGCTGAAATCGATCCAGAGCTTGGCGCCCCCGGTCGCCTCGTGCAAACCGGCTGAGCCGAGCCCGACCGCGCGCACGGCTTCATTGTAAGGAAGCATGGAAAGAACGATTTCACAGGACTCCGCCACCACTTTAGGCGATTCTTTATAAACCGCTCCCCGACTTTCGAGTCCTTTGCATTGCTCGCGGCGCAAGTCGTTGACGACTAACTTATTACCCGCCTTGATTAGATTCGCGGCCATGCCGCTGCCCATGCCGCCCGTGCCGATAAATCCTAACGTTTTCATTTTGCCCCCTTAGCTGAGTCAGTCGCGTTCAATGGTTCAAGCGACGATACGTACTCCCGCCGGCCACAGAACCAAAACCACCGTTTCGCCCATGGCGCGCGGCATGTGCACAGAGTGTGGATCGAGAAAAACGACGTCGCCCTTTTCGTATTCCCCAGTCTCATCGGCGATTTTACCCTTGAGCACGAGGTAGAATTCACCGCCGACATGCTCATGCTTTACGAAGGAATCGGATGACGCATTGGCGGCGATCCGGTAAAGCACCAGCTCGCGCTGCTCCTCACGAGCGAGTCGAGACATTTCAAGCCCGTTGCCAAAATCGCGCCACTGCAACCGGTCGAGCGCCGCCTCGTCCAACTCAAAGCGCAAAAAATCGTTTAGCGACCGTCGCAAAACAGCCTTCCCGTTATGATCCACGGGGCTTAATTATCACGACTATGTGGCGAACAAAAGCACGCGAAAAGCACTGTCAAGCGCCGTGTGTCCGCGCCTTCTTGGCGCAGGGGCAGGTTTGAAGCCTGCCCCTACCGGAGTACTGACTACCCCGATTACCTTGCTCCCTTCGACAAGTGACAACCGACTTAAAGAAAGCTCCCGCTGCAGAAATGAAACAGCCCGCCGGACCTAACGTAGACCGGCGGGCTGTCTGGTAAACTAGGACTTTGAGCGGAAATTATGCCGCTGCTTCCTGTTTCTCCGCCTGCTGCCGGCGAGCCCTACGCCGTCTTCTCCCCCCGCCCGCGGCGCTTTCTTTGGCATTCTCCGACGCCACGAGCTCGATTACAGACATCTGTGCCGCGTCGCCGCGACGAATGCCGATCTTGACGATCCGCGTGTAGCCGCCGGGACGGTCCTTAAAGCGCGGCCCGATGGTATCAAAGAGTTTCCGCACCACGGCTTTGTCCTGAACAATGCTGAGAACTTGCCGGCGGGCGTGCAAGGTCCCCTGCTTGCCAAGTGTAATCACGCGGTCGACCCAGCGGCGCAGTTCCTTGGCCTTGGGATCCGTGGTTCGAATCTTTTCTTCGCGCAGCAAGGCCGTGATCAGATTGCGCATCAACGCCCAGCGATGGCTGGAGTTACGGCTCAGTTGTCTTCCCGACTTGAGGTGGCGCATGGTTCAGACCTACTCCTTCTCTTTGTCGCGTTTCCGCGCCTCGATCTCTTCCCGAGAAGGAAAGTGATCGATCTTCATGCCGAGCTCAAGCCCCATTTCCTTGAGAATTTCCTTAATTTCATTCAACGATTTATGGCCGAAATTCTTGGTCCGGAGCATCTCTTGTTCAGACTTTTGCACTAGTTCACCGATATACTTGATATCGGCATTTTGCAGGCAGTTCTGCGATCTGACCGAGAACTCAAGCTCATCGACGCTGCGAAACAAGTTGTCGTTCAACGGAATCGGTGGGCCGTCGTCGCGCTTTTCTGGGCGCGGTTCCTCTTGGAAGTTGACGAACATACTAACCTGATCCTGGAGAATTTTGGCCGCGTAGGCCATCGCGTCATCCGGCTTCACGCTGCCATCCGTGTGCACCTCGAAGACCAGACGGTCGTAATCGGTTCGCTGCCCGACCCGAGCGTTAGCGACGGTGAAATTCACTTTCTGCACGGGCGAAAAAACCGCATCGATAAAAATCGTATCGACGGGCGCTCCTTCTTCTTTGTTTCTCTCTGCAGGAACATAACCGCGGCCGAGCTTGACCAGCATTTCCATTTCAAGTTTGGCGTCGCGCGAAAGCGTGGCAATCTTTTGCTCCGGATTCAAGATCTCGACAGCGGGCGGCGCGATAATGTCCTTGGCGAGAACCGTTGCCGGACCCTTGATGTCGATCTTGAGCGATTGTTGTTCGGTTTCATTGAGCCGCAGGCGCACTTCTTTTAAATTCAAAATGATGTCGGCGACATCTTCGGTCACGCCGGGAACGGTGGAAAACTCGTGCAAGATACCTTTGATGCGCACGGCGACAATGGACGCGCCCATGAGCGAAGACAGCAAAATGCGCCGCAATGAATTACCGACGGTTTGGCCAAAGCCACGCTCGAAAGGCTCCGCGTAAAACTTGCCGTAAGTCGGGGTAAGAGTTTTTTCTTCCATCTCCAATTGTTTGGGTTTGATCAATTCCGTCCAATGCTGGTACATTGTCGACATAGCGTCTCCCACGTTCGAACTTACTTCGAATATAATTCTACGATCAATTTCTCGTTGATCGGCATCGTGATATCGTTGCGCGAGGGCAAGACCTTGATGCGCCCGCTGTAGGTTTCCCGGTCGACTTCCGCCCACTCGGGGACACCGCGCCGCTGGGCGCCTTCCATGGCGGATAACACCCGCCCCATTTGACGGCTAGGCTCTTTCACCGAGACTACGTCGCCCGCACGGATGGTGTAAGAAGGAATATTCACCTTTTTGCCATTGACGTGGAGGTGGCCATGCCGCACCAACGATCGCGCTTCGGCGCGCGAACTGGCAAAGCCGAGCCGATAGGCAACACTGTCGAGTCGGCGCTCGAGCAGGATTAACAGTGTCTCGCCGGTGATCCCTTTGGTGCGTGCCGCTTCGGCAAACGTGCGGCGAAATTGTTTTTCCAGCAAGCCATAGATTCGTTTCACCTTTTGCTTCTCGCGCAGCTGAATGCTGTACTCAGAGAACTTTGGCCTACCTTGGCCGTGTTGTCCGGGCGGATAGTTGCGGCGCTCAATGGCGCATTTGTCGGTATAGCAGCGCTCGCCCTTGAGAAAGAGCTTTAGGTTTTCGCGCCTGCACAGCCGGCACACAGATTCCGTGTATCTAGCCAATCGCTTTTCCTCCTCTAGCAGGCTGCTGAAAAAGACTCATATGCTTCGTTGCGCTCAATCGCCTCGCTACAACGTACTGCCTGAGTACGCTTCCGCTCGTCGATTTTTCGCCCGCCTCGCCTCTGAGATCTTCTTGAGCAGCCTGTAAACCCATTTTTTTAGTCAATTATCAAACCCGTCTTCGTTTCGGCGGACGACAGCCGTTATGCGGGATCGGCGTAACATCCTTGATCAAGCTGATATTGATGCCCGCAGACTGGAGCGCGCGCAGCGCCGATTCACGCCCAGCTCCCGGTCCCCGGACAAATATCTGCACGGTTCGTAGCCCATGATCCATAGCTTTTTTCGCCGCGCTGTCCGCCGCTTGCTGGGCGGCGAACGGCGTTCCCTTGCGCGACCCCTTGAATCCCATCGCTCCGGCGCTGGACCAGGAAATAACATTACCCTGGTAATCAGTGATCGTGACGATCGTGTTGTTAAATGTCGAGTGAATATGAACCACACCCTCGGCGATATTCTTCCGTCCGCGCTTTTTGCGCGCGGCGCGCTCGCCGGCCTTTTGTTCCGCCTGCCCCTCAGCGTTTTGTTTTTCATCGGTGGCATCTGCCATGATCTTCTCCTGTTAGCCCTTTGATGGTGCCGGCTTCTTGCCCGCAACGGTTCTGCGCGGTCCTTTGCGGGTGCGCGCGTTGGTGTGGGTGCGCTGGCCGCGAACCGGGAGATTCTTGCGGTGACGCAGGCCACGGTACGATCCCATATCGAGATGGCGCTTGATATTTCCCGTCACATCTCGCCGAAGATCGCCTTCGACCTTAACGCCCTGGTCGATGACTTGGCGAATTTTAACGACGTCGTCATCAGTCAAGTCGTCGCTCTTAAGATCCAGCGAAATGCCGGCTTGCTGTAAAATACTGCGCGAAGAACTACGCCCAATACCATAAATATACGTGAGCGCAACTTCCATTCTTTTGCTCCTCGGCAAATCCACACCCGCGATACGTGCCATAGGCTCACTCCATTTGAAGTTTCAAAACGAAAATTCCCTTTTCGGGTTCGCTTGAACCGTTGAACTTTTGAACGCTTGAACCATTGATCAGCCTTGCCGTTGCTTGTGCTTGGTGTTCTCGCACAACACCCTCACCACGCCCTTGCGGCGAATCACTTTGCACTTGTTGCAGATCTTTTTGACCGAAGCTCTTACTTTCATGAATGCACCTACTTTTAGCGCTCCCGGAAGATGATGCGTCCCCTTGCCAAGTCATAGGGGGACAACTCGATCTTCACCTTGTCCCCAGGCAATATCTTGATGTAGTGCATGCGCATTTTGCCCGAGATATGGGCCAGCACTTTATGTCCGTTCTCCAATTTCACGCGAAACATCGCGTTGGGCAGCGTCTCCAGTACCGTACCGGTGACCTCGATAGCGTCTTCTTTTGGCATAGAACTCTGCCGAATAGGCTGTCAAATTTTACAGTTGACTGAGTATATACGGCCCGTTTTTGGTAATCGCCACGGAATGCTCGAAATGGGCCGCTAAGCTACCATCTTTCGTCACCGCCGTCCAACCATCTTCTTTAATTTCAACCTCGTAACTTCCGGCGTTCACCATTGGTTCGATCGCCAGCACCATACCCTCTTTTAAACGCAACCCCCGATCGGGCTCACCGTAGTTCGGCACCGGCGGCTCTTCGTGCAGCTTTTTGCCGATACCGTGCCCGACGAAAGCGCGAACTACCGAGAAACCAGCGCTCTCGGCGAGCCGCTGCACTACGGAACCTAGATCGCCCAGCCGCTTGCCATCGTAGAGCTGCTCGATGCCTTTATACAGCGACTGCTCGGTGACATCCATTAAACGCCGGGCTTCTTCATTCACCCGGCCTACGCCTACGGTAATCGCCGAGTCGCCATAGTAACCTTCGTAGATGACGCCGTAGTCGAGACCGATGATGTCGCCTTCACGCAACGCGCGCTTCGACGGAATGCCATGAACGATCTCATCGTTTATCGAGGCGCATAGACAGCAGGGATAAATCCTCCCGGCTACGTTATAACCTTTGAACGCCGGTATCGCATGCTTCTTTAACGTCAGCTCCTCGGCAAGCGCATCCAATTCCAAAGTCGTGACACCGGACGCGACACGCTCTCTAAGCTCTTTGAGGACCTCCGCAACGATGACGTTCGCCCGTCTCATGATCTCGATTTCTCGAGCCGACTTGAGCGAAATCACGTCACTACATCTCCTAAGGCCTTAGTCACTCGGGCGCGAATGTCATTGACTTCGCCGACGCCATCGATTTCCCTCAGCAATCCCCGCTCACGATAATAATTGGCCAGAGGGGCGGTTTGTTTCTCGTAGACCTTGAGGCGATTGGCGATCGTCTCTTCCCCGTCATCGTCGCGCTGGTAAAGTTCTCCACCGCAGCGATCACAGACGCCGGCTTTTTTCGGCGGATTGAAAACCACATGACAGAGGGCGCCGCAGCTTCTGCAGGTGCGACGGCCGGCCAGCCTCTGGATAATAATATTTTCCGGCACTTGAACCGATAACACACAATTCAGGCCAAGCCTGCTGGTTTTGAGAATCGCATCGAGACTCTCCGCCTGAGGGATCGTCCTCGGGAAACCGTCTAGGATAAATCCCTTTTCACAGTCCGGCTCTTTCAACCGCTCGGCGACCAAATTGACGATCACATCATCGGGCACCAAGGCGCCGCGATTAATATATTCTGCAGCCTGCTTGCCCAGCGGAGTCTGCTGCGCCGCGGCTTCACGGAGAATATCGCCGGTCGAAATCTGACAAGCGGCAAATTCATCCTGCAACAGTTTTGCTTGGGTTCCCTTACCGGCACCGGGGGGACCCAGCAACACGACGCGCACACCGCTGGCCACTACTTAGCCCCTTCGACCACGCAGCCGTCCCCGCTTCATAAAGCCCTCGTAGTTGCGGGTAATCAAATGGGTTTCCATCTGCGCGACGGTATCCAACGCGACGCCGACGACGATCAGAAGCGCCGTGCCGCCGAAATAAAAGGGAACGTTTAATTGCCGCACCAAAATCGTCGGCAAAAGCGAAACGATGCAAAGATAAATCGCTCCGCTCAAGGTAATGCGAGACAGCACCCGCTCGATAAACTCAGCCGTTTTTTGGCCGGGCCGAATGCCCGGAATGTACCCGCCGGCCTTTTTCATATTCTCCGCGACGTCGCTCGGATTGAACACCACCGCGGTATAAAAGAAGGCGAAGAAAATAATTAGTATGACGTAAACCAAGTCATGCAACCAAGTGCCGGGCGCCAGTGCGCCGGAGACCATTTGCACCCAGGGATGATTCGCAAATTGCGCCAGCGTTGCCGGGAAAATCAAGATCGAAGACGCAAAGATCGGCGGTATCACATTCGCCGTATTGATCTTTAGCGGCAGGTGCGAGCTCATGCCGCCGTACATTTTGCGTCCAACTACGCGCTTGGCGTATTGCACGGGAATGCGCCTTTGGCCACGTTCGACGAATATGATCGCGCCGACGACTAAGATGCTCAGGACGAGGATCACCAGAGCAACCAGCGGACCTAACTCGCCTTCACGCATGAACTGCAACGTCGTGGAAACTGCCGATGGGAGACGCGCCACGATGCCGGCGAAGATGATCAAAGAGATGCCGTTGCCAATACCACGCTCGGTAATCTGCTCTCCCAACCACATGATAAAGGCGGTCCCCGACGTCAACGTGATCACGGTCATAAAACGGAATCCCCAGCCGGGAGTCAAAACCAAACTATGCCCGCCGGGCCCCTGGGTACCTTCCAGGCCGACGCTGATCATGATGCCTTGAATGATCGACAGCACTACGGTGCCGTAACGAGTATATTGAGTGATCTTACGCCGGCCGATTTCCCCTTCCTTCGACAACCTTTCCAGATAAGGGAACACCACCGTCAAGAGCTGCAGAATAATCGACGCGCTGATATACGGCATGATGCCCAGGGAAAACACCGAGAACTGCTCCAAGGCGCCACCGGAAAACAGATTCAGGAAGCCAAATAACGTATTCTTTTGCTGTTCAAAAAAGGCCGCCATCGCCAAGCGGTCGATTCCCGGCGTTGGCACATGTACGCCGAGGCGGTACACCGCCAACATCGCCAGCGTGAAGAACAACCGGCGGCGCAATTCGGGAATGCGCGACGCGTTTTGGAAACCGCTAAGCATGACGCGCGATCAGCTCCGCCTTGCCGCCGACGGCTTCAATCTTCTCTTTCGCCTTGGCGGAAAATCCATGGGCCTTGACTGTTAAAGCTTTCGATAACGTCCCATCGCCGAGAATTTTGATTCTGCGGTTTTTACCCGCTACCAATCCGTGCTCGCTCAAGCTTTCGGGCGTTACCTCGCTGCCCGCGGAAAACAATTCGAGCTGGCCGAGATTGACTGCGGACATTTCAACGCGAAACGGATTATGAAAACCCCGCTTGGGCAAGCGACGCTGTAACGGCATCTGACCGCCTTCGAATCCCGGCTGGACATTGCCGCCGGAGCGCGCGCCCTGTCCTTTGTGGCCGCGACAGGAAGTCTTGCCATGACCAGAGCCATCGCCGCGTCCGACGCGTTTGCGCTTCTTGCTCGAACCAGCCGCGGGTTTCAGTTCATCGAGTCTCATGATCAACGAATCTCCGCGAGGGCTTTGCCGCGTCGATCGGCGATGTCTTCCGGCGCGCGCAGATCGCTGAGCGCCGCAATCGTCGCTTTGACCATATTATGGGGATTGTTGGAACCGATACATTTGGTCAAAACGTTTTGAATACCGGACGCTTCCACCACCGCGCGCACGCCTCCACCGGCAATGACCCCGGTTCCATCCGACGCCGGTTTGAGAATCACATAACCCGCGCCGAAGTGGCCGATGACTTCGAACGGAATGGTGCCGTCCATGACCGGCACTCGAATCAAGCTTTTTTTGGCCTGCTCTAAGCCTTTACGGATGGCTTCCGGAACTTCCTTGGCTTTGCCCATGCCATAACCGACCAGCGAGCGGTTATCGCCGACGACCACCAGGGCGCTGAAACTGAACCGTCGGCCACCTTTGACGACTTTGGCCACCCGGCTGATGTGCACCACTTTTTCCTTCAACTCTAATCCTTGCGGATCAATCCGTTCCAAAGCAACCTCTCGTTCACTGACTTTGTCAGAATTCCAAGCCACCTTCGCGGGCACCGTCCGCCACCGCCTTGACACGGCCGTGGTAGAGAAATCCGTTTCGATCAAAAACGACGCGGGTTATATTTTTTTCTTTGCAAATTTTCGCCAGAGCTAATCCGACCTGTTTTGCGCCATCGACGCTATTACGCTTCTTCACTCCGGTCACATCGTCGGACAAAGTCGATACGGCGGCCAGAGTCTTTCCCTGATCGTCAGATATCACCTGCGCATACATATGTTTGTTGCTGCGAAATACGCAAACCCGCGGCAGCACCTCGGTACCAATGATCTTTTTGCGTACGCGCGCCTTCCGGCGCAGCCTGGCTCTGTCTTCCCGTTTATTCGCCATCTGTATTCCCAACGTTCTACTTGCCGCTCGCCGAGCCGACAGCCTTGCCCGCCTTACGCTTGATGAACTCTTCGCGATACTTGATGCCCTTACCTTTGTAGGGCTCCGGCAGCCGCAACCCACGAATTTTAGCCGCTGTCTCGCCAAGCAATTGGCGATCGGCACCGCTGAGAGTGATAATAATCTGCCGCTCAACTGAAGCCGTCACCCCCTGTGGCAGCGGAAAAATCACGGGATGAGAATAGCCCAAGGTCATGTGGATTTCCTGGCCTTTGACTTCGGCGCGATAACCGACGCCATTGATATCCAGCACGCGGGTAAATCCCTGGCTAACCCCTTGTGCCATGTTCGCAATGAGCTTACGCGTAAGCCCGTGCAGCGCCCGGCTCTTTCGATCCTCCGTCTGGCGCTCGACGCGCACGATGTTGCCCTCGACGTTCACATTGACACCCGCAGGCACGGTCGTGTGCAGTTTTCCTTTCGGTCCCTCCACGCGAACTGCATTGGTGTCCACTGCGACCTTGACGCCCGCAGGGATGGTTACCGGCAGCTTTCCGATACGTGACACCTTACACCTCGATTCCGCCTACCAGACCGAGCAGATCAATTCGCCGCCGACCTTCGCTCTTTGGGCCTCGCGGTCGACCAAAATCCCTCTGGGCGTCGACAAGACGTTAATGCCGAGGCCTTTGCGTACGGGATGCGCCTCATTGGCGCCGACGTAGACCCGGCGCCCAGGAGTGCTGACACGCTTGAGCCCCGAAATAATCGGCCGGTTCTCTCGGTCGAACTTGAGCTGGATGACGATTTCATCGCCCCCGCCGACGGCGGCTTTTACTTTCTTTTGTTCTTTCAGATATCCTTCGTCAATTAAAATCTTGACGACATTTTCTTTGAGTCGCGACCAGGGCACAGCAACTTTCTGATGCCGTGCCCGCGAAGCATTGCGAATACGAGTGAGCATATCGGCGATTGGATCGGTCATTGCCATGATTTTCTCCGTCAGCCTACCAGCTGGCCTTAATCAGTCCGGGGATATGCCCCTTGCGCGCATGATCGCGCAGACAGAGCCGGCACATGCGAAAACGTCGATAAAAAGCCCGCGCCCGGCCGCAAAGCGGGCAACGATTGTATTCGCGCACTTTGAACTTATTGGGCCTCTCAGCTTTGATCCGAAGACATGTTTTCGCCAATGCTATTCTCCCCCTATGACTGGCTGTGCGAACGGCATGCCCATCAATCTGAGCAGCGATCGACCTTCCTGATCGGTTTTCGCCGTGGTCGTGATCGTAATCGTCATCCCTCGGGCCTTTTCGACCTTGTCGGCCTGAATCTCAGGAAAAATGACCTGTTCGCGCAGCCCCAGTGAATAGTTTCCCCGGCCATCGAATGAGCGGTCGGGAACTCCCTTGAAATCGCGCACGCGCGGCAGCGCCACATGAATTAAGCGATCCAAGAATTCATACATGCGCTCGCGCCGTAAAGTGACCATGCAACCGATCGGCACACCTTCGCGCAACTTGAAATTGGCAATGGCCTTTTTGGCATGGGTAACCACGACCTTTTGGCCGGCGATGGCAGTGATCTCAGCCACCGCGCTATCGATGACCTTAATATTCTGCGTGGCCTCGCCCAAACCGACGTTTAATGTGATTTTCTCGAGCCTCGGCACCTGCATAGTGTTCTTGTAACCGAACTCCTTCATCATCGCCGGTACCACATCGCTCCGATATTTCGTTTTCAAACGTGCCATGGTTACTTCACTAATCCAAGGCTTCTTGGCAGCGGCGACAGATGCGAATCTTCTTGCCATCCGCCAGAATCTTTCGGCCAATCCGCACCGGCGCATTACACTTGTCGCACATAATCATGATATTGGAAGCATCCACCGAAGCTTCCTTCTCGACGATCCCGCCGGGCTGCTGCGGGCCGCGCGGCTTGGTATGCCGTTTGACGATATTGATCCTCTCGATAATAACCGCGTCTTCATCCGGCAGCACCCGGAGCACCTTGCCGGTTTTGCCCCGTTCCTTGCCGGCGATCACCATCACGCTGTCGTTTTTACGGATCTCCACGAGCCACTTCTCCTCGATTCCGACTAGAGCACTTCCGGCGCGAGCGAAATAATTTTCATGAACTTCTTCGCTCTGAGCTCGCGCGCCACGGGTCCAAATATGCGAGTTCCGATCGGTTCCTTTTGATTGTCGATCAACACCGCAGAATTATTATCGAAGCGGATGTAGCTGCCGTCGGGACGTCCTATTTCCTTGGCCGTGCGCACGACTACGGCTTTCATCACATCGCCCTTCTTGACCTTGGCATTGGGGATCGCTTCCTTTACCGAGACCACGATGATATCGCCAATCGAGGCGTATTTGCGTTTGCTGCCACCTAACACTTTGATGCACTGCACCCGGCGCGCTCCGGAATTATCCGCAACATCTAATGTCGTTCGCATCTGGATCATGAAGCAACCTTGTCCGTTCCGAATAAATCCTAAGCGTCGGCTGTTTTGAGTTCTTCCGTCGCTGCCTGTGCGCGCTCGAGGATTTTACTCACACGCCAGCGCTTATCCCGGCTGAGCGGACGGCATTCAACGATGAGCACGCGATCGCCGACATGACATTCGTTCTGCTCATCGTGCGCCTTCAACTTTGTGCGGCGTCGCAGAATTTTTTTGTACTTCGCGTGCATCACCGTCCGTTCAACGGTAACCACGACGGTCTTCTGCATCCGGTCGCTCACCACCACACCACTGCGCTCTTTTGTTAACCCGCGGGTATTCATGCGCGGCCTCTCTGCCCTTGAAGCGATTTCTCCCTTAGAATCGTTTCAATGCGGGCCAAGTCCCGTTTGCTTTCCTTTAACTTCATCGGGTTTTCCAATCGGCTCGTGGCGCGTTTGAGTTTTAAGTGACAGATCTCCTCGCGCAACGACGCGCGTCTCTGGACAAGGTCATCGGCGCTCAGGTCGCGCAGTTCTTTAGCTTCCATGGGCTGCCCCCCTACGTTCCACCGTAATCGTTGGGATCGAAAGCTTGTGCGCTGCTAGACGAAAGGCCTCCTTGGCAAGCGGTCCGTCGACGCCTTCCATCTCGAACAAAATCCGTCCCGGCTGAACCACGGCGACCCACATTTCCGGCGCGCCCTTGCCCTTTCCCATGCGGGTTTCAAGCGGCTTTTTAGTCAGCGGCTTGTCGGGGAAAATGCGGATCCAGACCTTGCCGCCGCGCTTTAGATAGCGCGTCAGCGCAACACGCGCCGCCTCGATCTCCCGCGCGCTCATCCAGCCCCGGGCCACCGCCTTAAGACCATACTCTCCGAATGCGAGGGTCGAACCTCGGTGCGCTGTGCCACGACGCCGTCCCTTTTGGAGCTTACGATATTTTACCTTTTTTGGTTCTAACATTTGGGCTCAATGATCTTCTTGATCTCGCATGACATTTGCGAAAAATTGTCAGCCGCCGAGCATCGCCTTTTGCTGCTCTTCTTCCTCGGTCAAGACTTCGCCCCTAAAAATCCACACCTTGACGCCAATCACGCCGTAGGTGGTGCGAGCTTCGGCGAAACCGTAACTGATATCCGCACGCAGCGTGTGCAAAGGCACCCGCCCTTCGCGATACCATTCCGTGCGCGCAATCTCGGACCCGCCCAACCGTCCGGCGCATTGAATCTTTACGCCCTGGGCACCCATGCGCATCGCCCGCGAGACGCTTTCTTTCATGGCGCGGCGAAACGCCACGCGCCGCTCGAGCTGCAAGGCGACGTTTTCTGAAGCTAGCTGGCCGTCGAGATCGGGTCTTCTGACTTCGTGAATGTTAATGTAGCTCTCTCGATTGGTTAGCTTGGTGATTTCCTCTTTGAGTTTTTCGATTTCCGCGCCTTTTTTACCGATCACGATTCCGGGCCGCGCGGTGTAAATATTAATCTTGGCTTTATTGGCCGCTCGTTCGATCTCGATTCGCGAAATGCCCGCGTGATAGAGCCGACTCTTGAGAAACTTCGTGACGCGAAAATCTTCGTGAAGAAGCTTGGGGTAATCATGGCGCGCAAACCATTTCGAGTCCCAAGTCTCGATCACGCCAAGACGAAAAACTTTTGGATGTGTTTTCTGACCCATCTGGGTTTAACTCCTCTCACTAGCTTCATCGACAACTATGGTGACGTGACTGAGGCGTTTGCGCACGCGGGTGGCCCGCCCTTGAGCGCGGGAAGTGAAGCGCTTCCACATGCCCGCTTCGTCTACCATGGCTCGCTTGATGATCAAACGATCGACATCGACACTCTGCGTGTTTTCGGCATTCGCCACCGCCGTACGCACGGTCTTGGCAACGATTCCCGCGGAGCGCTTGGGAATGAACTTGAGAATGTTTAACGCCTCCTCGATACCCTTGCCGCGAATCTGGTCGACCACGAGGCGAACTTTTCGCGGCGAGACTCGGATAAATTTCGTGATCGCGTGTGTTTCCATAATCAATTGCCCAGTCAATTGAACCTACGCCGGTGCGCTGTCAAAACACCCGTCAATTTAAAATGGTCGGTCTCGCTCACGGCTTTGTGGTCGGCGCCGGCGCGGTGCCCGGCGCTGCTGCTCCCGGCCTCGGCACCGCTGCCGGCGGCGCGCCTATGGTTTCTTTCGCTTCCGCCTTTCGGTCACCGGAATGCGCGTAGAAAGTCCGCGTTGGAGCAAATTCGCCGAGCTTGTGACCCACCATGTTTTCGCTGACGAAAACGGGAATAAATTTTCTGCCGTTATGCACGCCGATCGTGTAGCCGACCATCTCCGGGGTCACTGTGGAGCGCCGCGACCACGTGCGAATGACTTGCCTTTGCCGCGACTCGCCCATCGCACTAACTTTCTTCAACAGATGCGGATCGACAAAAGGCCCCTTTTTGACCGAACGCGCCATTGCTACCTACCCTTTCTCCGCTGCACGATATACTTGTCGGAAGATTGGTGCTTTCTCGTCTTATACCCTTTCGTCGGCTTGCCCCACGGTGTCATCGGGTGATTCCCCTTCGAACGTCCTTCGCCGCCGCCGTGCGGATGATCCACCGGATTTTTCGCAATGCCGCGAGTCGTCGGCCGAAAACCCAACCAGCGCATTCTGCCTGCTTTACCCCAAGAGACATTCTCTTGATCGGCATTACCGACTTGGCCCACGGTCGCGCGGCACTCGGCAAGCACATAACGCAATTCGCCGGAAGGGAGTTTCAGTAACGCGTAATTGCTTTCCTTCGCCATCAGCTGGGCGCCCAACCCGGCGCCGCGAACCAACTGTCCGCCTTTACCAATTTTAAGCTCGATGTTGTGTACCACGGTACCGACTGGGATGAATTTGAGTGGCAAGGAATTGCCCGGTTGGATATCGACGTTGTTATCTCCAGAGATCACCGAACCACCGACTCGCAAGCGCTCCGGCGCCAAGATATAACGCCGCTCGCCGTCAGCGTAACAGACGAGCGCGATACGCGCCGAACGATTGGGATCGTATTCGATCGCTTCAACTCTCGCCGGCACATTGTGTTTATCGCGCTTAAAATCGATCAACCGGTATAATCGCTTGTGACCGCCGCCACGATGATCCGCCGTAACGCGACCGGTATTGTTGCGCCCGCCGCTATGGTTGAGCCGGCGGCGCAAGCCTTTTTCCGGCCTCGTCTTGGTGATTTCGTCGAAGGTCAACCCGGTGCGAAATCGTATTCCTGCGGAGGTGGGCTGGTAAGTCTTAATAGCCATTTATTTTCTCTTTTTGTCGCTTTAAGCCCCGCCGAAAAAGTCGATCTTATCTCCCTCTTTCAGGGTCACGTAAGCCTTCTTCCAATCCGAACGCCTTCCAGTGTTTCTGCCAATTCGGCGCACCTTGCCGAGATAACGTGCCATGTGGACTTGTACGACCTTCACCTTGAACAGCGTTTCAATCGCCTGCTTGACTTCGATCTTGTTCGCGTCCGGCCGCACCTTGAATAAAACCTGATTGGCGCTCTCGGTTAGCTGGGTTCCCTTCTCCGAGATCAATGGCGCTTGGATGACATCTTGAGGGTTCTTCATGCCGCCAACCTTTCCTCCAGCAATTTAAGCGCCCCCTCAGTTAAAATCAGATGCTCGTAGCGCAACAGATCGTAGACGTTCAAGCCTTCGACGCGCAACACTTTGACCTTGGGGAGATTGCGCGCGGAACGCTCGATTTTGACGTCGGACTTGGGAATCACCAGTAGAGCGCTGTCGACTTTTAGTTCGGCCAATGCTCTGACCATAAGCTTGGTCTTAACTTCGTCGAGCTCAAACTTGTCGACGATGATGATCTTGCCATCGCGGTTTTTGAGACTGAGCGCCGATAGCAAAGCCTCACGCCGGGCCGTGCGCGGCATGCGATAAGAATAATCCCGCGGCTGGGGACCGAAGGTGGTGCCGCCACCGACCCAGATCGGCGAGCGAATGCTGCCGGCACGCGCCCGTCCCGTGCCCTTTTGGCGCCATGGTTTTTTACCGCCGCCTTTAACGAATCCTTTCGATTTGGTCGCGGCGCTGCCGGCGCGCCGATTGGCGAGCTGCATGACAACCGCTTGATGGAGCAGGTGTGAGCGCGTCTTCGCGCCAAAAATCGCTTCATTGAGAGCAGGCTGAATGACGTGCACTTCCATTGCGCTTACCTTTTCACCGCCGGGCGCAAGATGACCACGCCGCGTTTCGCACCGGGCACCGCCCCGCGCACGAGCATCAGATGCTCCTCGGCGCGAATCTCGACGACTTCGAGATTCTGGGTTGATACCTGTTCGTTGCCCCAGTGCCCCGCCATTTTTTTGCCCTTGCGAACGCGCCCAGGGTAGGAACGGTTACCGATCGATCCGCCATGGCGGAAATATTCATGCGTGCCATGGGATCCGGGAAAGCCAGCGAAAGACCAGCGCTTGATCACGCCGGCGAAGCCATGCCCTTTGGAGATGCCTGAAACATCGATATGGTCACCAACCTTGAAAAGGTCGTTGACCTTGATCTCCTGCCCGACTTCGTACTGAGTTACGTCATCGAGGCGAAATTCTTTGAGGACTTGGAAAGCGCCTTTGCCGGCTTTAGCCATATGACCTTGCGTCGCTTTGTTCAGCCGTTGGGCCTTTTTCGCGCCGAAGCCAACCTGGAGCGCGTTGTATCCGTCTGTAGCCGTCTGTTTCTTTTGCACGACGACGCACGGGCCGGTCTCAACCACGGTTACGGGAATGACGTTTCCATCCGGGTTATAGAACTGCGTCATTCCAATCTTTCTGCCAATGAGCCCTGTCATATGAAATCCCAAACCGAATAACTTATCGGCTAGCGCTTTTTCTCTCCTTCATTGGAGCTTGATTTCCACGTCCACACCGGCGGCGATATCGAGTTTACCCAACGCATCGATGGTCTGCTGCGTCGGTTCGAGAATATCGAGGAGTCGTTTGTGCGTGCGAATTTCGAATTGATCTCTCGATTTCTTGTCAACATGCGGGGATCGATTAACCGTGAATCTCTCGATTCTCGTGGGTAGAGGAATCGGTCCGGCCACGCGTCCGCCGGTGCGCCTGACGGTTTCGACAATCTCACCCACCGACTGATCCAGTACGCGGTGGTCGTAGGCCTTCAGCCGAATCCTAATTTTTTCGTTCATAGGTCATCATCCGACTTGCCATCAAACTTGGCGATAATGCCTTCCGCCACCGCCGCAGGAACCGGCTCATAATGGGAAAACTGCATCGTGTAAGTGGCCCTTCCTTGGGTCATCGAGCGAAGATCGGTGGCGTAGCCGAACATTTCCGCCAATGGCACGCGCGCGTCGATCGCTTGCGCCGCCGGCCGCGTGTCCATGCCCAAAACCTTGCCACGTCGCGAGCTGATATCACCGATCACATCGCCCATAAACTCCTCGGGCACCACCACTTCCACCGACATGATCGGCTCGAGCAGCACCGGGTTGGCCTTCCGCGCTGCCGCCTTAAAGGCCATCGAGCCGGCGATTTTGAAAGCGATTTCCGAGGAGTCGACATCGTGATAGCTGCCGTCGGTAAGCGTCGCTTTCACATCTACCACCGGATAACCGGCAAGCGGGCCATTTTCCGTCGCTTCTTTAATGCCTTTTTCAACGGCGGGGATGTATTCCCGGGGAATCGAGCCGCCCTTGGTCGCATCGACGAATTCGAACCCGGCGCCCGGCTGCTGTGGCTCAAGCGTGATCCAAACGTCGCCGTACTGCCCACGCCCCCCGGTCTGGCGCACAAACCGCCCTTGCTGCTCGACTTTCTTGCGAACCGTTTCCTTGTACGCCACCTGGGGCTTGCCGACGTTGGCGCCGACGTTAAATTCGCGCAGCAAACGATCGACGATGATTTCTAGGTGCAGCTCACCCATGCCGGAGATAATTGTCTGACCGGTTTCCTCGTCGGTTCGGACCTTGAAAGACGGGTCTTCGGTGGCGAGCTTCTGTAGTGAAAGACCGAGCCTTTCTTGGTCCGCTTTGCTTTTCGGTTCGATCGCAATGGAGATGACCGGATCAGGAAAATCGATCGACTCCAAAACGATCGGCTTGTTTTCGTCGCACAACGTATCGCCGGTGGTGGCGGTCTTTAACCCGACAGCCGCGGCGATATCGCCGGCGTAAACTTCCTTGATCTCTTCGCGCTTGTTGGCGTGCATTTTTAGCAGCCGACCGATTCTTTCTCTTTTGCTTCGGGTCGAATTGTAGATACTCGCACCGGAATTAAGCGATCCGGAATAGACCCGGAAAAAGGTCAATGTACCGACGAAGGGATCGGTCATGATTTTAAATGCCAGCGCAGAAAATGGTGCATCGTCTTTGGCCGGCCGCTCGGCAGGCTTTTCGGTGCCGAGCTCAACACCTTTGACCGGAGGAATGTCCGACGGTGCCGGAAGATAATCGACGACCGCGTCCAACATCGGCTGCACGCCTTTATTGCGGAAGGCAGAGCCACAGAGAAGCGGCACGATTTTCAGAGAAAGAGTTCCGCTTCGAATTGCTTTTCGGAGTTCCGCTTCGCCAATCTCTTTCCCCTCTAAATATTTTTCCATGAGAGCTTCGTCGCAGTCGGCGGCCGCTTCCAGCAATTTCTCGCGATACTGTTGGGCTTGCTCTTTGAGCTCGGCAGGAATCGGTTCCTCATGAAATTTGGCGCCAAGGCTTTCGTCTTCCCATACCACCGCTTTCATGGTCACCAAATCGACGATGCCGTTAAACTTGTCCTCAGCGCCGATCGGAAGCTGTATAGCCACCGGGCGAGCTCCGAGCCGTTCCTCTATCATCTTGCCTACGCGCAAATAGTCGGCTCCCAGCCGGTCCATCTTGTTGACGAACGCCAAACGAGGCACGCCGTATTTATCAGCTTGCCGCCAGACCGTCTCGGTTTGCGGCTCCACGCCCCCGACGGAACAAAAAACCGCCACCGCGCCGTCGAGCACCCGCAGCGACCGTTCGACCTCGATGGTGAAATCGACGTGACCCGGTGTATCGATAATATTGACCCGATGGTCACGCCACAAGCAGGTCGTCGCCGCCGAAGTAATCGTGATGCCGCGCTCTTGTTCCTGGACCATCCAGTCCATGGTCGCGGTTCCCTCGTGCACTTCGCCGAGTTTGTAGTTGATCCCCGTGTAATACAGGATGCGCTCGGTCGTGGTGGTTTTTCCCGCATCGATGTGTGCCATGATCCCAATGTTGCGGGTTTTCTCTAGTGGAACAGTTCGTGCCATTTTACTTGCGCGGAAAAAAAGGAGGCGGATTGACCGCCTCCTTTCACCAGCATCATTTTTTCTGCTACTCTACCACCGGTAATGCGCGAAGGCTCGGTTGGCCTCCGCCATCCGATGAGTATCTTCCTTTTTCTTGATTGCCGTGCCGCGATTATTGGCGGCGTCGATGATCTCGGCTGCTAACTTTTCTTCCATCGATTTTTCCGCCCGCCCATCCGCTGCTTCGATCAGCCAGCGCATGCTCAGCGAAAGCCGCCGCTGCGGCCTCACTTCCACCGGCACTTGATAAGTCGCGCCACCGACACGGCGGGAACGGACTTCGACGGTCGGCCGAGTATTCTCGATGGCTCGCTTGAAAACGCCGAGAGAATCTTCTTTAGTCTTGCCCGTAACGATGTCCAACGAACGATAGAATATCGACTCGGCAACACTCTTCTTGCCGCGACTCATGATCGTGTTAACAAATTTCGCCACGACCTTGTCCCCGTACTTGGGGTCCGGCAAAATTTCCCGTTTTCGGACTTCACCTTTGCGCGGCATAGCGAACTCTACTTCGGCCTCTTCGCTCCGTATTTCGAGCGCCCTTGTCGCCTTTCTTGAACGCCGATCGAATCCAAAGTTCCACGAACGATATGATAGCGTACCCCAGGCAAGTCTTTAACCCGGCCGCCGCGAATCAACACCACCGAATGCTCTTGTAAGTTATGCCCCACCCCGGGAATATAGGACGTCACTTCAATCCCATTGGTTAGCCGAACGCGTGCAACTTTACGCAATGCCGAATTGGGTTTTTTTGGTGTGGAGGTGTAAACACGGGTGCAAACTCCACGCTTTTGTGGGCAACCTTGCAGCGCCGGTGCGGTATTCTTACGTCGCTGCTGTTCGCGGCATTCGCGCACCAATTGACTGATCGTCGGCATAATTTCTCGTTCGCAATAAGGACTTGGATTCTGGGGAGTAGTTTGATAATCGAACTCCCGTAGAAAAATCCTGTTATTAACAAATTATTCCACCCTTGTCAAAGCTTACCCTTTATACCGCTTCGGAAATACTACTGCCTGGGCCCTCGGGTTCGTCAATTTCGATCTCCGGTTTGGCATACCTAGCCACGCCGGTTCCGGCCGGGATCAAACGGCCCATGATCACATTTTCCTTCAGACCACGGAGTGTATCGACCTTGCCTTGAATCGCGGCTTCCGTTAGCACCTTGGTAGTCTCCTGAAACGACGCCGCCGAGATAAAGCTCTCCGTTGAGAGCGACGCTTTGGTGATGCCAAGCAAAAGCGGCTCGGCGATGGCGGGCTTTCCCCGTTCGCTGATGGCGCTCTTGTTTTCTTCATCGAAGCGCCATTTTTCCACTTGGTCGCCGACCAAGAAATCCGTATCGCCCGCTTCTTTTATGCGCACGCGCCGCAACATCTGCCGGACGATGACTTCGATATGCTTATCGTTAATGCGCACGCCCTGCAGACGGTAGATTTCTTGCACTTCGTCAACCAAGTATTTAGCGAGCGCCTTTTCACCGAGAATATTCAATATATCGTGCGGATTGGACGAGCCATCCATCAGAGCCTCACCGGCTCGAATTCTATCGCCATCGTGCACGCTGATATGTTTGCCCTTAGGGATGAGATATTCGCGTGGTTCCCCCACTTCTGGCGTCACGATCACTTTACGTTTGCCCTTGGTGTCCTTGCCAAAAGACACGACGCCGTCGATTTCCGTGATAACGGCGAACTCTTTAGGCTTGCGCGCCTCGAATAGCTCCGCGACCCGCGGTAAACCACCCGTGATATCTTTGGTCTTGGTCGTCTCGCGGGGAATTTTCGCCAGAACGTCGCCGGCAAAAACTGTTTGTCCCTCTTGAACGTTGATATGCGCGCCAACCGGGATGAGATAGCGCGCTTCTGCCGTCGCCGTGAGCCGCGCCGTCTGCCCTTGGATATCCTTAATCGAGATGCGCGGCCGTTTGTCGACGTCTTTAGAATCGGTAATCACCTTCGTGGAAAGGCCGGTTCGCTCATCGACCTTTTCTTCCATGGTAACCCCTTCCACCATGTCACCGAATTTGACGTCTCCGCTCACTTCAGTGAGAATGGGTATCGTATAGGGATCCCATTCGGCCAAAAGCTCACCGGCCTTGACGCGCGCGCCATCTTTCTTTTTGAGCTTGGCACCGTAGACTACCGGATAACGTTCCCGCTCCCGTTGCCGACCCTTTTCACCCTCCGGGTAGTCAACAATGGCGATCTCGCCGTTGCGGTTCATCACCACGAAGTCACTATCTTTGTTCGTGACCGTGTTGACATTGAGAAACTTGATGAAGCCGTCGTTGCGGGATTCCAGCGTCGTCTGCTCGGCTCGCCGGCTCGCCGTGCCGCCGATGTGGAAGGTCCGCATAGTCAGCTGCGTTCCCGGCTCGCCAATGGACTGCGCCGCGATCACGCCCACAGCTTCACCCAGGTTGATCATGTGTCCGCGGCCTAGGTCACGGCCATAGCACATGACGCAAACTCCGCGTCGCGAAGCGCAGGTCAACACCGATCGAATCTTGATCCGTTCCAAACCGGCGTCTTCGATGCGCTGGACCAGCTCTTCGTTGATCTCCTGGTTCGCCTTGACGATCACGTCACCGGTGAATGGATCCTTGACATCTTCCAACGCCGCGCGCCCGAGCACGCGATCGCCGAGCGGTTCGATGATCTCGCCGCCTTCCATTAACGGCGTCATTTCGATGCCGTCCATGGTACCGCAATCCTCCTCGCCTATCACCGCATCTTGCGCGACATCGACAAGTCGGCGCGTGAGATAACCGGAGTTTGCCGTTTTTAGTGCGGTGTCGGCTAGACCCTTGCGCGCGCCGTGAGTCGAAATGAAGTACTGTAACACGGTGAGGCCCTCGCGGAAGTTCGCCGTGATCGGCGTCTCGATGATTTCGCCCGAGGGCTTCGCCATCAGGCCACGCATTCCGGCGAGCTGGCGAATCTGTTGGGCGCTGCCACGGGCACCGGAGTCAGCCATCATGAAAATGGGATTGAAGCTCGGCGCTGATATCTCATGACCCTGGTCATCGGTGACCTTTTCAGTACCCAGATCACGCAACATTTCGTCCGCGATGCGGTCCGTCACTTCCGCCCAGATATCGACAACTTTGTTGTAACGCTCGCCGTCGGTGATCAGGCCGTTCTTATACTGCTCTTCGATCTCGCGCACGTCGTCATGGGCTTTTTTGAGCAGCGCTTCTTTGCTGGGCGGAATGACCATGTCTTTGATGGAAATGGAAATTCCCGCTTTGGTCGCATTCTGGTAACCGATGTCTTTCAAACGATCGGCAAAAATGACCGTCGCCTTGTTGCCGGCGAGACGATAACTGACATCGATGAGATTCGCCAATTCCTTCTTTTTCATCACCCGATTGACTTCCTTGAACGGGATCACCGACGGCACGATGTCGTAAAGCAGCACCCGTCCGACCGTCGTGTCGATACGCTCGCCGTTGATTCGCACGGTGACCGGCGCTTGCAGGTCCACTTCACCTTGATCGTACGCCACGCGCACTTCCGTCGGATTGCTCATGAGACGACCGCTGCCTTTGGCGTGCAGGCGATCCCGAGTCATGTAGTAAAGCCCCAGAACGATGTCCTGGGTCGGCACGATTATCGGCTTGCCGTTGGCTGGTGACAGAATATTATTCGTCGACATCATCAGCGCCCGCGCTTCCACTTGCGCTTCGACAGACAGCGGCACATGCACGGCCATCTGGTCACCGTCGAAGTCGGCATTGTAGGCCGCACACACGAGCGGATGAAGTTGAATCGCTTTGCCCTCGATCAAGATCGGCTCGAAGGCTTGAATACCAAGCCGATGCAGCGTCGGCGCGCGGTTGAGCAATATCGGGTGCTCGCGGATCACTTCATCGAGAATATCCCAGACTTCCGGCAGCTCGCGCTCGACCATCTTCTTCGCGCTCTTGATGGTCGTGACGTGACCGCGCTCTTCGAGCTTGTTGTAAATGAAGGGCTTGAACAGTTCCAGGGCCATCTTTTTAGGCAATCCGCATTGGTGCAGCCGGAGCTCAGGTCCGACGACGATCACCGAGCGACCCGAATAATCGACGCGCTTGCCGAGCAAGTTTTGGCGAAAGCGTCCGGTCTTTCCCTTCAGCATATCGCTCAAGGATTTAAGTGGGCGGCGGTTTTGACCGGTGATGGCCCGGCCGCGCCGTCCGTTGTCGAACAGCGCATCGACCGCTTCTTGAAGCATGCGCTTCTCGTTGCGGATAATCATATCCGGAGCGCTCAACTCCATCAGCCGTTTGAGCCGGTTGTTGCGGTTAATCACCCGGCGGTAGAGATCGTTGAGATCTGAAGTCGCAAACCGCCCGCCGTCCAGCGGAACCAGAGGTCGGAGATCCGGCGGGATAACCGGAATCACTTCCAAGACCATCCATTCCGGCCGATTGCCTGAAGTCTTGAATGCACTAATCACCTTCAACCGCTTAGCCATCTTTTTGCGGCGCACTTCGGAGTTTGCATCGCGCATTTCCTGCCGCAGATCTTCAGCCAACTTGGGCACGTCGATGGCCTTGAGCAATTTGCGCACCGCCTCAGCGCCCATTTCGGCAACGAACTTGCCGCCGTGTTCTTCGACCGCCTTGCGGTAGCGGGCTTCGGTCAAGAGTTCTTTGTATTGCAACGGTGTCTCGCCCGGATCGATAACGATATAGGACTCAAAGTAGAGAACTTTCTCGATCTCCTTGAGCGACATGTCGAGCAAGGCGCCGATACGGCTCGGCAGGCTTTTGAGAAACCAAATATGCACTACCGGAGTCGCCAGCTCGATATGGCCCATGCGCTCGCGCCGCACTTTGGACTGGATGACCTCGACGCCGCATTTCTCGCAGACCACGCCGCGATGGCGCATCCGTTTGTATTTGCCGCAATTGCATTCGTAATCTTTGGTAGGGCCAAAAATCTTCGCGCAAAACAAGCCGTCACGTTCCGGCTTGAAGGTGCGATAGTTAATGGTCTCCGGTTTCTTGACCTCGCCGTGCGACCAAGAGCGGATCTTGTCGGGCGAGGCGACCGAGACTTTGATTGCGTTGAAGCTTAACGGATTCTTCGGTTTCTCGAATAAGTTGAATAGATCTTCCATAAAAGGATCACCTCCGGTTTTCGCGCCACAGCCTAACTGGGGTTACCTACTTTTTTTTCTTCGACCAATTCCACATCGAGGCCCAAACTTTGAAGCTCTTTTACCATGACGTTGAACGACTCAGGCAAACCAGGTTCGAGCAGATTGTCGCCTTTGACGATTGCCTCGTACATGCGTGTTCGACCGACGACGTCGTCCGATTTCACGGTGAGCATTTCCTGGAGCGTGTAAGCCGCGCCGTACGCTTCCAGCGCCCACACCTCCATTTCGCCCAAGCGCTGGCCGCCAAACTGCGCTTTACCTCCAAGCGGTTGTTGGGTGACAAGCGAATATGGACCGGTGGAGCGCGCGTGGATCTTGTCGTCGACCAGGTGATGGAGCTTCATGATGTACATGACGCCGACGGTCACTTTACCATCGAAAGGCTCGCCGGTTCGGCCATCGTAGAGCGTTACCTGCCCCGTGGCCGGCAATCCGGCTTTCTTGAGCAAGTTAAAAATTTCTTCTTCCGCCGCGCCGTCGAATACCGGCGATGCGATCCGAACGCCATCACGATACTTCTCGGCAAGTTTGAAAACTTCAGCCTCTTTGGCACCGTCGATCAGTTCATTGGCTTCTTTGGTACTGAGATAATCCTTCAGCCGCCGCCTGAGCGCGTCGCCGTCCTGGCGGTGCGCGCGCAGCAAGTCATCGATCTGCTGCCCGAGACTGCGCGCCGCCCAACCGAGATGCGCTTCGAGAATCTGGCCCACATTCATGCGCGACGGAACGCCGAGCGGATTTAAAACCACGTCGACCGGTGTACCATCTTCGAGATAAGGCATGTCCTCCTCAGGGAGAATGCGAGAGATGACGCCTTTGTTGCCATGGCGCCCCGCCATCTTGTCGCCGACTTGAAGCTTGCGCTTGATCGCGACAAAGACCTTGACCATCTTGATGACGCCTGGAGGAAGTTCATCGCCGCCTTTGAGCTTGTCGATCTTGTCCTCAAAAGCGCGCTTGATCAGGTTGACTTGGCCGGCAGTGCTTTCGATGATGCGACCGAGCTCGTTTTCCACCGATTCATTATCAACCCGAATCTCGCCCCAATAAGCCATCGGCAGTTGATCGAGATCTTCTTCAGTCAACTCTTGGCCCTTATTGAGCAATACCTTTCGGCTGTCGTCGCTGATCCGGCCGGCTAATCGGCGTCCGATGAGAAGCTTTTTCAACCGTCTGAGAGCGCCGTCTTGAAGGATTCGGATTTCGTCATGCTGGTCTTTTCTAAGTCGCGTGACCTCTTCGTCCTCGATCACTTTGCTCCGCTCATCCTTACCCAAACCTTTGCGCGAGAAGATCCGCACATTGATGACGGTACCTTCCACGCCGGGTGGAACTCGCAAAGAGGTGTCACGCACCTCTCCGGCCTTCTCGCCGAAGATCGCGCGCAGCAGCTTTTCTTCCGGCGACAGTTGGGTTTCACCCTTCGGCGTAATTTTGCCGACGAGAATATGGCCAGGCTTGACCTCAGCGCCGATGCGAATGATGCCGCTCTCATCGAGATCGGTGAGCGCCTCATCGCCAACGTTTGGAATATCGCGGGTGATTTCTTCGGGACCGAGCTTGGTGTCGCGCGAGACGCACTCGAACTCCTCGATGTGTATCGAGGTATAAATATCTTCTTTTACCACCCGCTCGCTGATCAGGATTGAATCCTCGAAGTTGTAGCCACCCCAGGGCATCAGCGCCACCACCACGTTGCGACCCAAAGCGAGCTCGCCCATTTCGGTGGACGGTCCATCGGCGATGACGTCGCTGGCTTTGACCTGATCGCCGACGACGATGATCGGCCGCTGATTAATGCAAGTATTTTGATTCGAGCGTTGATATTTGACGAGATTGTAAATATCGACACCCGTATCCCGCGCACCGGAAGGTTTATCAGCTTTGATGACGATGCGCGTCGAATCGACGCTTTCCACCACACCGTCGCGGCGCGCGACAATCGTCACACCGGAATCGCGCGCCACGGTCTTTTCCATGCCCGTACCCACGAACGGCGCCTCGGTTCTGAGTAAGGGCACCGCCTGGCGCTGCATGTTGGAACCCATCAGGGCGCGGTTGGCGTCGTCATTTTCCAAAAAAGGAATCAAAGAGGCCGCCACGCTCACCAACTGGTTCGGCGACACGTCCATGAAATTAATTTCATCCGGGCGCGCCATGACGAACTCCCCGCCCTTGCGCGCCGATACGAGGTCCAGGGTAAAATTGCCCCGGCCATCGATCGGCGCATTGGCCTGGGCGATGACATGGTCCTCTTCTTCCAGCGCGGATAGATAGCGAATTCGATCCGTGACCCGCCCGTTTTCGACCTCGCGATAAGGCGTCTCGATGAAACCAAAATCATTGACGCGGGCATAGGTGGTCAGGGACGCGATTAAACCGATATTCGGACCTTCCGGCGTCTCGATCGGACAAACCCGGCCATAGTGCGTCGGATGCACGTCGCGGACCTCAAAACCCGCCCGCTCGCGTGTCAAACCGCCCGGACCGAGAGCCGAAAGGCGCCGCTTGTGGGTGATCTCGGAAAGCGGGTTGGTTTGATCCATGAATTGAGATAGCTGGCTGGAACCGAAAAATTCTTTGAGCGCCGCCGAAACCGGTTTGTAATTGATCAGCTCCTGCGGCATCAAAGTTTCGATGTCTTGCAGGCTCATCTTTTCTTTGATCGCGCGCTCCATTCGCACCAAACCGACACGGAAGTGATTTTCGACGAGCTCGCCGACCGCGCGCACCCGACGATTGCCGAGATGGTCGATGTCATCCACCGACCCATTTCCGTTCTTAAGCTCCATCAAGTAGCGCACGACTTCCAGTATATCCTCTTTTCGCAACGTCCCCTGCTCCAGAGGCACGTTTAGCTTCAGTCGGTGGTTCAGCTTGAGCCGCCCGACTTTGGACAGATCGTACCGATCGGGATTGAAGAACAGGTTATTAAAGAAATTAGTCGCTGACTCCACCGTCGGCGGGTCACCCGGCCTGAGACGCCGATAAATTTCCAAGATCGCGTCCTGGGGAGATTTAATCCGATCCTGAAGCAGCGTATTTCTCAGGAAAGGTCCGACGCTCGATTCATCGATAAATAGGACTTCGATCTGATGAATCCCTTTCTCGCGAATCAGATCGAGCTTCTCTTGAGTAATTTCTTGATTGCACTCGACCAACACTTCCTTGGTGTGCGCATCGACAATATCATGGGCCGCCACACGCCCTAAAATATCCTCCCAGGCGATCGGCACGTGCTTTATTTTGGCCGCTTCCATCTGGCGCAGCACGGGACGAGTAAACTTCTTGCCTTCCTTGACAATGACGTCATTGCTTTTGGGATCGCGTACATCCGCCCCCACCTTTCCCCCCAGCAGATGGTTCGCGTTGAAAACTAGTCCCGGCTTACGTCCGTCAAAAACGATCGTGTCGCTTTTATAGTAATAATTGAGCAAATCTTCGGTCGTCATTCCCAGCGCCCGCAATAAAACCGTGGCGTGAAACTTCCGGCGTCGGTCGATGCGCACATACAGGATGTCGCGCGGGTCGAACTCGAGATCCACCCAAGATCCCCGGTATGGAATCACCCGTGCCGAATAAAGCAGCTTACCGCTGGCATGGGTTTTCCCCTTATCGTGCTCGAAAAAAACTCCCGGCGAGCGATGCAGCTGGCTAACGATTACCCGCTCGGTGCCGTTGACCATAAATGTCCCGTTGGTGGTCATCAGCGGGATCTCGCCGAAATAGACTTCCTGTTCTTTGACATTCTTAATGCTGCGCGAGCCGGTCTGCTGGTCGACATCCCACAGCACCAATTGCACGGTAACCTTCAAAGGCGCGGCGAATGTCATGCCGCGTTGATGACACTCTTCGACGTCATACTTGGGCTCGCCCAGCGAATAGCTGACAAACTCCAAAGAAGCGGTTTCGTTAAAATCCTTGATCGGGAAAACCGATTTAAAAACTTCCTGTAGTCCGATGCTCTGACGTTCCGCCGGCGCGGCGTCCTTTTGCAGAAATAGCTCATAAGAGTTCTTTTGGATTTCAATTAGATAGGGAAGATCGATAATTTTTCGAATCCTCCCGAAACTACGGCGAAATCGTAAGTTATTGGCAACTTGAAATGCCATGCGCACTCCTCTGCTTAAATGGCGGTCGACAATCCATTACTGAAAGTACAACACCAGAACCACCTCGCGAGACCTACTTGATTTCAACTTTCGCGCCCTGTTCCTCTAGTTTTTTCTTGATACTCTCCGCCTCCGCTTTGGCTACGGCTTCTTTCACCGGCTTGGGCGCACCATCGACGAGGTCCTTGGCTTCCTTCAAGCCGAGCCCGGTGAGCTCGCGGACGACTTTGATAACCTGAATCTTTTTCTCTCCGGCTTCGGTAAGAATAACGTTGAACTCGGTCTTTTCTTCCACCGGCGCCGCCGCTCCGCCCGCCGCCGCAGCCACCGCGACGGGAGCCGCCGCACTGACGCCCAACTCTTCTTCGAGCTCCTTTACCAGCGCCGCAGCGTCCAACAGGGTCATGTTTTTGATAAATTCCTTGACTTGATCTTTTGATACGCCTTCCATGGAAATGGTCCCCCTTTAATTGTTTCTGTGAAAAAATCTTGTTCACTCGGATTTTGTTCTACGAACCGAATCAATTAATCTGACGACTCTCGCGCCTGGTTCTTGAATCAGGCGCACAAGTTGTGTTGCCGGGGCGTTGATCATAGCCAGCAACTTGGCCTGAAGCTCCGGCTTACTCGGCATCTGCGACAAAACCTTGACGGCGGCTGGATCCATGAATCGCCCTTCAAACACGCCGCCTTTGATTTTTAGCTTGTCCGTGTCGTCAGCGAACTTGATCAACGCTTTGGATAAAATTACCGGGTCATCGTAAGCGAATACCCAGCCGTTTGGTCCTTCGAGCAATTTTTCCAGATCCCCGAAGGGGGTATCTCCGAGCGCCCGCCGTACCAAGGTGTTCTTGATGACTTGATACTCACCCGCAGCGCCGCGTATCTCTCGCCTTAGGCGGGTCATCTGCGCGACGGTCAGTCCCCGGTATTCTGTAACAATTGCCATCTTGGCCGACTTAAGCCGCTGATGAACGGCGGCAACTGCTTCGGCTTTTTCGCCGTGCCCTGCACGGGCCGCTTCCACTTCCGACATAGTCTACTCCCTAATCCGCTCTAGCTTAGTCCACAAGATGAAAATTCAATTTTCACTAGGCAGCCATCGCTCTGATTTGCGCCAAGTCGATTTTGATTCCCGGGCCCATGGTAGTAGTCACCGTGACACCCTTAACGAAATTGCCCTTGGCCGAAGCCGGCTTTGCCCGCAAAATTGACAACAATACGGCCGTGGCATTTTCGATCAACTGTTCGGCGCCAAACGAAGCTTTGCCCACCGGCACATGGATAATACCGGCTTTGTCCACGCGGAATTCCAGTTTACCCGCCTTGATTTCCTTGACGGCCTTGCCGATATCGATGTTAACCGTACCAGTTTTCGGGTTCGGCATGAGACCGCGTGGACCTAAGATTTTGCCGATTCGCCCGACCGCTCCCATCATATCGGGTGTGGCCACAGTTTTATCGAACTCTAGCCATCCCTCGCTAATTTTCTTGATCAGATCGTCATTACCGACGAAGTCGGCACCGGCTTCCTGAGCTTCTTTTTCCTTTTCACCTTTGGCGAACGCAAGGACGCGCACCGGTTTTCCCATGCCATGAGGCAAGGTCACGGTGCCGCGGATATTCTGATCGGCCTGGCGCGGATCGACACCCAAGCGGATCGCCATTTCCACGGTCTCATCGAACTTGGCGCGGGCTGTATCCTTTACCAAGCGTAGACTATCTTCCAACAGATAGCGCTGATTGCGATCAACTTTGGCGAGCGCGGCACGATAGCTTTTTCCATTCTCACTCATGGGTTCCCTCTTGGCAAAATTTTGCCGTTCGTTCGATCGTCACTGCCGTCGGGAGCGAGCAAACTAACCCTCGACTTCCAAGCCCAAACTACGAGCGGTACCCTCGACAGACTTCTCCGCCGCGACGAGATCTTTCGCTGTGAGATCCTTGAGCTTTAGTTCGGCAATCTGCCTGATTTGCGCTCGTGTGACTGTTCCAACCTTGTTTTTTCCAGGCTCGGCAGAGCCTTTGTCGAGTCCGGCGGCTTTTTTGAGCAACACCGATGCCGGCGGGGTCTTGGTCACGAAAGTAAACGAACGATCTGCATATACGGTAATGATCACCGGCGTGATCATGCCCTGCTGCGCTTGAGTTGCGGCATTGAAAGCTTTGCAGAACTCCATGATGTTAACGCCGCGCTGACCCAGCGCTGGTCCCACTGGCGGGCTGGGATTTGCCTGACCTGCTGGGATCTGCAGTTTGATTTCCCCGATGACTTTCTTAGCCATTGTCTTTGGTTCCCATATTTAATTTTAATTACGTTCAACCTGGACGAACTCGAGTTCCACCGGCGTGGCTCGTCCAAAAATACTGATCAAAACCCTGAGCTTGCCCTTATCCGGTTTGACCTCCTCGACCACACCATTGAAATCGGCGAAAGGACCATCGATAACCTTGACGTTCTCACCCACGGAAAACAAAACACGAGGTTTCGGCTTGATCGCCCCTTCTTCCATCTGCTGGTTGATCGCTCTAACCTCTTCGTCGCTAACCGGCGGGGGATTGGTGCTACCGCCGACAAAGCCGGTTATCTTCGGGGTCTCCTTGACCACGTGCCAAGTGTCATCACTCAGCTCCATCTGAACCAGGATATAGCCGGGAAAAAACTTTCGGGAAGAAGTCTTCTTTTTACCCTTGACCAGCTCAACAACCTTTTCCACTGGTACGAGAATTTCGCCAAAATACTCCTGCTTGCCGAGCGCTCGGATCCGCTCTTCCAGAGCTGCTTTTGCTTTTTGTTCATAGCCCGAAAAGGTGTGAACGATGTACCAGTGCTTCGCCATAGAGGAGAGCCTATGAAATTAGCCAATGACCGCCTGAATGGCTTTTGTCAGAACAAAATCGACCATCGCCAAATAGACGGAAATCAAGACCACGACGACAATGACGACCAGCGTTGCCGCGTAAGTTTCCTTGCGCGAGGGCCAATGAACTTTTTTGAGCTCTTGCCAAGATTCCTGGAAATATTCGGTCGCATGCCGGATGGCATCCTGGACCTTTTGAATCCAATCCCCCATAAACTTGTCCCAACCGCGATGAGATGGCGGGTCAGGCAGGGCTCGAACCTGCAACAACCGGATTTGGAGTCCGGCGCTCTACCAATTGGAGCTACTGACCCCCTGTATCTCCCTAGACTTTAATCTCACGATGCAGGGTGTGGCTCCGGCAAAAGGAACAAAACTTTTTGAGAGATAATTTCTCGGTGGTTTTCTTCCGGTTTTTTGTCGACGTATAGTTTTTGCGCTTACATTGGTCGCAAGCAAATCCTACAATCTCCCGCATGGCCGCAACCTCCCTTGCCGGGCGTTATGTTATTGGTTAATCTTCGTCACCACTCCCGCGCCCACGGTCCGACCACCTTCACGGATTGCGAACTTTAAACCGTTATCCATGGCGACCGGCGTGATTAACTCAATCTCCACGTTAATATTGTCACCCGGCATGACCATTTCCGTACCCTCCGGCAATTTCACGACGCCGGTCACATCGGTTGTACGAAAGTAGAATTGGGGCCGATAGCCGTTAAAAAACGGCGTGTGGCGTCCACCCTCTTCCTTGGTGAGCACATAGGCCTCGGCGTTGAAGTTGGTATGCGGCGTAATGCTTCCCGGCTTTGCCAGCACCTGTCCGCGTTCGACATCCTCGCGTTTGGTGCCGCGCAGGAGGACTCCGATATTGTCGCCGGCCTGCCCTTCATCAAGCAGCTTGCGGAACATTTCGACGCCCGTCGCGACCGTCTTTTGAGTGGCTTTAAAACCGACGATTTCAATTTCCTCGCCGACTCTGACGATACCGCGCTCGACACGACCGGTAACGACGGTGCCGCGACCGCTAATCGTAAAAACATCTTCGACGGGCATAATGAAAGGCTTATCAACTTCACGAACCGGTTCCTGAACGAAGGAATCGATTGCGTCCATGAGCTTTAAGATGGCTCCCTCGCCCAGCTCGGAGGTATCGCCTTCGAGAGCCTTCAACGCGCTACCGACGACGATCGGCGTGTCGTCGCCCGGAAATTTGTACTTGGAAAGTAGCTCGCGAACTTCGAGCTCAACGAGCTCCAATAGCTCTTTATCGTCAACCATGTCGGCTTTGTTAAGAAAGACCACGATCGCCGGAACGCCGACTTGGCGCGCCAACAAGATATGCTCACGGGTCTGAGGCATCGGGCCATCCGCGGCAGAGACGACGAGGATCGCTCCATCCATCTGCGCTGCTCCGGTGATCATGTTCTTAATGTAGTCGGCGTGACCAGGGCAGTCGACGTGCGCATAGTGGCGTTTGTCGGTTTCATACTCGACGTGGGCGATGTTGATGGTGACGCCACGTTCTCGTTCTTCCGGCGCCTTGTCGATCTGATCGTAAGCGAGAAACTTTGCCTTGCCCTGTTTTTCCAGCACTTTCGTAATCGCTGCGGTCAAGGTCGTCTTGCCATGATCGACATGACCGATCGTGCCGATGTTGAGGTGCGGTTTCTTACGCTCAAACTTCTGTTTGCTCATCTCGTCCTCCTATTGATTGCCGCTCAATCATACTCAAATGAAAAATCCCCCTCACTCAAATGTCACAATCGGAGCAAAGCCCAGGAGCGGGATCGAACCGCTGACCTCGTCCTTACCAAGGACGTGCTCTACCGACTGAGCTACCTGGGCACATCAGTCGATGGCTTTATCGCATATGGCTGATGACTCCGTGCCTGAGGGTCCAGTCGATATGCTGTCCGGTATCAGCCATATGCAAAATGGAGCGGGAAACGGGACTCGAACCCGCGACCCCAAGCTTGGAAGGCTTGCGCTCTACCAACTGAGCTATTCCCGCGAATAATTGGTGGAGAGGGAAGGATTCGAACCTTCGAAGGCATCGCCGGCAGATTTACAGTCTGCTCCCTTTGGCCACTCGGGAACCTCTCCTTTTCTCTCTTCACCCCTAAGCAATAGTAGTGAATACCTTAAAGAGCCTGAGCCGTTCCGACGTCGCGAACACCAAAACTACGTGGCTGGAGCTGGCGATAGGATTTGAACCTACAACCTGCTGATTACAAATCAGCTGCTCTGCCATTGAGCTACGCCAGCCTGGCCCCATCCCCCCATCAATGTTCATATGCGCCAGCACAAATGCTGCAAATCCGCCAATAGGTCGGCAGCGGAAAGGATTACTTACATCTGGTTGAGCTGCTAAACTACGGAATCATTCGCGGTTAAGGCGAACGACGACACCAAGGCGCCTTTCCCCTTATGTAAACGCGTATTTAAACCACCTTCAGGCCATTATGTCAACAGGCATGACTCCAAATCAACTAATATACTGTGGCATGGGCTTTTTGGCTATGGCGATTTTTCCGCCACAACGCGTGCGCCGTGGCGCATTTGACGCAGCAGCTCGTATAGGAAAACCGCCCCAGCCGCTGCCACATTGAGTGATCCAACTTTCCCCAACATTGGAATCGAGACCAAAAAGTCACATTCCCGTAAATTGAGCGGCCGAACGCCCCTGCCCTCGCTCCCTAGGACAAGTGCCAATTTCGACGGATATTGCCGGTCGTAGACGCTCTCCCGGCTTTGCGCGTCAAGTCCAACGATCCAGTAACCATATTCCTTTAGAATCCCAATGGTGCGCCGCAGGTTGGTGACTTTTATGATTTTGACATGGTGTACCGCTCCAGCTGACGCTTTAACGACGATCGGGGTTACCGCCACTGACCGGTCCTTGGGAATCACGATGTGCCGCACGCCGACGGCTTCAGCGGTTCGCAATAGAGCACCGAAGTTTCTCGGGTCCGTCAAACCATCCAGGATCAATATCCATTCCGATTTCGTGGAGGTTGAAATCTCTTGGAGCAAATCTGCAAATGCTGAGTAGCGGTAAGGCTCAACGATTGCGACCACGCCCTGGTGTCGGTGCCCTTCAGCCAACTGGTCTAACCTCTTAGAATCCACTGATAGGATGCGCAAACCAAGTCGCCCGGCTTCTCGTCTAATCAACTGTAAAGCACGCCGGTCGGAACCATTTGAGATGAGCAGCTCGGAAATGTCATCGGCTGACGCTTTCAGTTTTTCGAGAACCGGATTGACGCCGAACACTATGTTTTGGCTTTTTCCCATCGACTCAACCTCGTCCCGCAAAAGTCAGGAATTTACAAAGGATGAACCACCAGCTAACATGCCGACACTGTGAAACGAAAGACCCTTTGCCGCTATCTCGTCGCCGAAGTGGTTCCGCCTTTTTTTCTCGGACTCTTGGCGTTTACGTTCATCTTTCTGATCGCGCGGATACTGAGACTCATTGAGCTCGTGGTCACGCGCGGCGTTCCCTTATTCCAGATTGGCAAACTCTTCGCGCTCATTCTACCTACCTTTTTGGAGATGACCGTCCCTATGGCTTTCCTGCTGGCGATCCTTTTGGGCCTTGGCAGAATGTCCAACGACCAGGAACTCTTGGCGATGAAAGCTTCGGGAGTCAGCGCGCCGCAAATTCTCGGGCCTATCGCTCTAGCTAGCTTAGTGGTAGCCTTGATCACGTTGGGATTGACCATGGTCGCCCGTCCAGCGGCGAATTTCGCGCTAAAAAAAGAGCTTTACAACATTGCGCGAAACCGTGTCGGAACCGCCCTCCGGGAAAAGGTATTCAACGACGACTTTCCACAGATCCTGATCTACGTGGAAGAATTAGTGCCGCCGGGAAACACTGCCCAGGGGGTGTTAATTGTCGACAAACGCGATCGCACGCGGGAGGATATCATTTTGGGTAAGGTTGCTCGCATCACTACGGATGAGGAAACAAATACCTTGGGACTCAGGCTCTTCGACGGGTCCGTCTACGAGCGAGAAAGAAATCGCCCGGGTTTTAGCCAAACTCGCTTTAACATTTACGATCTCA
>DASPXM010000444.1:0-5031 GCA_035637295.1 Verrucomicrobiia bacterium
TATTGCCTTTGTGGAGGACTACGATCTTTATGTTGCGCACTTCTTAGTGCAAGGATGCGATGTTTGGTTGAATACTCCACGTAGGCCTTTTGAAGCGAGCGGAACCAGCGGAATGAAAGCGTCAATCAATGGCGCACTGCATCTGAGCACGGGGGATGGTTGGTGGGCAGAAGGCCACACGGGATCGAACGGATGGTTGATTGAGGGGGGCGTGGCGGCAGACGACCCAGCCGCGATAGATGCAGCCGACGCGGAAGCGCTCTATCGCCTCCTTGAAGAAGAAATAGCCCCAGCTTTTTATGATCGCGATGCGAACAAAGTACCGCGGCGCTGGCTCCGGATGGTGAAGGAGGCGATTCGCACGACCATGCCCCGCTTTAGCACGCGTCGCATGGTCAAGCAGTATGCTGAATGGATGTACTCGCCGCGTTCTTCAATAGAGCCGAACCCATAGCAACGACTAGAAATATTTACCAGGCGGCTGGAGAACGCCGTCAAACAGCCCGCTAACTTAGGATCATGCCTCAACTGTATTCCCGGTAAATTCCGTCGAACTTTCCGAGCTTGATGCGTACCATGTACTGCGCGCTTTCGCGCACCAAACGCTCTTCACGCGGCGTCTTCACCATGCGCGCGATTAGATCCGCCGATTGCGCAGTATGCTCAACGTCCGCCACCATGTGGGTAGGAAAAAACACTAGATCGCGATCGTCGAGACCGTAATGCTTGCGCCCGGCGTTTAAAAATTCTTCCGAGTAACGGCACACCATGCTTTCACTGGTCATCGCCGATGCGCGATTTTGCGGCGCGATGCCCGTGAGCGTATTGTAAACCGTGCGCGCCGAGTGAATCTGGCACTCAAAGATTTGCGTTGCTTCCGTGAAGTCTTCTTCTTTGAGACCGAGGGCGAGACCGAACCGCTTCGCTAGATCAGGATGGGACTGTTCTTCGTTTAACTGGTAAGTGAAATAATCGAACATGGTCTGGTCCTGGGCGTTCTTCACCATGCCCAAAGCGAAGGATTTTAGAATCGCCTTGTTGTGCAAATAGTGCTGGATGGACCAACCCTGCAGCCGTTTGATCGATAATTTCCCTTGGCGCATTTCCGTGAAATAGGGAGTTTCCAGCAGGCGTTGAATGCCCGGTTCGATGATTTCTTTCTTCACTGATTCGACAAGTGCTTTGCCGTCTACCATAACTCGCTCCTTAACTTTGCTGGTTTAGACTCTAACTTTCGAGCTCGACTGACAAGTGATCCCTGCGATCTGTTACTTTCCCGCCAAAACCTGATCGAGTAGCGAGTAATCCGTTACCGCGGCGACGTTGATCGGCGCCGAGATCTGTTTTTGACCATATGCCAGGTCAAAATATTCCTGCATGTCTTTGATGCTGATCTTGCCGTCAGGTGTAAGAATCGAAAGCCATTGTTCGTAGACCGTCTCGGCCACTTTTTGTTCCAACTTCCATTTGTCTTTGACGTAATTCACGGCGCGTGACTTTTCTTTTCGGCAATAGGCGGCGGCATCGAGCATCACGCGAATGACCGTCTTGATCCGGGCGGCGTCGGTCTTAAGCTTGGTTTCATTGACGACGAGCCCGCTGGTCGGAAATTGCATCGGCAGCTCGTCGGCGGAGCCGATCTCCCGGAAGCCTTTTTGCACCATGATGACGTTATGGGGCCCCGACAAAACGGCGGCGGACACCGCGCCCTGACCCAAGCTGGTTACGGTGTTCGACACGGAACCCGTCTGAGTGAAAATGGCTTTTTCGGGATCTGTCCCTTTCGCTTTCAGCAGCAGACGAGCCACCAGGTGCTGCAGGCTGCCGATCCTGTCGACCCCGATTCTCCTGCCCGCAAGTTCACTCGGCCGCTGAATGCTCGGCTCGGCGACGAGAAAGAACGGGGGCTTGCGCAAACTGATCATGATCCCCTTGAGCGGCGCGCCTTGACCCGTCGCGACAATGCCGGTTGTGTAGCCAGTTAAGTAATCGATTTCGCCGGCCGCGAGCGCGGCGACAGGCAAAGGTCCGGCCATTTGAATCAGCTCGGCTTCCAGGCCGTGCTTTTTGAACAGTCCGGCATCGCGCGCAATAAAGACATTCAGAAATGAGATGCTGAAAGCGGAGTAGGCCATACGAACTTTTTTTGTCTCTTGGGCGAGCGCGGAAGCGCTCAGTTGGAGAAAGAATAGCAGGAGGCCGATTCTGATGATGAGCCGCCGCGCGTGACTTAAGGCAAGTTCATGTTTCAAGAAGTTTGCGATCACGCCGGTGACTATAACCAGCGTGCAGAAAACTTGTCAACGCGTGTAGTCCCTTGAGAATGTATGGGGTAGGGCTTTATGAACGCAGTGAAGCCAGAGCAGATCCTTCAATGTACAAAGCCGAGCCATCATAGATGGTCTCGGCTTTGCTGGAATCAATCCTAAGAAGATGGGATCTTATATCTTCGGGATTACCAGTGTGGTTCCGACTTTGACAAGATGAGCCTTACGGATACCATTAATTTGCAGGATGCGTTCCACCGATGCGCCGTAACGCCTGGCAATTTCAATTACCGTCTCGCCGCGCTTGACCCGATGGTGCACAATTTGGGGCTTGGCCTGTGGCTGGCGCGCAACCTGCTGGACTTGCGCAACAGTGACGAGAGGCGCCACGGTTCGGTCCACGGGCAATTTTACGCGATAGCCGGCGGGTACTATACGGGTTGCGGTACCAAGCGCCGGATTCCAACCCAGGAATTCATCGCGGCTAAGTCCCGACGAGGTGATCACTGATGCCAAAGCAGTTGTGCTGCTAAGTTCGACTTCCTTAATTTCCACTGAAGCGTCAAGCTCAAGATCGGGGAAATATTTGTTGAGATTCGTACCGATTTCGACGGCTGCGATAAACTCGGCGTAGAACTGCTTCGGTGCGAAGCCCCAGTTAGGATGATTATACCTCTGGATCAGATCGACTAAATTATCTGAACCGACCTCGGCAACCGCACGAGCGATACCCCCTTGTCCATAGTTATAAGAGGTAATCGCCAAGGGCCAACTACCCAAGAATTCGTATGCTTGTTTGAGATAGGCTGCGGCGGCACGGGACGATTCAAATGGATCTCGTCGTTCGTCGATAGCGGTGTTTACCCGCATATATTCACGCCCGGTACGAGGCATGAACTGCCAGATGCCCAGAGCGCCGACAGAGGATCGGGCGTAGATATCATAAGATGATTCCACGATCGGCAAATATGTGAGCTCTGGCGGCAAATCACGATCGCGGAAGATCTGCTGAATTTGCGTTATATACCGACCTGAGCGTTTCAAACCCGCCGCGGTTCGTTCCTTTACTCCTCGTTGCGTTTTGACGCGCTCGATGTCGACGCCGTTAGCGGCGGCAACGCGCGCGCGTTCGGCGTTGAGATACTCATTCGAGCGACCGCCTTCGCCAACGTCATTCACTTCATAAATTTTGCTCATGTCCAAGGCGTCGAAATAAATCAGCTGCGAAAGACTATATTCGGTGAAGACTTTTCTCCAAAAATCGACCGAAGATTCGAGGCCAGTGGGGACGGGAAATGGAGAACGGTTGGATAGTTCGCTCTCGGCAATCACGCCGGCGGGCGATAATGTCAAGATGCTAAAGCACAATGCGAGTAACCATCGTCGAGCGTGTTTCATGCCACCTCCGATTCACGATGCAAGACGAGCAACCCACGTGCCAGCGTCTCAACATCGCCGAGTGCCGCATTGTAGAGAAATTTTTTGGCAGAAACAATCATAAAAACGCATTTTTCAGACAATTCCGACTGGCCGACTGCCCAGCTACAACTGGGAGACGCGCACGCAAATCGGGCAGCAAGTTCGTTTATTGTCCCACCGAGCCACCGGTTTGACGGCATTGACACTGCTGGCTATATTGCGTCCGAAATTACCATTCGGATCAGGCAAGAGGAGGACTCCATTGGAACATTCGACGATGGTATTGCTCACCGAAGCGACGCTTCGAGTAATTTTAGGTTGGCGCATGCTGATCAGCGGGCTAAGTAACGTCCGTCGCTGGCCGAACCCCGTTAATACTGCGAGCATCCTCTTTCCCAAGGGCGCGACCTTCTTCGGCTACGTGGCCACTTTTTTAATGGTCGTCGGCGGTTTCGGAGTCGCGGCGGGGATTCAAACTCCAATCTGTGCGGTGATGATTATAGTTTTCTTAATTCCGACGTTCGGACTTCATTGGCACTGGCTCAAAATTCTGCCGACGATGGCGCCGGTAGTGAAAACGGCGATCAAAGATGACAGGGCACAAAACTATTTTCGTTCCTTCGACCGGCAATCCTATCACGCGCATGAGGTCGGCCTTCGTGACAATCTTGTTTTTGTTGCTGCCGCCGCATATTTCGCCGTGAGGGGAAGCGCCGACTTCGGTGTGGATAATTGGATCGGTGGTTGGGTGATACGGTTTTTTTAACTGCTTAGTGCTGAGGACTGAGTGCTGAGTTTTTTCGCTGATTCACAAACCGCTCCAAAAGCGGCCGGGGTTTAGCAATCCTTTGGGGTCGAACTGCCGCTTGATCTCTCGCTGGAGCGAGATCGTAGTTGGCGATGGTCCCCATACTTCAACTCCCTGCTTGAGTTCAGCCGGCGCCGCGAAGACGACCGCGTGACCGTGCTGCCGGTGTGCCACTTCAATCAATTCAACAAACTTTTCCACGCCGGATCTGTGTGCCGACAAAGCCAGCCATACCGTGCCCGCGGCGATATTGCTGATCAGTTTCACACCAGCCCATTTTTGGACGAGCTGAGTGAAATCAAAAATTTTCGCGCGAGGCAGAGTCACGCGGTAAACCAAACAATCAGGCTGAAGCGGAAAGTCGCGGAGCTTTCCCCAGAATTGATCATGGCTTTTAGCTCGCAAAATCGTCGTGTTCATGCCAATTCGAGCCGCGATGTCGTCAAGGTCGCGCAGATGGCGCGCTACGGTTTCCTCAAATCCTTCACACCAGATAGCGAGCTGCCATTGTCCCTCGGCTCCATCGTTCGAGAGAAA
>DASPXM010000445.1:0-3846 GCA_035637295.1 Verrucomicrobiia bacterium
ATCAGCTGGATGGCGGGCGTGGGATCGAAAACTTTTTGCTCATCCAAGTCGATATATTTGACGCCGTCTTGGCGGCGGTCGGCGGCGGGAATCTGTTGTTTCGCGATATCGATCCTTAGCGAGTCCGCCGGATCATGGGCGCCGATCTGGAGTTTCTGGAAGAGATCTTGTCCTTCGCGGGATAGGTACCAGTTGATGAAAACTCTTGCCGTGTTCGGATGGGGCGCACGGTTGAGCAGCGCCATGTGGCCAACGCGGGATGACAGGCCGACGCCTTCCTTCATAGCCTGCCTGAATTGCACGACGGGCAACCCTTTGGCCTCCGCTTCTTCTACTTTCTGAACGAAGAATGCCAGGGAAAACTTGCCGCTGCCAAGCCAATCGAGGGCCAGCCGGTTGTCGCGGTAGAGCGTGGCGTCCATGCCGCTGTAGAGCTGGCGCAGGAATTTAGGTCCCAGATCCGCGTTGTAGTACATGAAGCGTAACGGCGTGGAACCCGGTCCGCCGCCGCGCAGATCTTGCACCGTGATTTTCGAGCGCCACTTCGGTTGGAGAAAATCCCAATAGGATCGGAACTCGGTAGGGTCGACCAGCTTGGAGTTAAATCCGATGCTGCCGTAGTCTGGACTTTTGGTAAACGTGAAGATGTGGCTCCGTTCGGCATCGCCGTAGGTATGTCTGCCGCGCCACCACTTGGACTCGTCGCTTACCTCGGGCAGTAGCAACGCGCTTTTGATCGGATCGAAAGTTTTCGCCTTTTGCAGCACCACCATCGACGCGATGCCGGCGATATAGACATCCGGAATAAATTTATCTCCCCGCCGTTCGGCAAGGATGCGCTGCATGAGCTCGGTCCCCATAGCGCTGACTGTGGTTACCTTGATTTCAGGATAGGCTTTCTGAAACGCGCCCGCATCGAGCATCAACGGCGTGCCCCAATGATAAACCGTAAGCTGGCCTTCTTTCTTGGCTGCGTCGACGGTTTTTTCCCATTCGCCGCGCTGGCCGCCCGATTCGGCAGCGAAAGTCGCGGGCGAAAAAAGAAAGCAGGAAATCAAAAGAAGTGAAATCGTGCTGAGCTGTTTCATCTTCAAGTGGTTCTGTTCAAAGGAGCAAATCGTAGGATGGGTTGAGGCGTGTTGTATCGATACCCATGGCTCTGCGGTCCGTGTTCTGACTGATGGGTATCGCTTTGCTCAACCCATCCTACGTCGGAGTCCGAAGCTAACATTACGCCGCGCGGATGAGGTTGCTCACTTCCGGCACAGTATCTTTGAGATGAAAAAACTCAATCGCGTTTCCCGCCAGCATGGCGTAGCGCTCTTCCGCCGGGACGCCGACAAAAGTTTCGTCGATGACCCGGCGCGATTCCGGCCAATCGCCGGTGGCGTGGGCAAAGTCGCTTCCCCACAGTAATGCTTTAACCCCGACGTCGTGACGCAGCCGAACACCGAGCGGATCTTTCATGAACCCCCAGAGATTGCGCTCACGCAGATACTCACTTGGCTTGCACTTGAACGGTTGCATACCCCAATCGCGCTCTGCCCAGTAGCGATTGCGCTCGTAGTTATCATCGATTTGCGAGAGGCAGTAAGGCAGCCAGCCGACCTGTGTCTCGGCCCAGTAGACGCGTAACTTTGGAAATCGATCGAACACGCCCGCGAAGGCGAGCTGCAACGGCGCCAACGCATTATCGCTGGTGAAACGGACGAGCAAGCTCACCGGATCGCGACCGGGGGCGGCTCGATCCGGCGTTTCGCTGTAGCGGTAGACTGGGCCTTCTCGAGAGAATCTCGTCGTGCCGCCGTTGGTGTGCGCAGTAACCGGCATGCCGATTTCAACGGCCGCCGCCCAGAAGCGATCGTCTTCGGGAAGCGCGTAGCCTTTGCCGCTGGGGAACTTGTAGAGACAGACGCCTTTGTAGCCGGCGCGCGCGCAGAACTCGAGCTCGGCGATGGCGTCGTTGACGCCGGTGTCCGGGATCACGCCCATGGCGATCAATCTATCGGGCGCGAAGGAGCAATACTCTTCGATGAGCCAAGAATTGTAGGCGCGAATCAAAGCAAGGTACGGTTCGTCATCGCTGATGCCGCGCCAAGAGCTCATGTACGAAGGATGGGTGTAGAGGATCTCGGCGTCGACGCCGTCTTGGTCTTGCTCGCCCAGCCGCTGTGCGGGACTACCGGTGCCGGGCCCGTCGTAACTGACTCCGTTGATGTCGTGCTTATCGTAAGCGCCGCCCGTACCCGTGATCTGGAGACTGGGCGAGTGCGGGCGGCGATTCTCAATGATAAATGCATCGTCGCCGTTGGCGAGCTTGATGCGCCGCGGCGCCCGGTCACGCCACTTCGCGGGCACGCGCTGGGTCCAACGCTCGGGCGGAAAATCAAGATGGGAATCGCCGGAGACCATTTGAACTTTACGAGCCATCGTAACCTCCTCTGATGTTAAATGGGGTGCTGGAGTACTGGAGTGATGGTGTATTGGTAGCTGACCCACCGCTCCACCCTCAGGGGGACAGGCAACCTTTTGAAGAACAAAAAGTAGCCAGTCCCCGTTTCATCCCCATTACTCCAACGTTCCACTACTCCAGTGCTCCAATTCTTACCTTCCCTCTTCATGGTACAGACCCAGCGCCTCGAGCGCTGGGCGGTCGCTGACGGTGAAAAGAGTAGCACGCTCGTTCATCGAACTGTTCTGATGTGAATGCCAGTGCAACGGTGGCAGCATGAAACAATCCCGCTCGCGCCATTCGATTGTGGTACTGCCAGTGACGGTCGTCGTGCCTTGGCCTTTGACGACGAAATACATCGTTATCCCAGTGTGCCGGTGCTCGCGCGTCTTTTGCGATGGTTGCAAGAGCTGAATCTGCGCGCTGAGTGTGGGCAAGGTATGGCCGCCGGTAGATGGGTTTGTGTATTCGAACATTAGACCGTCGTAGGGGTTTACTGCAGCAGTCTCGGTAAGCTCCTGCACCGCCTTTAGAGTATCATTCCATTTGTAATGGGTGGGCGGAAGAATCTGCGATGCGCCGACAGATTTTACCGGCCGAAGGCCGCCGGCGACCTTGGAGTAATAGTTTTCCGGATGGACGGTGGGTTGCACTTCGTCGTTAGGCCAGAGTTCGCGCCGAAACGCTCCGAGATAATTCACCAAGTTGCGATCTTGAATATCCAGCCAGTAAATCGGACCTTCGCCGATGTTAGCTGTCCCGTGCCAACTCCAATTGGGTTGCACGAGAAGATCGCCGGGCTCCATAAACATGCGCTCGCCGTCGGAGGTCGTATAGGCGCCGGTACCTTGAATGATAAACCGCATCTGCGCCGGTGTATGGCGGTGGGAAGGAACTTTCTCGCCAGGATTGAGAAGTTGGTAAGAGACGTAAACCGCGCCGCTGGAAAAATTTGGAGCCGTCAACCCGATAACGCGTTGGTCGGTGTCTTCGGGCAAGCGAACTGTTCTTAAAGACTCGTCGAGAAGCGGCGCGACTTCCTGCCAGGGCCAAAGTCGCGGCTGGAGCTTTGGCGAGCTCGATCCGTCACGCTGCCACATGCCACGCAGATCGTGGCGCGCATACTTTTCATGCAGCTCCTTGAGATGCTCAAAGGCGGTACTGGTCGGCATCGTTTTCGCTCCTTTCTATTTTAGAGTGTCCGACGGCACTCCTTAGCGACCTCCACGAGCAATTTCGTTTTGGCATTGGCCAGCTCACGGCTGATCGTCATCAAACCGCAGTCCGGCGCGAGCCAGAGATTTTCCGGTTCGATGTATTTCAGCGCCGCGCGCACGCGCTCGACCACCTTTGAAACCTGCGGCACGGGTGTGTCGCTCGGGTCGATGCAGCCG
>DASPXM010000446.1:0-7702 GCA_035637295.1 Verrucomicrobiia bacterium
AGGCTGCAGGCGCCCGTGCAGATCAAGGCCGAGGAGATTCGCTCTCAGTTTGAGAACAACTCGCATCTTTATCTCGTCGATCCACGCCTGGGTTTCAATCACCGAACTTTTCGTTTCTGGATCAACCGTATTCCGGCCGGCGAAGAAGAGGGAATGGGCTGGAAGACTCTCGGCCATCGCCACACGGTGGAAGCGGTCATCCATGTTCTGCAGGGTAACGGTCACAGCATCATCGACGGCGTGCGCTACGACTGGGCGCCGGGAGATTTCATCAGCGTGCCGATGTTTTCCTGGCATCGCCATCTCAATACCGGGAACGAGGATTTCATTTATCTGGCGGCGACGACGGGGCCGCTTTCACTCGCTCTTGGCTTGGCGGTGTACGAGGACGAGCGCTACCCCGACTATTGGGTGTTCGGCCATAAGAGCGAGAGCGCGATGAAGTCGTTGATTCCCGGCGCGGACGACTCGACGCGCGTAAGTATCCAAGCGGCGGCAACGACAGAACCGCTCAATCCGACCGATGCGCTCTACAAGGAACAGCTGTTTTTTTCCGGCGGCGAAGAAAAGCGGCGGCGCGCCAGCCGCGTGTTAGTTGATAATGCGAAAGTCGAGTTCGAGAAGACGCCGATGGGCCGAGTGCGCTATGTGATCGACCCAAAGACCGGATTTCTCATGCGGGTGCTGGGAACGCTGCTCGCCGAGATTTCCCCCGGCAAGCGCTCTGGGGCCCATCGGCATATGTACGAAGAGGTGAACTACGTCATCTCCGGACAGGGTTACAGTCTCATCGAAGATCGGCGCTACGACTGGAGCGAAGGAGATGTTCTCTGTATTCCGGTTTTTAGCTGGCATCAACATTTCAACACAGGCGATCGCCCGGCTCGCTTCCTGGTTCATCACAACCGGCCGTTGATGGAGAATCTCGGCTTTATGCATGTCGAGCAAGGAGAGTCGAGCGATGAATAAAAAAAGTTCAAGATTCAAAGCCTGTCCTGAACCAAGTGAAGGATCTTTCTTACCCCTTGTAATAGATCCTTCGATGCTCAGGGTGCGCGAGGCGCGCACCTGGGACCTTGAACGTGGAACCTTGAACCGAGAAGCGCGAGCATCGACCATCACGATTCAGCGGACAGTCAGCGCGAAGGCACGGAGCCTTTTATTTGTCGCCGCCATCATTCTTCTCGCGCTTCCGGCGAGTTCTCTGGCGCAACGCAAAACTTTGCGCGTTTCTTATCCCGCGCCGGCCACTGTCTATTTGCCGTTGTGGATCGCCAGCGAGGCCGGGCTGTTCAGCAAGCACGGCCTTGACGTCGAGCTGGTCCACGTCGGCTCTTCGCCGATCGCCATGGCCGCCTATCTCGCCGGAGAAATCGATATTCTCGGCGGCGGCGGCTCAGCCGGACCCAACGCCTATCTGAGGGGCCAGCGCGACCTGGTATTTTTCGGCGCGATGAACAACAAGTTTGTTTTTTCCATCTATGCTCATCCATCGGTGTCGACCGTGGCGGGAGTGCGCAGCAAGCGTATCGGGGTCACGCGCTTCGGCGGCACAATGGATTTCGCCACGCGGCATTTCTTGCGGCAAAACGGCTTCGATCCGGGCCGCGAAGTGACCATGGTGCAAGTCGGCAGGGTGCAGGACATCTTGTCGGGGCTGATCGCCGGATCGGTGGACGTCGGCACCATGGCATTCCCCTACGACATCAAGGCGAAGGAAAGCGGCTTTCGCGAGCTCGCCGATCTATCCCAGAGCGGCGCGAGGTATGCCTCGTCGTCTTTTCTGGCAAAGAGACAGTTTCTCGCTCAGAACAAGGGCCCCGCCGAGGGCTTCGTTCGAGCGATCATCGAGGCGATGCAATTTATCAGGGTGCGCCGCGATGACGGGATCAAGATCCTTGCCCGTTACACCAGAATGTCGGACATGAGGGTGCTGGCGCAGACTTACGATTATCACAGCCGCGTGATCTGGCCGAGAGTGCCTGAGATCCTACCGGAAGATCTCAAGCTGGTTTTGGAAGAGTTGGCCGAAGCCAATCCGAAGGCGCGCGAGATCGATCCTGCAGAGCTGATCTATGGCTCGATTGTCAAGGATGTTATCGCGAGCGGTTTTGTCGAGAAACTCTATGCGCGGTGAGATGGGCACGATGGTGCGAAGGTAACGAAGTCCGGCTTTGTGGAGCGATTTATAGGTAAATGTTATGGCGGAGAAACAAAAAATCCAACGAGCCACGCGTTACGCGCGTCCGGTCGTAACCCGGTCGCGCCTGATGCTTGAAACGGCCTCGGAGCTCGTCGGAGGCGATGGTTGGCCCTACAAACAGACTCTTGTCCAGGTTCGCGAACAGGGAACTGCAGAATGGTCTCTGAGCTTCTTCGCCAGTGATTCGCCTGAAGGAATCTGGGAGGTCGGGGAAAAAAGAGCAGACTTCGCCATCATCAATCCGGCCGCGCCGGCGACGCTGGCTTTTCGCGGCACAGGACCGTTCAAACAACCGCTCCCCTTGCGGGCCATCACCGTTATCCCGTCACTGGATAGAATCGGCTTTGCCGTAAGCAAACGCACAGGCCTTACATCGCTTCTGGCAATTCGGGAAAAACGTTATCCTCTACGGGTTTCAATGCGAGGCCACCTGACTCATTCCGTGCATCTTTTCATCCGAGAAGTACTCGCGGCCGCCGGTTTTACGCTCGAAGAAATCGGCCAATGGGGAGGAGAGGTGCGCTACGACGATCGCGTGGCTAACGGACCGAAGCGGATGGAGGCATTAGCGAGCGGAAGAATCGACGCGATTTTCGATGAGGCGCTCAGCACTTGGGGAAACGAGGCTTTAAACTCGGGTATGCGCTTTCTCCCCTTAGATGATCCACTGCTCGAGAGGTTGGATGCCATGGGATTTCGCCGCGCGGCCATCACCAGGATGCAATGTTCTAAGCTGGATCAAGACGTTACAAGCCTAGACTTCAGCGGCTGGATGGTTTTCACGCGCGACGACATTTCCCATGAAATCGTGCGAGCATTTTGCCATGCCCTTGAGGTGAGAAAAGACCGGATTCCCTGGCAGGGCGAAGGCCCGCTCCCGCTCGACAGCATGTGCCGGGATACGCCTCAAGGTCCTCTCGAAATCCCTCTCCACCCGGCGGCAGCACAATACTGGCGCGAGCGCGGCTATTTAAGCTGAAATTATCACCGATGCAGTCCATGAATTTTTGCAACGATTGGCCGCTCCGTTCCTCGCGTCGACGGCATAGGCATGTCGTTCCAGGCCTTGGACTAGAACGAGAACTGCGGGGAAAATGGTATAGGCTTTGATTTGCTGATTTTTTAGCGAAAGTGATGGTGCGGTCCAGTTTTCTTCTTTACGGCGGTGAGATGGACAAAAGAATTCAAATAGCTTTGTTGCTCTTAGCTATTTCGTTCGGTCTCGTAGCGGTTAATGCATACGGCGCCACGGCGCCTCCTATGCGCGTTTCCTATCCGGCGCCGACGGCGACGCAGCTGCCCCTCTGGGTCGCCAAGGAGGCGAAATTTTTTGACAAGCACGGCGTCGCGATCGACCTTGTCTACGTCGGCTCATCGTCGCTTGCGATCGCCGCCCTATTCAGCGGACAACTGGCCGTGGTTGCCGGCGGCGGAGTCGGCGGCATCGCCTCTTACCTGCAGGGCTATCGTGATCTCGCGCTGTTCGGCAGTTTGAACAACCGGCTCAATTTTTTTGTTTACGCCCAGCCGTCGATTGTCGACGCCGCCGGCCTTCGCGGCAAACGGTTCGGGGTCAGCCGGTTCGGCGGCGTCGGCGATTTCGCCGCTCGCTATTTTCTCAAGCGCGCCAATCTCGATCCGCGCAAGGACGTGAGCTTCCTGCAGGTCGGCAGCCAGTCGGAAATGACTCCCGCCTTAGTGCGCGGCGCCATCGAGGCCGGCGTCGTCGCCGTGCCGCAGAACTTTACGGTCAAAAAGCTCGGCTTTAAGGAGCTGGCGGATTTGACTCAAAGCGGTGCGAGATACGCGTCGAACGCCTTTTTGGCGAAACGGCAGTTTCTCATCGACAACCAAGGGCGAATGGAGTCTTTCCTCAAGGCGCTGATCGAATCGATTCACTTTATCAAAACCAAGCGGCTCGAAGCATTGAGCATTCTCTCCCGTTATACCCGGACGACCGATCCGGAGGCTTTGAGCATTACCTATAGCGAGTACGTGCAAAAAGTCTGGCCGCAGATTCCAGACATTCAACCGGAAGACTTGACTGCCGTCTTGGAGCAGCAAGCTGAGACAAACCCCAAGGCGCTGGAGATCAACCCTGCCGAGCTGATTTACGACGGCTTGATGGAAAACGTTGTGAGGTCGGGATTTGTCAAACAGGTTTACCGCTGATGGAGCTGGAAACAATTCAACCGAGGAGAGCGCGAAGAGCGCTGGCGATCATTGTCGCTCTGATCGCTTTTGGAGCGCTTCGCTTAGCCGGCGCGGCTCCGGCTTCCTTGCGCGTTGCTTACCCGGCGCCGACGGCGTCGTTCCTGCCGTTGTGGGCGGCTCATGACGCCGGCTTCTTCAGGAAGAACAATCTATCCGTGGAGCTCATCCAGGTTGGCTCTTCAACCCGGGGAATGGCGGCCCTGCTGGCGAATTAAATCGACGTGCTCGCGGGCGGCGGCACCGGCGGCGTGGTGGCACAGCTTCAAGGCTATTCCGACGTGGCGATATTTGGGACGAACGTCCATACCTGGGTTTTTTCGATCTATGCGGTTTCATCAATCAAAGACGTGGCCCAACTGCGCGGCAAGAAGATGGCGGTCACGCGTTTCGGCGGAACCATGGATTTCGCCACGCGCCATTTTCTCAAGGGACAGGGGTTGGAGCCGGGGAAAGATATCGTGTTGATTCAAATCGGCAGCTCGGCGGACATCGTCCCCGCGATGGCGAACGGTGTGGTGGAGTCAGGAGTGATGTCGGTTCCCTACCTGTTCATCGCGCGTCGATTAGGACTGCGCGAGTTGGCCGACTTGTCGCAAACCGGCGTTCGCTACGCTCAAGCCGCGCTGGTCGCCAAGAGAAGCTTTCTCAAAGACAAACGTGACATCGTCGGCCAGTTTATCAGGGCGATCATCGAGGCGACGCACTATCTCAAGAGTCGTCCGGCGGACGGCATGCGGATATTGGGCCGATATACGCGCACCGACGATGCCGACATCTTGAAACAAGCTTACGACTACCATGTTCATAAGTTGCTTTCTCCGGTGCCGGAGATACGCCCGGACGACATCAAACTATTGTTGGAGGAAGCGGCGCTGACCAATCCGAAAGCCAAAGGCGCCAATCCGCAGGATTTCATCGACGAGGGACCGGTCAGAGAGGTCGTGCGCTCCGGCTTGGTCGACCAACTTTATCGAAAATGAGACAACGGTGACGCCTGGCGCAAAAAAGGGTGGACTTATGCGGCGAATTTCTCTGTTTGTCTGGTCGTTGTTTTTGCCATTTTCCGCGGATCTTTTAACCGGCGCCGAAGCGCCAAAGTACGGCGGACGACTGGTGCTCGCCATACGCAATGACATCAACGGGTTGAATCCTTTCGTGCGCACAACCTCGACCAATGTCTACGTGCGCCAGCTCGCCTATGAGGCGTTGTTGGATTTTGACAAGCACGGCAAGCTCGTTCCCAGCCTGGCGGAGTCCTGGACCGTGTCCGCGGACGGCAAGAGCTACCCGTTTAAGCTGCGCAAGGGCGTCAAATTTCACGATGGCAAGGAGCTCAGCGCCGAAGACGTGAAATGGAGCGTCGATTACGCGATGGATCCCAACAACGGGACCACCGGCTTGAGCATGTTGAAAAGCGTCGAAAGAGTGAGAGTCAAAGACAAGCTCACCGTAGAGTTCGTGCTGAAGAACCCGCACGCGGGGTTTCTCAGCATGGTGGCGACGATTCGTCCGTTTCCGATTGTGCCCAGTCGATCGGTGCCAAGCGGAAAGCTCGATCTGGCCGGGTTTCCACCGGGGACCGGCCCGTTCGCATTCAAAGACTACAAGCCGGCGCGAGAGATCGCTTTCGTGCGCAATAAAAACTATTGGCGCAAAGGTCTCCCCTATCTGGACGAGCTCATCCTGAAACCGGTGCTGGAAGATCAAGTGCGTTTTACCGGAGTGCGGGCCGGCGATCTCGATATCATCGAGCGGACGCCGTATTCGTTTATTGCCAAAATTCTCAAGGGTGAATACCGCGATCTCAAGACCAGCGTCGCCAAGCATGCGGGTTATCGGCGGTTGCTTTTTAATGTCGCCGATCCGCCCTTTAACGACGTGAGGCTGCGCCAGGCCGTGCGCTACGCGATCGATAAAAGAAAATACATCGACGGCGCCTTCTGGGGTTTGGGCGAGCCGGCGGACCAGCTTTTTCCCGGCGGCAGTGCGTGGCGCGTGAAATTGATCGAGATCAAACCCGATCCCTCCAAGGTCAAAGCGTTGCTCAAAGATGTGGGCGTAGCTCCGGATTGGGAGCTCGAGTTGATCGGGCAGAAATCCGAAGAAGAAGAACTTCAGGTGATCCACCAGCAACTGACCGCCGCCGGCATAAAAACCAAAGTAACCATTCTCGAAAGGGGCGCGCGGGTGACGCGCGAGAGCAGCGGCGATTTTATGATGGTGCTGAGCGGCGGCGATATTCCCGACGATCCGGCCGAAGAGTTCGAGAGCGAGTTTGGCTGCGCCGAAGAAGAGGTGAAGGCAAAAAAGCGCACTGAAAACTCGTCCGGATATTGCAATAAAGAGATCGACCGCGTGCTGGAGACGGCGGTCAAGACCAGAGATGCAAAACAGCGCTATGAGCTTTATCGCAAAGTCATCCAGGTATTTCACGACGACGTGGTCGATATTCCTCTGGCCTATGTGCCCCGATACTTTGTTTTTCAGCAGAAGGTCCTGGGCTTCGAGACCGACGCCGACGGCAGATTCAACATGCCGGACGGGGGGCTTTCTCGCGTATGGCTGGCGCGTTGAATAAGGAAGGAGAGACAAATGACCACGAGCGCAGATCAGTTGATTGAAGAGCTTATGAGCAAGCGGCCGCCGCGTCACAAAGAAAGGGCGATGCGGGTACTAATGATCAAGGGCCTGCTCAGCAAACCGCAGGTTCAGATGTGGGTCAAACAGCTCCACTATTATCGCGTCAACGTGCCGCGCAAGGAGCTCTATATTCTTGCCAACTGTCCGGTGAAAGAGATCAGGATGGAGCGCATGAAAAAATATATGGAGGAAGAAGACGACCGGGTAATCGGCGGCAAGGTCGGTCCCCACGCAGCGTTGTGGCTAAAGTTGGGCGAGGGTTTGGGGATCTCGCGCGACGAGATGGAAGATTTCCGGGATTTGACTGCCGAATATCGCTTGTTGGTCGATTCCTGGCTGGCCTATGCGCGCGACCATAGCTGGTTGGAAGGGGCGGCGCTGAGCTTCGACGAGGATGGCGGCACGGGCAGAGGGGGGGAAGGAATGAAGCTGGCAGAGGCATTGACCAAGTTTTACCAAGTGCCGGAGTGGGGACTGGCGCACTTTACCGTTCATTCCGAGCTCGACATCGAGCACGGCTCATCGACACGCGATCTGATAAAAAAATATGCGCTCACCGAGGGACAACAGAACAAGGTCCGAGAGGCGGTGGCTTTCAAACGGGCGTTTCATCGACTCGAAGACCAGTGCATGTGGGCCGCGTGC
>DASPXM010000447.1:0-3748 GCA_035637295.1 Verrucomicrobiia bacterium
CAGATCGGCGCGCCGCAAGATGTCTACGAGCATCCGCAAACGCCTTTTGTCGAAGATTTTTTGGGGCGCATTTTGCGCTTCCGAGGAAAAATCATCGCAAAGCGGCACGGCTTCGACATCGTCGAATTTGACGGACTGAAGAATGTACAAGTACGAACACCCGAATCCCTCGACGGCGCCGGCATCGGCAAGCGAGTTTTGGTTGCGATACGCCCAGAAGACACGCGAATTGAAAGTAATGACAGCGATAACCGGGATAATGTCATTCCGTGCGACGTGGAAAATATTCTTCATCTTGGTCGCGATCTCGAACTCGTGCTCCGCGTCGGTGGTCGGATTTGCACGCTCACGGTCCCGCGCGAGCGCAGCACGGGATTGTGCCGCTCCATCGGACTCCATTTGCCGCCGGAACATCTGCGAGTTTGGGTGACGGACGCGGAATTAGAGAACGACCTCGAGACCGGCTCTCAGGCAAGTTCCCTTGCCGAACGTCATTAATCTTACCGCCAGAGCGCAAGAATCGAAGGATTATGGCCAAAGTTTCAACCGCCGACGCAATTTCTCAGCCCAGATTGCTCGGGATTGAGCCGGCGACGATCTGCATCGCGGTGCTTTTCGCCGTGGTCGCGTTCCTGGTCCTGACGCCGCTTTTGTTGTTGCTGGTGGGCAGCTTTCAACTTGCCAGGCCCGGCGAAGTTCCGGTCTATGGGCTTGCCGGGTGGCGCCGCGCCTTCAGCGACCCGTCGATTCTCGAAGCGTTGTGGAACACCGTGTCCCTCGCCGTCGTGCGCCAGTCGATCGCGCTGGTGATCGGCGTGCTGCTCTCCTGGCTGATCGCGCGCACCGATCTGCCGTGGAAAAAAGCCTTGGAGTTCATGTTCTGGATTTCTTTCTTTCTGCCGCCTTTGCCCGTCGCGCTGGGCTGGATTTTACTTCTCGACGGCAAGTTCGGTTTGCTGAACCAATGGCTGCAGAGCCTGTCAATTGTCAGCGGACCGATTTTCAATATTTATTCCTACTGGGGCATTGTCTGGGTGCACATGACGACCAGCCTCGGCGTGAAAGTGTTGCTTCTGGCGCCGGCGTTTCGCAATCTCGACGCGAGCCTCGAAGAGAGTGCGCGCAGTTGCGGCGCCAATCCGGTCGTTACCTTAATTCGCATCGTCATTCCACTCATGATGCCGGCGATATTGGTATCGACCGTGTTGGGACTGATTCGCTCCATGGAAGCTTTTGAGATCGAGCTCTTGTTGGGTGTTCCCATCGGCCTGTTCGTCTATTCGACCAAAATCCGCGATCTGGTCGCCTATGAGCCGCCGGAGTATGCCCCGGCAACCGCTCTCGGAAGTATTTTTTTATTGCTGCTTTTGATCATGGTTGCGCTGCAGCGCAGCTATCTTGGCCAGCGTCTTTATCGGACGGTGACCGGACGAGGATTCAGCACCAATCCAACCAGTCTCGGCCGCTGGCGCTGGCCGATATTCTCGGTCGTTGCTTTGGTTGCGTTCACCGTGACCGTTGTGCCTCTGATGGTGCTGCTGATGGGGACATTTATGCGCGCCTTCGGTTACTTCAATATTCCCCGACCTTGGACCAACGAAAATTGGCAGCGAGTGCTTGCCGATCCGAGCCTGATCAAGTCCCTGTGGAACACCCTGATCGTCGGGCTCGGCACCGCGGTCAGCGGTGCGGCTATCTATGCGCTGATCGCGTATGTGGTTGTGCGACGGCAATTCAAGGGAAGGGCGGTTTTGGATTTTATCTCGTGGCTACCCTGGGCGATTCCGGGCATCTTGATGGGACTCGCGCTTCTGTGGACCGTATTCGAAACCAGAGTTCTCTTGCCTCTGTACGGCTCGGTTTATCTGTTGATCATCGCTCTGTTCATCAAGAGTATGCCGTTTGGCGTCCAGATCGTTAAGAGTGTGCTGGTCCAACTTGGACCCGAGCTCGAAGAGGCGGCGCGCATATCCGGCGGTTCCTGGCTGCAATGTTACCGCCGGGTCCTGATCCCGCTTCTGACGCCGACGTTCATCGTCGTCGGGCTGCTCGGCTTTATCTCGGCGGCGCGCGATATCAGCACCGTGGTATTGTTGGGCTCGAGCCAATCGCGGACGATGGCGCTGCTGGCGCTCGATTATGCCTTCGGCGGACAATTCGAGCGCGGCGCCGTGGTCGCCTTTCTCACTTCGCTCGTCGTCATCGTCATCGCCTTGATCGCTCACGTCGTCGGCAGCAAGGTCGGCATCGGCGGTCAGCATTAAAATGAATTTTTCAATTCCGCAAAGGATCACCCATGACCACTGCAAGCGTCACCGACTTGAGGAGTTATTTATCCGTGTTGGAACAGGCCGGCGAGCTTTCGCGGGTCAAGGTTCCAGTCAGTTTAGAGCAAGAGATCGGCGCCATCTGCTTGCGCAATTTGCGCGCTGGCGGTCCCGGCTTGTTGTTCGAACGGCCCGGCGATCGCGCCATGCCTCTGGCCGTCGACTTGCTGGCGTCGCGCCGGCGTTACGCGTTGGCGCTCGGTATCGAAGCGGATCAACTGGCGGCGGAGTGGAACCGACGCACCAGCACGCCGCTTTCTCCCGTTATTGTCGAGAGGGGGGTGTGTCAAGAAAACGTCCTGATTGGCAAGGAGATCGATCTATTCAAACTGCCGGTGCCGATCTGGAACGAGCTCGACGGGGGACCATTTCTGACGTTGTCATGCCATATCACTAAGGACCCGGTGACGAAGGGTCGAAACGTCGGACTGTATCGAAATCAGGTTCACGATGGAAATACCCTCGGCATCCTTGCGGCCCCTTACACGCATCTCAATCTCCAGCGCAACAAGGCTCCGAATGAGCCGTTTCCGGTGGCTCTCGTGCTCGGGCCCGATCCAACGGTAGTCATGACTGCCCCAGCACCGATTCCCTTTGGCATCGACGAACTGGCGATTGCCGGCGCGCTGCGTGGCAAGCCGCTGGAGCTTGTGCCGTGCAAAACGATTCCACTGGAAGTGCCCGCCATGGCTGAAATCGTGATCGAAGGTGAGATCCGGCCTGGCGAACTGCGAGAAGAAGGTCCCTTTGGCGAGTTCACCGGGCACTACGGCGGGCACAAAGCGCCGCGGCCGGTCATCCGGGTTAAAGCGATCACACATCGAAATAATCCGATTCTGCAGGCCACCTACGAGGGAATGCAACCGAACGAATCGGGTTTTTTGACCGCTGTGCCGCGGGAAGCGGAAATAATCCGGCAAGTGTCACTGCCGGGAATAAAAAAAGTCAATGTGACCGTTCCAGCCGGAGGCGCCTTACACGCGGTGGTAGCGGTGGAAAAACCGTACGAGGGATTTGGCAAGTATGTGGGGCTTGCGGTGCTCGGCAGCGTCGCCGGGCGTTACATCAAGCAGGTCATCATCGTCGATGCTGACATCGATCCTTTCGACCCGATTCAGGTGGAGTGGGCGGTTGCCACGCGGGTGCAGGCCAATCGCGATATCGAGATTCTGAAACAGCTCACCGGAATTATTCTAGATCCCTCTTTGCCCAAGGAAGAGCAGTGGACCACCTCGCGGACCTCGAAGATGATCGTCGACGCGACCCGCTACGATGCCAAAAATTTTCCGCCAATCTGTTTGCCGGCAAGCGAAGCGATGGCCAAAGTGGAAAAGGAATGGGCGCGCTACGGTATTCCACTCGACGGTAGAAAAGATTGAGGGTCTCCAGGCTTTCCTGTGAAGCACGGCTCGGAGATTGCA